>NZ_JBHWKO010000015.1:0-168621 GCF_042731035.1 Streptomyces sp. NPDC059895
ATCCTCCTTCCCGGAAAACGTCCCGATGGTGGCCCCGGTGCCGGCGGCAGACGGCTGTCCGCCGCCGACCAACTCGTCGTCTTCCTCCTCAAAAAGCGCTGGTCCATGACGAACGCCGTGCTCGCCGAGGCGACTGGCCTGAGTAAGAGCCGGATCGGCGCGACCCTCTGGGACGCCACCCCAGTACTCACCGCACTCGGTCACACCGCCTCCACCGGCGCCCTCACCGTGACCACGGCCCAACAACTTGCCGCGATCGCCGGGCGCGATCTCGCGAGCTCATGACCACGCCAAGACCAAGGACTTATTTTTCGACACTCCCCAGGGCTTCGGCGTAGTCGCGTGACGCCCGGTTCGTGGTGAACTGCCGGCTCAGCGGTGCTCCCGGAACGTGACAGGCACGGCTTCCAAGATCATGGAGTTCTCTACGCCCCGTGATCCAAGTGGAAGACCGTGCCTGCCGACGCATCATCTCTGATCCCGCCTGCCCTTGACCAACTGCGCGAGAATCCGCAGGTCGGACCCGGGGAGGTCCCGGGCCTGCTGGAGCGGCTGGCTGAGGTGCCGGACCCGCGTGACCCACGCGGGGTGCGCCACCGCCTGGCCGCTGTGCTCGCTCTCACCGCGTGCGCGGTGCTGGCCGGAGCGACCTCGCTGCTGGCGGTCGGCGAATGGATCGCCGATGCCCCTGGGTATGTGCTGGAACAGGTCGGTGCCGACCCCGATCCGCTTCTGCCCAGGCGGGTCCTGCCCGCCGGGACCACGGTCCGCCGACTGCTGGCCCGCATCGACGGCGACGCGCTGGACCTGGCTGTCGGGCGCTGGCTCGCCGACCGCCGCCTGAAGCCAACCGGGCTCCGCGGCCTCGCAGTGGACGGCAAGAGCCCCAGATCGCGCCGGACCCGGCTTTTTCCAGCGACTCGGCTTCCACGAAGACCCGAAACATCATCCACGCCCGATCGGATATGCCGTTTCGATTGTTTGCGTCACCTTGTTGCACCAGAGCCCGATCGTCATTCCCTTGCCGGCACCTCTCACGAGGTAGCGGTCTCCCTGCGTTTTGATCGGACTTCCAGCGTTTCGACAGGCCTGACGGACGGCGCTCTCTATCTGCTTCGGAGTCATGTGGTCGTAGAACTTGTCCTTCGTAGCGCACGCTGCCCTGGAGTTCCACGTCGCGGACGCTCTGCTGATAGGTCTTCCCCTCCGCGGTGTGCCGATCGAGTATATGCGGCATGTCGATCTTCACTTTCCTTGCGGCGGAGAAGCTGATGGGCCTGCCTTTGAGGCTGGTCGGCTTGTGGGTCAGGAAGGCGGCTGCGGCGCTGGGAACGAGATAGGCGTCGCCTTCGATGTCGTCACCGTGCTCGGCCACCCACTGGTCGAACCGGGCGCCGTAGTCACAGCCCGGGGTGGGTGCCCGGGCCGCCACCCCAGCAGTCGTCGTCCCAGATCCAGCCGGCGTACTCGACGGCGTGCGGGACGTTGCTGACGGCGCCGTAGAAGACCTCTCCGACGCTGCGGCAGACGCTGGACAGCAAGCCCCAGTCCTTGCAGCCGTCGTCCACATGGACGGCTTTCTGCTGTGCGGAGTTGCCGCCACCAGCGCCGGTGGAGAGGGGAGCTGCCGCCACCACCACCGCCAAGCTGCGCGAGCGCCCGCGCGGGGAGGGCTGGCGGCCGGGCGAGCCGTGGCGCGCCCCGTCCCGGCCGACGTGGCGGCCGGACATCCGGGCGGCGGTCATCTCCCGCACCCGGATCAACCTGCACCTGAAGATCGTCAAGCACGCGGCACCGGCCGCCAGGGCCGCCGGCGCGATGAGGGCGGCACACAGAACGGACCAGAAACGGGAGCGGTCCCCTCCCGCAGCTACCTGGGCCGTGGGCGTTGGAGAGTGGGCTGCTGCGTGCGCTTATTTGATCAAGCCTCGGACACCCCACCTCGCGAAAGCGCGAGGTTAAGAGGAGTGAACGAAGCCAGGCGGCCAGCGACCGGGGTTACGGCTGCACCTGTCTGACCAGGCGGCTCGGCCTCTCGGTGCCCGAGAGGCCGAGCCGTCTGTAGACGGGCAGCGCATCAGAGCGCCGCGGCCCACACCGAACCGGTCATGAAGCACATATCACACTGAGGTAGACGCGCACTCGCTCGGCCGTCAACGGTTGGACATCGAGCATGATGGCGTTGTCGCATCCGCCGATCCGGTTGACGTAGGTGCCGCTTTCCATCTGTACTCCGGTAGGGATTTCCTGCCATTCCCTCTCCGTGTTCGCGGGCTCGCCCTTCACCAACTGCAAGTTGTCCTGCCCGGACTCGGAGAGGAACGCGTGCAGCAATTTTCTGGACGTATCGAACTGCAATTCCCCTTCGCTGCCCGACCAGTTCTCCTGTTCGCAGTACCGCAGGTTCTCCGCCGCGGCGGGAATGGCGAGACCGTAGACCTGCTGGATCTTCTCAAGGCTCCGTCCGTCGGCGCACTCGTCGTACATCCGAGAGCCGTCCTGCACGCCGGCTCGAACGCTCGACTCCGCATCAGCCACACCACACCCCCAGCAGGCCAGTGCAACAAGAGCTGGCAGAAGGAACCTGCAGGCCAGTCTGCGTCCGTTGATCCGAATCTTCATGTCGCACTGATTCCCATCGGCTAGAAGTCATGCAGTGAGCTGGTACCGAGCATGTCGTACTCCCTCGCGTATCCGTGCTCATGGAGATCCAGGAACTGGCCCAAGTCGATCGAGGCCCCGCTGTATGGGACAGCTGCCTTCTTCCCCCGGTCGAAGTTCCAGTTCTTGAAGAGGTTGACACGATAGGTGCTGGTGACGCGATCGTCTGCGCCGACCGTCACCGAGGCGTTGATGCGGTACTTCACGTTGCCGATGGCGTTCTTGGCGTCGAGGCCTTTGAAGGTTCCCGGGAGCCAGCCGCTGTCCGCGCTGAAGGTACACGCCTTGCTTCCCTTGCAGCTACCGGCCGCTTCACGTCCCCAACTGCTCACCTGACGACTGATGAGTCCGCGCATTCCCGCATCGTTCAACAGGTCGTCCACCGTGGCCGCGTCCAGGTCGTAGTCGTCCCCGCTGGCCCCGCGATAGTGCTTCCACAGGGCGCACGACAGCTTGAGTCCGGCAGCGCACGCACCCTTCGTCAGGTCGTCGTACAGTGCGATCGAGTGAGACATGGAGGGACTGAAGTAGTCCCACAGGCTCCACTCCGACTTGTACGGCGCACCCATATGCGGCGTGTCCGCCTTCGTGCTGCCCGGCATACTGAGCGTCCCGTTGCGCGATCCGCTGGCGGTCCCGCTGCCCGATCGGCTCCCCGATCCGCCGCTAGCGGTGCCGCCCGTGTACTCCGGGCACTGCGGGTTGATGAGGCTAGGGCAGGCATACACGGGCTTGACGGCTTCGTTGGGTCGGCCATTCCCCGGGGTACCGTCGGGCCTCGTCGGACAGGCGGCGTCATCACCGTGCCCTCCGCAGGCCAGGCCCATGCCGCTGGGGTCCGCCTGGGTGATCGGGTTCTGCGCGGCGTAGCTGTAGCCGTTGAGGGTCTGGGGGATGTCGGTCTGCAGGAGTGGGTCGACGCTGATGAATTGGCCGATTGCGGCGTCGTATTCGCGTGCGCCGACGTGTGTGAGGCCGGTGTCGCTGTCCTTCGTCTTGCCCAGGAACGCCTTGTCGTCCGGCCAGCTTGCGGCGCTGCTGCCTCGTTCGGTGCCGAAGGGGGTCAGGTACCGCTTGGTCAGGGCCTGGGTGTCGGAGGTGATCGCCACGGTGTTGGTGTCGTGCTGGTCACCGGTGAGGTAGGTGGTCTTCGACGTGCCGGACTGGTTGCTGCACAGGGCGACGGTCTCGCCGCCGTGGGTGTAGTAGCGGTTGGCCCACGCCTTGCCTCCCTTCAGGTGCACCTCGGTGGCGCCCAGGTACAGGACGGTCTCCCCGTCGCCGGCGGTGTTGCGGCGGATGAGCAGGTTTCCGTCGGCCGCGTAGAGGTAGTCCGTGGCGCGGGCGGCACCGGTCGGGTCCTCGGTCAGGCGCGTGAGCCGGCCCTCGCTGTCCCAGTCGAGCTTCTGCGCGGTGCTGTCGTCCGGGCGCTTCGTCGTGTTGCCGTCGGCGTCGTAGGCGTACTGGGCCGTGGTACCGGTGCAGGTGCCGGTGGTGGTGGCGAGGAGGGTGTGGGGCTGGGCGGTGCCTTCCTTGTAGCAGTAGGTGGTGGTCGTCGAGCCGCTGCTGCCGTGGGTGGTCTCGGTCGCCCGCTGGCCGGCGTCGTCGTAGGTGTAGCTCGTCCAGTAGGGGGCCGCGCCGCCGAGGTTGGTGACGGTGCGCCCGCTGTCCGCGCAGTCTCCGGTGGTCGGTGTCCATGCCTCGGTCACGCGCTGGTAGCCGTCGTAGGCGAAGCACTGGGTGTCGGCCTTGCCGGTGCCCGCGAGGGTGGTGGTGTCGGCGATCTCGGTGACGTTGCCGGCGTCGTCGTAGGTGTAGTGCAGGTTGAGCGCGTCGTAGGCGTGGGTCTGTGCATGGACCTGGGTCTGGAGGAGGCGGTGGGTGCCGTCCTCGTAGCCGTAGGCGATGTCGACCTTGTTCGTGCCGGTCGCTTCCGAGGCGCCGAGGCGGAGGGTGGAGACCTGGCCGAGGTCGGTGTAGATGGTGTTCAGGACGATGCCCTTGCCGCCGGCGCTGAGCGTGGTGGGCAGGCCCTGGGCGGAGTAGTCGTACTCGATGGTCTCCGCCGGGAGGCCGCCGGCCGCGGGTTCGGTCGTCTGCTCCAGGGTGCCGTCGATCTTGTAGTGGGCGGTGAAGTCCAGGACGTTGGAGTCGAGGGCGCCCGAGGTGACCAGTTGCTCGTCGGCGGGAAGGGTGAGCTTCGAGCCGGTGACGTTGTAGCGGCTGTCGTACTCGGTGACGGCCTGCGTGTACGCCTTGCCGCCGGCTGCTCCCCCGACGTACCGCGTGGACGTGGCGGCCTTGCCCTTGCCCGAGGTCACGGTGTCGTAGGTGAGGTGGGTGAGCTTGTTGGCGTCCGTCTTCTGCGCCGCGAGGACCGACGCGTTCGTGAGGTCCGCGCCGGCCGCCGACTTCCAGGTGTCGATGACCCGGCCGAGCACGTCGTAGGCGGAGATCACCGCCTGCCCGCCGGCCGACTTGGTCCAGGCCTCCTGGTCGAGTGCCGTGTAGCCGGTGGTCGTGGTGCCCTTGTCCGGGTCGGTCGCGGAGACCTGGCGGCCGTACAGGTCGTAGGCGTACGACCAGACCGCGCCGTCCGGGCCGGTGATCGTCTTCTGTCTGTCGGCGGGTGTGTAGGTGAACCGGGTCCTGGCGAAGTCGGCGCCCACACCCGTGCCGTACTCGCTGTCCGCGGGCGAGGTGCTCGCGTACTGGCGGGTCTCGACCGTGCGGCCGAGAGCGTCGGTGATCGTGCGGCTCGCGGAGCCGCCGGTGACGGCGCTGGTGGCGGTGGAGTCACCGGTGTAGGTGGTGGTGGTCTGCCACTTCTGGACGCCGCCGACCAGGAAGGTCGTCGTGGTCGGGCGTCCGGCGGCGTCGTACCCGGTCCTGGTCAGGCTGGGGGCTTCCCCGTACTCGGTCTGCGCGTACGTCCCGGACGGCGCGGCGGTGTCGAAGATGTCGGCGTACGCCTCGTAGGCCAGGCCCCGGCTGTCGTAGCGGGTGTCGGTCAGGATCCGGCCGCTGGTGGCACCGGGGGTCTGCGTCTGGAGGGTGCGCAGGAGCGAGTCGTAGATCGTGTAGGAGGTGGAGTAGGTGGTGCCGTCCGCCCTCAGGGTGCCGGTGGAGGTCCAGGAGGGGGCGGTGCTGGAGATCGAGTAGTCGAAGACGTAGCTGGCGCTCTGTCCGCCGGCGTGGCTGCGGTTCGGGAGCCACACCGATGTGGTGCGGCCCAGCGCGTCGTAGGCCGTCTCCGTGATCCGGTTGTTCGGGTCGAAGGTCTTGGTGGTCTGGCCCCGCGCCGGGTCGATGTAGGCGTAGGTGCTGTAGAGCTTGGCGTCCTTGGTCTGCGTGCGGGTGAGCGGACCGGTGTCGGCGGGGGTGTAGGTGACGGTCGTCGGGTTGCCGGCGGGGTCCGTGGTGGTGGCGGGGCGGCCGAGGGTGTCGTAGGTGACGCGGCTGACGGTCTGCCAGGACGACGGGGCGCGCTCGCCCTCGGAGGCGGTGGCCGGGTAGGCCGAGGCGCGGCCGTTCCACGTCGCCTCGCCCTTGGTGGGGGTCTGCGTCGTGGTCCAGGCCGTGGCGCTGGCCGAGTCGTAGACGGTGGCCGTGTCGGAGACGATGTCACCGGAGGTCGCCGCGCCGGTGGGCAGGGACAGGTCCGCCTCGGCGACGGAGCACGCCCGGCCCACCGTGCGGGTGCGCGAGGTGAGGGAGTTGATGCCGAGGCTGTCGTTGCGGGCGTACCAGGTGCGGGTGCAGGTCTCGTCGCCGGTCTTGGCGACGTCACCGGTGCTCTCGGCCTTCACGGCCATGCCGTAGTCGTCGTAGGTGGTGGCCGAGGCGGTGGAGCGCCAGGACTGGGTGGCCGTGAGATAGGTGTGGCCGGTGGTTCTGGCGGTGCGGACGTAGTACGCCTCGGTGTCGGCGTACGACTTGTGCTGGGTGGCGGTCCGCTTCGACCAGGGGTCGCTGACGGTGACGGAGAGGGGGGTCGCGCCGTTGTAGGTGATCTCCTGGCGGAGGAAGCCGGCGAACTGCTCGCTGTCGGTCTGGTCGGGCACGTCCAGGCCGGTGAGGTCCGTGCCGGGCACGGTCGCGGTGCGCCGGGCGTCCGGGTCCAGGGTGCCGTCGGCGGCCAGGAGCCGGTCGCCGTTCATGCCCTGGAGGTAGACCGAGGTCTTCTTCGACAGGCCGGAGCCGGAGCCCTGGGTGACGGTGACGGTGCGGTAGCCGCGCCAGATGGACCAGGTGCGTTCGTCGGCCGGGGTGAAGGGTGAGTCGTTGTAGTGCCAGGCCGGGGTGCCGTAGGCGTAGTGGCTCTCCATGGTCGCGCCGTGGCCGGTGGGGTCGCTGGTGACCACGTCGGTGACGCGGTACTTGTGGAACCAGTCGACGGAGGCTTCCTCGGCGCCGTTGACGTGCCAGTACTGCGGGTAGCAGGACGACGTGTTCTCGTCCTCGGCCGCAGGCACGGAGCTGCCGCGCACGCATTCCGGGTCCGAGAGGGTCACGTCGGTGATGGAACCGGTCTCCGAGGTGACCGTGCGGATGCGGGGCTTGGTCAGCGGCAGGATGTCGTCCCGGTCGCCGTCCACGCGGTTGGGCCGCATGTCGTAGGTGAAGGTGACCGGGTTCAGGCCGATCGCGGTGCCGTTCTTGCCGGTGCGCTGCACGCTCTTGAGCGTCAGGGTCTGGTCGGTGGTGTCACCGATGTCACCGCCGTCGAGGTACTGCTGGGTCAGCTTCCAGGTGTCGACGGCTGTGAACGCGCTCGTGCCGGCGGACCAGACGTAGGTGTCGATCTCGGTCAGCCGCTTGCGGGTGAAGAACGACGGTCCGGTCGCAAGGCAGTCGTCACCCGAGGCGCAGATCGAGTCGAAGGGGACGTCCGGCCAGTTCGGGGCGGTGGAGTCCGTCAGTTCGGAGCAGTCGGAGGCGGTGCAGCGCTCGGCGTACGCGAACTCGACCTTGGCGGATGTCACGCCGGTGAACAGGGTCGTGGCGCGCTGCCCGTAGAGGATCTTGGTGAGGTAGCCGCCCCGGGTGTAGGAGGCGGTGGCGGTGCTCGCGCCGTTCTTGGCGTAGGAGTTGGTCTCCTTGGTGTACCAGTACGACATGGCGTTGTCGTGCAGGTCCTCGACGTAGTCGAGGTTCCACCGCCACGCCTGGGTGACGGCCCGGTCGGCGAACGCGCCGCCCTGGCTGTAGCCGGGTTCACCGGAGTCGTCGCCGAACACCGGGACGGTCCACACGGAGTTGGTGCGCTCGGTGCCGGCGCCGGTCAGCTTGTTCAGGCCGAAGACGTACCGGGTGCCGTCCCCGGTGGTGACGGTCCAGTGCTCACCGTTGTCGTCGCCGTTGTCGGCGCCGGTGGACAGGGTCACCGTCGAGGCGTCGTCGTTCTTCAGCCGCCACGTGCCCGTGGTGTCGTCCTTGACCAGTTCGGACGACTTGCCGTTCAGGACGAGGCTGGCGTTGTCGAACTTCCAGCACAGGTCGAACTTGTCCGTCTGCCCGTCCTCGTCGCACGCCCCGTAGGTGCGCTCGATGTAGGAGTCGGCGGTGGAGGTGAAGCCCTCGCCGATCTGGGTGGACTGGTTGTTCGTCGAAGCGGTTCTCCCGTCGACCGCCCCGGAGTCGTAGCTCAGGGTGAGGTCCGCAGACGGTCCGGGCGCGGGCGGGACCTGCACGGGGTGGGACCAGGTGAACGCCCCGGACGACCCGCCGGCCTCCCAGGTGGAGGAGGGAGACAGCTGAGTCGCCGCGTAGGTGCCCGAACCGGATGCGGATTCCCCCGACGTGGTCGCGGCGAGGGCCAGCACGGTGGGGGCGGCGGCCGACAGAGCGACCGTTCCGGTGACGGTCCGGCCGGAGACGTCGTTGGCCGACGCCACCTCGGTGGTGGTGCGGCACTCGGCCTTCTCCGGTGTGGTCAGGGCACACTCCGGCAGCCGGACCAGGCCCAGACGGCCCGACCAGCCACCGCCGTACGCGGAGGCGAAGGCGCCGTAGTCCACGCTGATGTCGGCGGTCCCCGCCTCGGTGGCCTCGGCGGTGAGCACGACGCCGCGGACACCGGCGTCGGTCGCGGCCCGGTGGCCCAGTACCTTCACCCGCACGGTTCCGTCGGCGGGCGACGTCGCCGCCTCGGGAGCGGCGACGGCGACGGGCAGTCCGCCGACCTGCGCCGGGGCTTTCCTGCCCGCGGCGGAGACGGATATCCGGCCGCTGCCGCCCTGCGGCCAGGCGGCCCGCTGCTCGGCCTCGGCGCTGTCGGCCTGGGTCTTGTTCTTCTTCCTCCCGGTGGACACCGCCGCGCGCTCCCCCTCGGCGCCGAGCCCGGTCACCTCCTCGGTCGGGGTGACCTGCCGTTCCCACAGGGGCTTCAGGTCGGGCGAGCCGCCCGCAGCCTGGGCTACCGGCGTCAGACCGCCGCCGGCCACCGCCACCGACACCAGCAGAAACAGCACACTTCTGACACGATCATGCCAATGGCTGCCGCGTGGCATCCGTCTTCCGAACACTGACAACCCCCATCAGGGTCACGGGTGAACTGAGCATGGGTAAGCGGCCGTGCGTGCGGGCACCGCGCCGTACGAGCAAAAGAAGGCCCCGGTGTGACGGCCGGCCCCAGGGGACAGGGCCGGCCGTCTCACGGGATCAGCCGATCAGCCGGACACGTCGTCGTTCTCGTCGTCCTGGGCGACGCCCACCATGGCGCCGACCTGGTCGCTGTCGGCGGCGGCACCGGCCCAGATCCTGATGTCCGTGATCCGGCCGGGCAGGTAGTGGCCCCAGGCCGCGTCGACGAAGCCCTTGCCGCCGGCGAGCTCCCCGGAGCCGATCACCGCGGTGTACGCGGTGTCCACACCGTTCTGGGTGGAGGCGAGGTAAAGCCGGATCGTCCCCTCCTGGGCGTCGTACACCCCGGTCAGCCGTACCGCGCCACCGGCCGCCGCCTCCTCGGAGTCGACCGCGGTGAAGGAGCCGTCGGCGTTGAGGCGGCCGAAGCGCCAGAACCCGACGGGCCGGGTCAGCAGGTCGCCCGTCTCCTCGTCGATGTACTCCTCGACGCCGGTGCGCTGGTACCACAGACCCCACGCCGAACCGCCGGCCGTCCGCTGTCCGAGCACCTGGGCCGTGTAACCGTTCGCTTTGCCGTCCAGGACCGTCTGGTCCAGTTCGACCTCGGTGGTCACCGTGAAGGACTCCCGGTCGTCGACGACCGGACCGGGCGCGGTGACCGAGTCGTCGACACCGTCCAGCACGATCGCGTCGTCGGTGACGGACGCCCCGCCGTTCAGCTGGAGGCCGCGGCCATAACCGCTGACCGTGTCGGTGAGGGCGGCGGTGCCCGTGCTGCCCTGCGGCTGCCAGGCCGCCACGAGTTCCACGGCGCGGGCGCTCTCGTCCGCGGTCAGGAGCTTGGCCACCTTGGCGACCTCGGCGTCCGGCAGAGCGGTCTGGAAGGCGGCGACCTCGTCCACGCGGCCCTTCCAGTAGTTGTTGAACGTGCCGTTGTAGCCGCCCGCACGGCCGATCTGGAAGTTGCCGTCGACCACGGTCGCCCAGCCCGCCTCGGGAACCGGCACCGGGTCGCCCTGGCGCTGCCCGTTCACGAAGAGGCTCAGGGTGTGCGCGTCACCGTCGTAGACCCCGGCCAGATGCGTCCAGGTCTTCAGCGTGATGCCCGGCGTCGCGTCGGCGTTCGCGCCGATGTACTTGCGCGTGCCGTTCTCCCACCAGTACATCAGGAACACCCAGCGGCCGACGCCCGGCGAGTAGTACAGCGAGAACCCCTTGTTGTCGCTGCCGGTCTGGGACAGCACCGTGCGGAACGCGGTGTCGTCCGCCGGGTAGGCCCAGGCCGACACCGTGAACGAGGACTGAGAGTTGACCACGGGGCCGGACGAGTCCGCGTATCCGGTCTGGTTGGCGGTGTTCGTGGTGTCGTTCAGCCACAGCGACCGTCCTCCCTCACCGGTCCGGGAGAACGTCGACCAGCCCGCCCCTGCAGTGCGCAGCGTCAGGTCGTGCCGGCTGCCCGGCGCCGTCCCCGCGTCGGCCGCGGCGGTCGCCCCCGAGCCCGGGGCGGAGTCGTCGAAGTGCCACAGCCCAAAGGGGCCTTCGCCTTCGGCGACGTTGAACCGGATCGCGGCGGTCTCCCCCGACTGGCCGGTCCCCACGCTGTCCACCGCCCGCACGTACAGGACCTGGACGCCCGAGAGCGCCGGCTTGACCGAGCGGGTGAGCGTGCTCGTCGCGGCCGCCTTCGTCCACACCTTGTCGGTGGCGAGCTTGTACTCGAACGCGACGACGTTGGCGTCGGCGGAGTTCTTGGTGAACGTGAACTGCCCCGCGACGCCGGGCCCGCCCGTCGCCTCACCGCAGCCGTCCCCGTCGTCCGGGCACACCGCGTACACCGCTCCGGCGGGGGCGGTGACCGTCGGTGCCTTCGGACGGGTCGAGTCGATCGTGAAGTAGCACCAGCCCTTCGTCGTCACCGTGCTGTGGCTCTCGATCGAACTGTCGCCGCTGTTGTAGTAGGAGCGGGTGAACACGGCCATCCGGTAGGAGGCGTTCTGCGCCAGTGTGACCGGGGAGTCCACGGTCACCGTGGCGTTGTCCCCCACGTAGCCGCTGGACGGGCGGACCGGCTCGGTCGCCACCTCCGACCACCCGTCGGACGTCTTGCGCTGCACGTAGAAGCGGGCCCGCAGACTGGCCCCGCCCTCACCGCCCGCGGCCGCCTGGACCCGCGCGCTGAACTTCGGTGTCGGGTCGGAGATCCAGGCCGGGTCCGCCGCGTTCGTCTCGCACGAGGACGCGACCGTCGGGCTGGTCGGTACCGCGGGCAGTCCCACGTAGGTGACGGCCAGGACCGCGTCGTTGCGGAACCGCTTCCAGGCCGACGCGTCCGTCTCGTCCTTGGCCTTGAGCATCAGGGTCAGGCGCGAGAACTTGCCGTCGGCGAAGCTCTTCACCGTCGGCGTGAGGTTCTCGTAGCTCTCGTTCGGGTCGTCGTTGAACTCGATGGGAGCCGCCGGGGTGTCCGGATCGCACGAGGAACCGCGGCCGGCGGACACGTTCCGGTCACCCACCAGGTCCAGATGGGCGGGGCGCGACGCCCACGTCGTGGACGAGGAGATGTTGTTGGTCCGGTACAGCTGCACCCACCTCGGGTCGCACTGGAACGCCCATGGCTCGGTCACCCGGAACGTGGCGTCCAGCACCCTCTTGCCCTTGAGGTTGGCCGGGGAGAACTCGAAGTAGAGGCGCTGCGTATAGCCCGGGCCGCAGTAGTACCCGCCCCAGGTACCGCACTTGCCGACGCCCTTGCCCAGGTTGTCGTCCCCGTTGCCCCAGCCGTACGACTCGTAGCCGTCCGACCGCAGCAGGGTCCGCTCCGCCTCGCCCCAGGTCACCGTGGGATCGATGTAGAGCGGGAAGTGCTGGGCCTCGGTGTCCGCCAGCAGCTCGGGGTCGGGCGTGACCGTGAGGGAGTCCTCGTCGACCGCGACGTCCATCGGCTTGACCGTGTCACCGGCCATCGGCTCGGCACCCACCTCGCCGCCGTCCGCCTGCTCACCGGGATCCGTCGAGGCGTCGGCGGCCCGCAGGGACGACGTCTCCGCCGCCGGCGCCGCGGCACCGGCGCCCGCCGAGTCCCACATCTGCGCCCGCGGCGCCCGGAACACCCAGTTGCCGTCGGCGTCGACAGCGTTGTAGCCGCCGCTGTTGTTCTCGACGACACTCAGCTGCGACGTCCGCAGCGAGTACTCGATCTGGTGCAGTTCGGGTTGTGCGGCGGCCTCGGGGGTTCTGACGACCAGGACATGCCGGAAACCCTCGACAGAGGCTGTGACTTGAAGATCCACGTCCTTCAGGACGTCGCGGTACACAGCGCTCGTCCCGTCCAGTTCGGGTTCCGGCAGTGCGCCGAGCCACCCCAGCGCGAGAGACTGGCCGTCCTCCTCGATGCGCACCAGCGGATCGTCGCCCCCGCCGCCGGAGAACTCCATGCTCACGGCGGCGGCCTTGGGTGCCACCGTCCCGTCCGTCCGGCGTACCAGGGTCGCGTCCGGAGACTCCCAGCCCCCGTCGGCCGTCGCCACCCGCAGCGGGACGGCCGACTGCTCCAGCGTGAACGTCGACCCGCCGGGGTTGGCATAGACGGTCGTGTCCTCCGACCGTTCGCCCGTCACCTCGACGCGTTCACCGGTCTCCTCCGCCTGCACCAGCGCCTGCGCCGCCTCGCTCTCCACGGAGGCGTCCTCAGCGGCTGTGGCGGCGCCTGTGTGCGCGGCCGCCTGCGCCGTCGTGGGCGTGAACCCCAGCAGCAGAGCGGCAGCCGTCAAGACCGTCAGAATTCCGTCCGACCCCACGCGTCTTCGGAAACGCCTACGCACCGGCCCCCCTTTTTTCTTCCTATGTCAAGCCCCGATAAGCCCCCCAGGAGCAGCCACATTCCAACATCGACTTCCTGCACATGACAAGCACCTTTTGGCGGAGAGGGGGAGATGCTTCGGCAGCGCGCACACAAACACTCCCCGCGGAATCCTCCGGCGATAGAAAAACCCGGGACGGGATGAACTCTCATCGACATTTCGGCGAATAAGGATCGGCCGGCGTATTTCCGGTTCTGGTGCTCCGCTCGAATTCGGCACCACGGGGAGTCGGGAGTCGCTGGAGCGTGTTCCTCGGGTGCGGGCCGGTCGGTCAGGCCGGTCCTATGCCTCGTCTTCGCTCTCGGTCTCGGCGTCGACGACGGTGAGGACGAGGTGCGAGGGCAGATCGCCTCCGGTCCGGAGGGTCTGGGTGGTGGTCTTGCCGGTCTCCGCCAGCCAGGGGTTCTCGTCCGTGCCGGGGTGCGGCAGGACCAACACACCCGAGTTCGGGCTCGGGTCGCAGACCTACAACACGGTGTGGGGAACCACCGGCAACGCCTACGACCCCGACCGCACGGCAGGAGGCAGCAGCGGCGGAGCGGGCTCCGCCCTGGCGCTGCGCATGCTGCCCGTGGCCGACGGCAGCGACTTCATGGGATCGCTGCGCAACCCGGCCGCCTTCAACAACGTCCTCGGATTCCGGCCCAGTTGGGGGCGCGTACCCGAATCGGGCTTCATCGCCACACCCGCGGTCGTCGGGCCCATGGCACACACCGCCGCCGACCTGGCCGCACTGCTGTCCGTCATGGCCGGACCCGACGCCGGCGCACCCCTCGCCGTCGACGGCGACTCCTCGGCGTTCACCCGCTCCCTCCAGCGGAACTTCCGCGGCACCCGGATCGCCTGGGTCGGGGACTGGAACGGCCACCTGGCCACCGAGCCGGGGCTGCTCGACCTGTGCGAGACGTCGTTCGCCGCGTTCGAGTCCATCGGATGCGGCGTGGACAGCGCCCTTCCCTCGTACGACCCGGACAAGATCTGGGACACGTTCCTGACCTGGCGCTGGTGGGGCAACGCCGGGGCGGGCTACGACTACTACACCGACCCCGCCCGGCGGAAGCTGCTCAAGCCCGAAGCGGTGTGGGAGATCGAGCGGGGACTCGAACTCAGCGGCCTCGACGTCTCCCGGGCGGCGGCCGCCCGCACCGACCTGTACGCGGCCGTACAGAAGCTGTTCGAGACCTACGACTTCATCCTCGCGCCCTCGGCGCAGGTGTTCCCCTTCGGCAAGAAGGTGCACTGGCCCACCGAGATCGCCGGACGCGCCATGGACACCTACCACCGCTGGATGGAGACCGCGGCCTGCTGGTCACTGACCGGCCTGCCCGCGCTGGGCATGCCCGTCGGCTTCAGCCGACAGGGGCTGCCCATGGGCGTCCAGCTCATCGGCAAGCACCACGCCGACCTGGCCGTGCTGCAACTGGCCCACGCCTACGAACAGGCCACGGGCTGGGTCGCGAAGAGGCCGCCGTCGCTCATCACCTCCGCTCACTGAGCGCTGCCGGGCCGGCCGTCCCCCGCCGGTCAGGAGTCCTGACGGCCGCCCGCCGACGCCCCGCCACCGCCGTCCCGGCCACCGGAGCCCTCCTCCGCGGACCGCACGTCCGCAACGCCGCCGGGCAGGGTCGTCCGCAGCAGCCGTTCGAGCAGATCGAGGACCTCGTCGGCGGAGTAGTCGTCGCCGGCGAGCGCACGGTGCAACTCGATGCCGTCCACGGCGGCGAAGGTCAGCTCGGCGCGGACGCGGTCGAACATCTGGGGATCCGCTTCGATGGCGGTCCCGAACTCGTTGATGATCCACTTGTTCAGCTGGGCCAGGCGGGACCGCAGCGCGGGGTCGCGCAGCGCCATGACCGCGATCTCGAAGTAGGCCTGGGTGGCGTCACGGTCGGCGTACATGGACCGGACGCCGTCGAAATAGGCGTGGAACCGGTCGCCGATGTCGGGGAGATCGGCGACCCGTGCGGCGAACTCCGACGTCGGACCGGCGTAGAGGCGGTCCATGAGCGCCTCGATGAGCCCGTGACGCGTGCCGAAGTGGTACGAGACGGTGGTGACGTCGACGTGCGCCTCGCGCGCGACCGCGACCAGCGTCAGCCCCTTGGTCCCGTCCCGCAGGAGCACCCTGTGCGGCGCGGCCAGGATGGCGCGGGTGGTCGGCGGATCGCTCATCGGGCCATGGCCCAGGGGGGACCCTCGCCGGGCCGACGCCGCACCACCTCTCGGGGGCGTCCGCGTCCGCGCCGCTGGGGCTGCTCGTTCTCCACGGCTTCGCTCCCTCGACTCATTCCCATGGTCCGACGTGACGGAGAGCCTAACCTCGCGCACACCCGACGTGAGCGAGCAGGAACCCCGCCGCGGTCGCACCTCACGCCGTCGCGGTCGGGCACGCGGCGGCGGATGCCGCCACGGCGAGGAGAGCGGATCGGCTCGGGCCGTGCCCTACGGGAATCTCCGCCGGCGGAACCGGGTTGTCCACGATCACAACGGGGTGGACCGAGGGCCGCCGCGGGGAGGGAACGGGAGCCGATGAGTCTTCACCAGTTCGAGTACGCCCTGGCCGTTGCCGAGGAGGGCTCGGTGACGGCGGCGGCGGAGCTGCTGCACGTCGCTCAGCCGTCGGTGTCCCAGCAGATCCGCGGCCTGGAGCGGGAACTCGGTGTGGAACTGTTCGCCCGCACGCCGACCGGACTGGTGCCCACCGTGGTCGGTCGCGCGTTCCTGCGGGAGGCGGAGGTCGCGGTGAGGGCGGCGCGGCAGGCGAGGGCGACGGCGCGGGCCGGTGCCGATGAGCTGGTGGGCGAGCTGGCGGTCGCGGTGCAGATGGGCTTCGGCACGCGGCAGCTGCCGAGCGCGCTGGGCGCGCTGCGCCGCCGCTTCCCGCGGCTGGAGGTCACCGTCTTCGAGGAGCCGAGCTCCGCCGAGCTGGAGCGGCTGTGCCGCCGGGGCACGCTGGACCTCGCCCTGATGGCGGCGTGCGAGCGGAGCCCCGCCGACGCCCACCACCTCGGCGACGAGGAGTTCGTCGTGGTGCTGGGCGCCGGGCGCCAGCAGCTCGCCGCGGACCGGGTCGAGCTGCGGGGACTGGAGGGGGAGCCGTGGGTGAGGTTCGACCGCGACAGCGCGCTCGACGGCATGCTGCTGCACGTGCTGCGGGACCACGATCCGACCCCGACGACGGCCGCCCGGGTGTCCCAGACGGCGACGGCCGTGCGCTGGGCGGCCGACGGGCTGGGGGTGACGCTCGTGCCGGCCTCCGCGGTGCCCCACGGTCACGAGCACCTCGTTCGCCCGGTGTTCCCGGTCGTGGCCCAGCCCGTCATCGCGGTGGTGCGGCACGGCGCGGGCCCGGCGGCGATGGCCCTGCTGGAACTCCTGCGTCAGGAGACCTGGTCCGAGTCGGCCTCCCTTTCAGCGGTGTCCTGACGGCCGGGAAGGAAGCGGGCGCCGCTGCATTCCTTTCTGCCGAACGGCGTTCCGGAATGCCGTGCGAGCCCGCGACAGCACGGCAGGACGGGCTCAGAGCTGGGTGACGCCTCCGTCCACGGCGAGCTCGGCGCCGGTGGTGTAAGTGGCGTCGAAGGCAAGGAACGCCGCCGCCCTGGCGATCTCGTCGGGGGTGCCGAAACGCCGCATGGGATTGTCCGCGACTCGCTGCGCCTTGAACCGCTCGGCAGCCTCCGGGGTCATCGTGAGGTCCAGCACTCCCGTGTCGATGGGACCGGGACTGACCGCGTTGACACGAATGCGGCGCGGAAGCAGTTCACGGGAGAGGCTGCGGGCCATCGAGCGCAGCCGCTTTGCCGGCCGCGTAGACACTGGTCTCGAGCATGCCGATGACATTGGCGACCGAGGTGGTGAGGACGACGCCGGCGCCCGGGCTCAGCAGCGGGGCGAGCTTCTGCACAGTGAAGTAGGCGCCCTTGACGTTGATCGCGAACAGTTCGTCGTACACCTCCTCGGTCGTCGACTCGAAGGGTGTGAGGGCCGCGATGCCGGCGTTGACGAACAGGCCGTCGATCGTGCCGAGTTCGCCCTTCACGCGGTCGGCCAGGGCATCGAGCCCCGCCCTTGACGGGCAGGGTGGGCTCCATCTCCCCGGAGACGACGGCGTGCGCGGCCGCCGCCACCTTTGCCTCGCCGTCGGGGTCGCGGAGGTAGCGACCGCGTCCGGCGCGGTAGTCGTCCACGTGCGCCCGCCGGGAGCGGAGCATCGGTGCGTCGGCCTCGTGGATCACCACCTGCGCCCGCCGGCCGGTGCGTTCCCACAGGGCGTGCGCACCGCCGACGTGGTCGATGTGACCGTGTGTCAGCAGGATCCAGCGCACGTCCTCGATACGGCGCCCGATCGCCTCCAGCGCGGGGGCCATGCCCTCGGCGGGCGAGGTGGCGATCCCGGTGTCGACGATCGCCGGCTCGGGCGCGTCGATGAAGAAGCTGTACAGACCGAACCGGCCCCACGGCGAGACCAGGGGGTGGACGGTGACGTCGTGTGTCATGGCCCTCTTTCCGAACTTGTGCGCGATCAGGGCCCGCTCAGTGCCGGGTGAGGAAGTCACGGGTCTCGGTGAAAACCCGGTGGTACTCGGGGATCCAGGAGAAGTGCTGGACGAACCCGTGGCCGGCGCCCTCGTACCGGCCCACCGTCGCCGCCACGCCGGCCTCCGTGCTCCGCGCCCGGGAGCACCGACAGCAGCGCCTCGTGGACCGAGACGACACCCAACTCCCCGGCCGGCACGGGGCCCAGGACGGTGTTGACGGTGGTGCTGTTCACGACGCGCCGGCGCCGCGCCGCCGCCTGGCCGGCCGGCAGAACGGCGGGTGTCGCCGCCCGCCCGCCGGCCTCGGCGAGCTGCCCGTCCGGCACTTCGCCGCCCGGCCGCGGGAACTGCTGCGCGACGCGGCGGCCGAGCGGTGCGGCCGCCGCCCGCGCCGGATCAGGTCAGCAGCCGGACCCAGCTCGCGCTCAGCTCGTCGAGCATCTGCTCGTGGTCGAGCTTCCAGTCGGCGTCGCCCCAGTGCTGGGCGACATAGTCCAGCTCCGCCATCGCCAGCACCCCCCTGAAGCGGCGCTGGTGGGGCGCGAGGCGCCCGGCCGCCGTCAGGCCGTCCTCGATGTCGCTGATGGCCTCCTCCAGCCATCGTTCCACCAGGTCACGCAGTTCCGGATCGACCGCCGCGGCGTCCCGGCCCACGCGGATGATCGGCCGGATCTCCGGCCAGCTGTCGGCGGTGCGTCGCAGCCACTCCGAGATCGACTCCGGCGTCCCGTCGGCCACGGTGGCGACCAGGTCCTGGGCCGTGGAGCCGTGCTCGGGCGAACGGACGCGCCGCAGCGCCTCGTTGAGCCGCTCGTCGATGAGCGCCTTCATGAGATCGCTGCGGGAGGGGAAGTAGGCGTAGAAGGTCACCCGGGTGGTGCCCGCGGCGGTCGCGATGTCGTCGACCTTGGTGGCGGCGTAGCCCTTCGCCGTGAACAGCTCCAGACCCGACTCCAGCAGCAGCCGACGCGTCATCTGCTTCTGTGCCTGCCGAAGGTTCGCCATGCCGGGGATCCTAACGCGCCGCCGCACGCCTGCCGTACACACCGCATGGTGGTCTGCCGGACTGTAAAGCGTGGCCCCGGCTCAGCCGAGCAGGTCGACGGCGAGCCGCTCCCTCGGCTCGGCCACCGTGATCCCGTACGTCTCACGCACGCGCACCCCGTCCTGGCCGGGCTCGAAGACGCCGTGGTCGGTGTGGACGAGGGCGCGGCCGGCGCCGGTCAGCGGGTACGTGCAGGCGTCCACCAGCTTGGGGGATCGGCCACACGGCCGACGTTGCGGTCGTCCTCGCCGGCGCTGTTGGCGTTGCCCCGGACCACGTCGCCGATCGCGGCGCGGTCGAGGTCCGGGGCCTTCGCGAGCAGGCCGGTCAGCGCGGTGGCGGCGAGGTCGTCGGGGCGCACTCGGCCAGGCCGCCGTTGCACCTGCCGAACGGGGTGCGGGCCGCGGCGTAGAGGTACGCGCCGCTCATGCCGTGCCACCCGCCGTCACCGCTTCCGCGACGGCCACCGAGGCCAGTGGGATCGGTGTGAACATCTCCGGCTCCTCGTCCGGCGTCAGCGCGGTGGGGCCGTACAGCCAGTCGGTGAAGGAGTAGTCGTAGGTGTCGCGGGCGCGCAGCAGCACGTTGCGCTGCTCGCGTGCGAGACCCTCGAGGTGCCACAGCTCGCCCCACGTGCGGGAGGTGGTCAGTACCCGGCGGCAGTGCTCCGGACGGACGGCCTCGTACGCGGCGAGCGCGGCGCTCCAGTCGACCGTGCCGTCCGCGGCGCGGGTGCGGGAGACGTGCTCGCCCAGCACCCAGCCGTCCTCGATGGCCATGATCGCGCCCTGCGCGATGTACTGCAGCGGCGGGTGCGCGGAGTCACCGAGCAGTGCGATCCGGCCATGGACCCAGTTCATGATCGGGTCGCGGTCGAACATCCGCCACCACTTGTCGCGCCACATGAACGGCAGGCCGTCCTTGACGAAGTCGCAGGTCCCGGCGAAGGCGGCGTCGAGCTCGTCGGGCGTGCCCCAGTCCTCCCGGCCGTCCAGGGCCTTGGGCGACTCGAAGACGGCGACCTGGTTGAGCAGTTCGCCGCCGCGCAGCCCGTAGTGGACGAAGTGGCAGGCGGGGCCGACGTACACCACGACCTCGCCGAGGTCGACGGACCGCACCCGCGGCTGCTCGGCGGGGACGGTGCCGCGGTAGGCGACGTACGCCGAGGAGACGGGCTGGTCGTCGACGAACAGCTTGCGGGCGACGGAGTGCAGGCCGTCGGCCGCGATCACGAGGCCGGCCTCGTGGGTCTCACCGGACGCGAGGGTCACGCGGGCGCCGCCGTCGGTGTTCTCGTACGACATCACCCGAGCGTCGTTGACCAGCTCGACACCGGCGCGCCGACAGGCGCGCAGCAGCAGGCCGTGCAGGTCGCTGCGGTGGATGACCAGGTACGGGTAGCCGTAGCGCTTCTCCAGGTCGCGCAGGTCGATCCGGGTGAGCTCGTCGCCGTCGACGGCGTCGCGCATGACCATCGCGTCCGGGACGACGCCGAGACTCTTCGCCTCGTCCAGAAGGCCGTAGTCGTCGAGGATGCGGGTGCAGTTGGGGGCGAGCTGGATGCCGGCGCCGACCTCGCCGAAGGCGGGGGCGCTCTCCAGCAGGCGAACGGCGAGGCCCTGGCGGATCAGCGAGAACGCCGCGCCGAGACCGCCGATGCCGCCGCCGACGACGATCACATCAGGTTGGGACATGGGACTCACCTCTCAGAGCCACGGGCCGAGTTCGGGGGCGTCGGCGAGCGAATGGGGCCGGCCGGCCAGCCAGGCGGCGACCTCGGGCAGCGGGCCGTCGGGCAGCTCGGTCAGCCCGCGCTTGGCGCGGATCTCCTCGACCAGGGCGGCCAGGAAACCCCTCGGCAGGCCGGCGAAGGTGACGGCGCCGGTGCCGAGGTCGACGGCGTGGACGCACACCTCGCGGGCGCGCATCCACGGCAGCTCGGTGGCGGGGACGGTGCGGCCCTGGGCGGTGACGACCCTGTGCTGCCACTGCTCGTCGGTGAGCCGGTTCAGTTGCTCGGCGAGCCGCTGCGCGGATCCGGTCAGCCAGGAGCGCAGCTCGTCGGCCGACAGGGTGGGGCCCTTGGCGATGCCGGCGGCGCGCTCCTCGACGGAGGCGTACATCGGCCTCTCCTCGCCGGTGGCCGCCCAGTGCACCAGGTTGCCCAGGGCATCGGCGTTGGCGGCGACGTGTGCCACCAGGTGCTTGCGCGTCCACTCGGGCAGCGCGCTGGGGGCCGAGAAGGCGGCCTCGTCGAGGTTCGCGACGGCGTCGAGCAGGAGCTCGGTGCCGGTGCGGGCCCAGGCGAGCGCCTCGGTGAAGGTCCGTGCGACGGTGGTCATGCCCCGACCACCTTGTTGGTGCAGGCGCCCAGCCCGGTGATCTCTGTGACCACGGTCTGGCCGGGCAGCAGGAAGATCTTGGGGTCACGGGCGTTGCCCACGCCGGCCGGGGTGCCGGTAGCGATGAGGTCGCCCGGGTTCAGGGTGATGGCGGTGGAGATGTACTGCACCAGGGAGACCGGGTCGAACAGCAGCGTGCCGGTGTCGTCCTGCTGCATGACCTGGCCGTCGACGGTCGTCCTCACCTCGAGGGCGGGGCGGACGCCGCCGACCTCGTCGGGGGTGACGACGTAGGGGCCGACCGGGGTGGTGGCCTCCCAGATCTTGCCCTGGGTCCACTCGATGGTGCGGAACTGCCAGTCGCGCAGCGAGATGTCGTTCATGACGGTGAAGCCGGCGATGGCGTCGGCGGCCCGCTGCTCGTCGGCGCGGCGCACCCGCTTGCCGATCACGACGGCCAGCTCGACCTCCCAGTCGAGCGCCTCGGTCTCGGCCGGCTTGACGATGTCGTCGTTCGCGCCGATCAGGGTCTCGGCGAACTTGGGGAAGAGGGTCGGGTAGTCCGGTAGGTCCCGGCCCATCTCCTTGATGTGGTTGGTGTAGTTGTGGCCGACGCAGACGACCTTGGAGGGGTTGGGGACGACCGGCGCGAAGTCGGCGCCCTCGACCGGGTGGGTGGTGCCGGTCGCGGCGGCGGCCTTGTCCTGCCAGCCGTCCTCGGCGAACAGCGCGCCCAGGTCGGGGTAGCCGAGGTCGACGAGGACCTCGCCGTCGAGGCGGACCGCCCGGGTGCCGTCGGTGGTGCGGAGGGTGGCGAGCTTCATGGTCAGGCGTCCTTCTGGGTGCGGTGGAGCTTGAGCGCCTCGAAGACGGGCGCGTCGGAGAAGCGGAACAGGTCGAGGCCGCCGGAGTCGGAGTCGGTGCCGCCGGCCTCGGACCTGACGGAGAACGGCTCCCAGGAGGGGACGACGAACAGGTCGCCGCGGGTCACCGTCCAGGACGTGCCGGCGACGGTCACCACGCCGGAGCCGTCGAAGACCTGGTAGACCGACGAGCCGGTCTCGCGCACCGGTGCGGTCTCGGCGCCCCGGGCGACGCGGTGGAACTCGGCGCGGATCGTCGGCAGCACGTCGGAGCCGTCGTGCGGGTTGGTGTAGCGCACCGCGGCGTGACCGGGCTCGACGGTGCCGCCGAAGCCCTCCTTCTCCAGCAGCAGCTGGTCGGCCAGCGCGGCGTCGGTGTACTCCCACTTGTACGACAGCAGCGGGCTGCCCGGCGTGGCGGGGGCGGCGGACAGCGGGCGCAGGCCCGGGTGGCCCCACAGCCGCTCGGAGCGCGACCGTTCGGGGGTGATCCGCTCGGCGTCGCTGATCTCGTCGCGGCCGAACTCGAAGAACTGCGCCTCGGTGACGTACTGGAAGGGGATGTCCAGGCCGTCGATCCAAGCCATCGGCTCGGAGGTCGCGTTGTGGTGGGCGTGCCAGTTCCAGCCCGCCTGCGGGAGGAAGTCACCGCGGTTCATGGGCACCGGGTCGCCGCCGACGACCGTCCACACGCCCGCGCCCTCGACGACGAACCGGAAGGCGTGCTGGGTGTGGCGGTGCTCGGGGGCGTCCTCGCCGGGCATCAGGTACTGGATGGCCGCCCACAGCGTCGGCGTGGCGAAGGGGCGGCCGCCGAGGGAGGGATTGGCCAGCGCGATGGCGCGGCGCTCCCCGCCCCGGCCGACGGGGACCAGCTCCCCGGCCTGCGCCGCCAGCTCTCGCAGCTTCTCCCAGCGCCACAGATGCGGCACGGCGCGCGAGCGCGGGTGGGCCGGCATCAGGTCGCCGATCTCGGTCCACAGCGGGACGAGCAGTTCCTGCTCGAACCCCCGGTACAGCTCCTCGAGCGCCGGGGTGACCTCGGGCTGCCCCTCCGCGGCGACGGCTTGAAGCCGGACCGGGGAGCCCGTAGCGATGTCTTGGGTGAGGAAGGACTCAGTCACAGGGCCAGCGTGCAGCGTGTCTGCTGAGAGAACATGGAGATTCTGGACAGCAGAATTCGGAGGCCCACGATGGACAAGCCGCTGAAGACGCCGCCGCCCTATCCGATCGCCAGCGTGGACCACGCGCTGCGGACGGCGGCCATCCTGCAGATGGAGGGCGGCGCGACCGTGGCGCAGTTGGCGGAGCGCCTGGGTGTCGCCCGGTCGACGGCCCACCGCATCCTGGCGATGCTCGTCTACCGGGACTTCGCCGTGCGGGGCGAGGACCGGGTCTATCGCGCCGGTCCGGTGCTGGAGCTGGCCGCCCACTCCCAGTCCCTCGCGTCACGGCTGCGCACGGTGGCCCTTCCCCACCTGCATCGGGTCGTCGATCTCCTCGACGAGACGACGAACCTGATCGTGCGCACCGGGGACACGGTGCGGTTCATCGCCAGCGTCGAGTCCCGGCAGGCCCTGCGGGTCGGCTCCCGGGAGGGCATGGTCTTCCCGGCCCACCGCACCACGGCGGGACTCCTGCTGCTCGCCGACCTGGCCGACGGGGAAGTCGAGGAGGTCTACGCCCCCGAGCGCTACCTCGACCGCCCGGCCGACCGCCCCGACCTCGCGCGGCTGCGGACGGAGCTGCGGCGCCTGCGCCGCAACGGCTTCGCGGTCAACAGGGAGCGGTCCGAACGCGGTCTCGTCGCCGTCGGCGTCCCGGTGCGCGACCGGGACGGCACCGCGCTGGCCGGCCTCTCCGTCTCGATGCCCAGCGTTCGCTACGACCCGCAGCACCTGCGCCCCCTGGTCGCCACGCTGGAGGCCGCGGCGCACGCCCTCCAGAGGGACTTGGCCGACCAGCCCTGATGCAGTCCAGCCGACCTCGCGGACTTCTCCGGCCCGGGCCACGCCGCATGTGCGCCACGAGGCGCCTTGGTGCGTCCCCGGCTCAGCCCGGAGTCATGGGACGGTGCGCTGAGGGGCCCGCGTGATGAGGCGAGAGAGAGTTGGACTGCCTGAACCCCGATCTCCAGTCGATCACCACTGCCTTCTCCTCGTGGTGTCTCTGACTCCTTGTGGTGTCTCTGAGCAGCACGGTGGACAGCGGCGCCTGGCGACTTCACTGGGCCGAACCGGTGACCGCGACCAGTCGACCCGGCCTGGCAGGCCCCATTGTCGGGCACCGTCCCATTCTTCAGCAGCAAGGTGCTCGGCTCGGGAGCTGAACTTCTGGGTGGCCTCGGCCTCGACTCTCCGTCTCACCTGATACTTCAGCGCGTAGCCGGGGGGCGGGTGCCTGCGCGCAGGGCTGCCGCAGTAGTGACGCTGCACGTCCGCCGGCGACGATCGGCCGCCCACCGCCTCCCCTTTCAGGGCAACCGCGTCAAGACGAACCTGGAAGGCATCTGCGTCAGAATCAGCCGAGCAGCGCGGTTGCTTCGACCTCGACGAGCACATCCGGCTCGAAGAGGTAGTCGACCCCGATCAGGGACGCCGGCGGCATAGGGATCCGGAGCCCGATCTCATCGGCAACGGCTTCCACGCCGGCCATGAAGTCACCGATCTTCTCCGGGCTCCACCGGGTTACGTAAAACGTCAGGCGCAGCACGTCCGCGAATGACGCGCCCGCGCCCGCCAACCCGGCGGAGGTGTTACGCAGTGCCTGGGCGACCTGCCCGGCCAGCTCGCCGGGAGCGACCGGAGTCCCGTCGGCCTGGCGTGCGATCTGCCCGCTGACGTGGACGTGCCGCGTCCCTGTACCCACGGCCACGTGGTGGTACGGGACCGGCTGGAGCATGCCTTCCGGCGTGAAGTGCTGAACAGTCATGACTGCTTCCCCTTCGAACTAGGTATCCGTAAGCTACCTAGTAGGAAAAGCACACTTCAACGAGACCAGGTTTCGCCATGGATACCGAGGACGAACTCCGCATCGACGCCCCGCACCGCGAACTGCTCGACCAGGTCCTCGACAAGTGGTCGCTCAGCGTCCTCAACGAGCTCTGCGAGCGCCCGTGCCGCTTCAACGAACTACGCCGAGCCGTCCCCCAGGTCACACAGAAGTCGCTGACCACGACACTTCGGCGACTCGAACGAAACGGCGTGATCGAGCGCGAGGTCGTCTCCACCCGCCCGGTGGCGGTCAGGTATCGGATCACGCCACTCGGCAAGACTCTTCGGCCTCCCATCGACGTGCTGCTGGCGTGGGCTTCGGAGAACCTGCCCGCCATCACACGCGCACGCGCAGCCTTCGACGCAACGGAAGAAGAAGCAGGACTCTGACCCTTCTCCCGCTTCGGCCGAGGTGCAAGAGAGCGTTGCGGCGACCTTGCACTGCGGCCTGCGAGAACTCAGGCCGGGAGGCCCAGTTCCCTCGCGATCAGCATGCGCTGGACCTCGCTCGTGCCCTCGCCGATCTCCAGGATCTTGGAGTCCCGCCACATCCGCGCCACCGGGTACTCGTTCATGAACCCGTACCCACCATGGATCTGCGTCGCCTCACGCGCGTTGTCCACCGCCACCGTCGAGGAGTACAGCTTCGCCACCGCCGCCTCCTTCTTGAACGACTCCCCCCGCACCAACCGCGACGCCGCGTCCCGCCAGCCCACCCGCGCCATGTGGGCCCGCATCCCCATGTCCGCGATCTTGAACTGGATCGCCTGGTAGTCACCGATCGGGCGCCCGAACGCGCGACGCTCACCCGCGTACTTCACCGACTCGTCCACACACCCCTGCGCCAATCCCGTCG
Source organism: Streptomyces sp. NPDC059895 (assembly GCF_042731035.1). Classification (NCBI taxonomy): domain Bacteria; kingdom Bacillati; phylum Actinomycetota; class Actinomycetes; order Kitasatosporales; family Streptomycetaceae; genus Streptomyces; species Streptomyces sp. NPDC059895. The sequence goes on from NZ_JBHWKO010000015.1 coordinate 25,753, forward strand.
CCAGCGCCGCGATCGCCACCCGCCCCTCGTCCAGAATCCGCAGGAACTGCGCGTACCCACGCCCCTCCTCACCCAGCAGATTCCCACCCGGCACCCGCACGTCCGAGAACGACAGCCCACGCGTGTCCGACGCGTTCCAGCCCACCTTTGAGTACGGCGCCGCCACCGTGAAGCCCGGCGTCCCCGACGGCACGATGATCGACGAGATCAGCGGCCGCCCGTCCGGCTTGCGACCCGTCACCGCCGTCACCGTCACCAGACCCGTGATGTCCGTACCCGAGTTGGTGATGAAGCACTTCGACCCGTTGATCACCCACTCACCCGTCGCCTCGTCCCGCACCGCCGTCGTCCGCGTCCCGCCCGCATCCGAACCGCACTCCGGCTCCGTCAGCCCGAACGCCCCCAGCATCTCCCCCGCGCACAACCGCGGCAGCCACTGCCGCTTCTGCTCCTCCGTCCCGAACCGGAACACCGGCATCGCACCCAGCGAGACACCCGCCTCCAGCGTGATCGCCACCGAGGAGTCCACCCGCGCCAGCTCCTCCAACGCGATCCCCAGGGCCAGGTAGTCCCCGCCCATCCCGCCGTACTCCTGTGGGAACGGCAGCCCGAACAGCCCCATCCGCCCCATCTCCCGCACGATCTCGTACGGGAACTCATGGCGCTCGTACAGATCCCCGATCTTCGGGGCCACCACGTCCTGGGCGAACTCGGCGACCGTGCGGCGTAGTTCCTCGTGCTCGGGGGTGAGGCGATGGTCCATGGTTTCGTCGGTCCTTAGGTGAGGGGGTTCGTACGCGGATCAGGCCTGCCACGTCGCCAGCGGGACGGCGACGAGCCGGGCGCCCGCCAGCGAGGCGGCGGCTTCGCAGGCGTCGTAGCAGGGGTCAAGGGTGAGCACCTCGTCCCCGGGGTTGCACAGTGCCGGCAGGGCCGCTGTGACGGCCTCGGTCGCTCCGGCGGTGACGACGACCTCGCGGTCGGCGTCGTAACGGATTCCGGAGCGACGCAACCGGCTGTCCGCGATCGCCCGCCGCGACTCGGCCAGGCCCGCTGCGGGCGGGTACTGGTTGTGCCCGTCGGCGATGGCCGCCATGGCGTCGTCCAGAAGCGCGCGGGGGGCGCTCAGTCCGGGTGCCCCCTGGCCCAGGTCGATCGCACCGTACCGCTCGGCGAGCTCGCGGGTCTCGGTGAAGACGGACGGGCGGAAGTTCTGGATGCGATCGGCCCTGCGCAGGCGCGGGCCCGTGGGCGGCAGGGGCTGTGCCGACGGCACTGTGGTGGTGTCCTTTCCTCGGGTGCGGGGAGTCAGGAGGTGTGGACAGGGAGTGAGTGCGAGGGGTGCCCGCTCACAGCCGCAGCAGGATGGTGCCGGGGTCCTCCACGAGTGCGCCCAGTGCGGTGAGGAAGGCCGCGGCCTCGGCGCCATCACACACCCGGTGGTCGAACGCGCAGGTGAGCTTCGCAGTGGGCCGTACAGCGAGCCGGTCGCCGTCCACGACGTGGGGGCGGGGACGGATGGACCCCACGCCGAGGATCGCCGCCTCGGGGTGGTTGACGACCGGCACGCCCTCGTCCAGGCCGAGTGCGCCGAAATTGGAGACCGTGAAGGTGGAGCCGGTCAGCTCGCGGGGGGTGAGTGTGCCCACGCGCGCCCCGTCCGCCAGCCGCGCCACCTCCTGGGCGAGCCGCACAGTCGACAGGTCCTGGGCGTCGCGCACCACGGGCACGACCAGGCCGCGCGGTGTGGCCGCGCCGATGCCCAGGTGCACTGCGTCGTACGTACGGACCTCGGGGCCGTCCTGGACATACGTGGCGTTGAGCCTGGGGTGTTCGCGCAGAGTGAGCGTCAGGAGCCGCAGCAGGAGGGCGAAGGGCGTGGCGGCGTGCTCGGCGTCCTGCGCGCGCAGCCCGTCGCGCAGGACAAGCAGGCGGGAGAAGTCGACGACGAGGGAGCAGTGGGCATCCGGGATCTCCCGGCGTGCACGCTCCATGTGTGCTGCCGTGCGTGCGCGGACGCCGCGCACGGGGATCGAACGTGTCCCGGAGTCGCTCCCACCGCCCCCGGCGGTCCCCGTGGTGAGGGAAGCCGCCGCCGCGTGGACGTCCGTGCGGGTGATGGTGCCCTCCGGACCCGAGCCGGCGCCCAGCGCGGCCAGGTCCACCCCGAGCCTGCGGGCGAGATGCCGTACGGGCGGCTTGGCGCGGGGGCGCCCGGTGTCGGTCGGCACGATGGACGGCGAACGGCGGGGAGCGGGGCGTCTGCGGACCGCGCGCAGCCCGGTGTCCGTCCCTGCACGCGTGCCGTATCCGACGAGCACCGGTCCCGCATCAGCGCCGGTACGGTCGGCGCTGACCGCGCCGACGGCCGTGTCCGGCCCGGCACTCGTGGCCGCACCTGGGTCCTCAGGGACGCCCAGCCCCCTGCCGGTGCCTGCGGGCGCCCCGCTGTCGATGAAGATCAGCGGTGTGCCCACCGGCAGGGTCTGTCCGCACTCGCCGCGCCGTTCCACGACGGTCCCGGCGTACGGGGACGGGATCTCCACCTCGGCCTTGGCTGTCTCCAGGACGCACAGCGGCTGGTTGACGGTGACGGTGTCCCCCGGCACCACCAGCCATTCGACGATGGTCGCGTCGAGCAGCCCCTCCCCCAGGTCGGGCACGAGGAACTCCCGGACCGTGCGATCCGCGGCGTCAGTCATGGCCGTACCCGAAGGACCGGTCGATGCTGTCGAGCAACCGGTCGACGCCCGGAAGCCATGCCTTCTCCCATCGTGCGGGCGGATACGGAGTGTCGAATCCCGTGACCCGCAGCACGGGGGCCTCCAGGTCCCAGAACAGTTCCTCCTGCACCCTGGCCGCGATCTCCGCTCCCAGTCCCAGGGTGCGCGGGCCCTCGTGCAGGACGACGCAGCGCCCGGTGCGGGACACCGAGGCGGCGATCGTAGGGAAGTCGAGGGGGGCCAGGGAGCGCAGGTCGACCACTTCCAGCTCCCAGCCGTGCTCGCGCCGGGCGGTCTCCGCGGCGTCGAGCGCGGTGCCGACGGTGCCGCCGTAGGCGACCACCGTGACGTCCGTACCGCTGCGGCGGACCAGTGCGTGCTCCAAGCCCGCCGCAGGCGCTTCGTCCGTCGCGTCACCGCTCTGCCAGTAGCGCCGCTTGGGCTCCAGGAAGATCACCGGGTCGTCACAGTCGATGGACTGCCGGAGCAGGGCATGGGCGTCCGCAGCCGTGGCGGGCGTCACCACCCGCAGCCCCGCCGTGTGCGCCCAGAACGTCTCGGTGGACTCCGAGTGGTGCTCCACCGCGCCGATGCCGCCGAAGGACGGGACGCGCAGTGTCACGGGCACCGAGAGCCGGCCGCGGGTGCGGTTGCGGTACTTGGCCAGGTGGCTGACGATCTGGTCCAGTGCGGGATAGGTGAACCCGTCGAACTGGATCTCGGGCACCGGACGCAGTCCCCGCAGTGCCATGCCCAGGGCCACTCCGACGATCGCCGACTCGGCGAGCGGTGTGTCGAAGCAGCGCTGGGGGCCGAACCGCTCGGCGAGGCCCTCGGTCACCCGGAAGACTCCGCCCTGGCGAGCCACGTCCTGGCCGAAGACGACGACTCGCTCGTCCTCGGCCATGGCCTCGCGCAGCGCCGTGTTGATCGCTTCCACCATGGTCGCCGCCACGGCTCACTCCTTCCGGGACAGTTCGGCGAGCAGCTGTCCGGACTGCTCCAGCAGGTCCTTCGTCGGCTCGTGCAGTACGTGGGCGAACAACTCGGTGGGCGGCACGTCGGGAGCGTCGAACACGCCGTCCCGCAGCTCGGCGCACATCCGGGCCGCCCTGTCCCGGGCACGGTCCTCAACCTCCTCGTGCCACAGGCCCCGGTGGGTAAGGTGGCGCCGGTAGCGGGGCAGTGGGTCGAGCCGCTCCCAGTGGTCGACCTCGTCCTGTGTGCGGTACCGGGTCGGGTCGTCGGAGGTGGTGTGGGGAGCGAGCCGGTAGGTGACCGCCTCGATGAGGGTCGGTCCGCCGCCCGACCTGGCCCGAGCGGCGGCCTGTTCGGTCACCGCCCGGCAGGCGAGGACGTCGTTTCCGTCAACCCGTACCCCCGGCATGCCGTAACCGACGGCCTTGTGCGCGAGGGAGGGGGCCCGTGTCTGCTCGGAGAGGGGCACGGAGATCGCCCACTGGTTGTTCTGGATGTAGAACACACACGGTGCCGCCGTCACGGCGGCGAAGTTCAGCGCCTCGTGCACGTCTCCCTCACTCGTCGCGCCGTCCCCGATGAAAGCGACGGTCAGGGAGTCCTCGCCGAGCCTGGGCGCCGCCATGGCCGCGCCGACGGCGTGCAGGGCGTGCGTGCCAATGGGGATGGACATCGCCGCGCAGGCGTGCTCGGGAAAGCCCCAGCCGCCGTGCCAGGTACCGCGCCACACCGCACCGACCGCGGAGGCGGGAATCCCGCGCATCAGGAACAGCCCGAGCTCGCGGTACTGCGGGAAGAGCCAGTCGTCGCGGCGCAGGGCGGCGGCGCAGCCGACCTGGGCCGCTTCCTGTCCCCTGCACGAGGGGTACAGGGCCAGCTGCCCCTGCCGCTGGAGGTTGACGAACTCCGCGTCCACGGCGCGGGTGACGACCATCCACTCGTACAGTTCGGTCAGTTCCTCCGATGACAGCGTGACGTCGAACTGCGGGTGGTCCACCGGCAGGCCCTCGGGGGTGATGAGGGCGACCGGCTGCGGATCGAAGTCAGCCACCAGCCACAGCCTCTTGGCGCGGCCGGATGATGGCGGGAACGGCACGGACGCCGTTGAGTGCCAGCGAGTGGACCGGTTCGACCTCGTCCCTGGGGACGGCCAGTTCGGCGTCGAAGCGGTCGAAGAACGCCGGGAGCGCTATGTGCGCCTCGAGGCGGGCCAGCGGCGCGCCCACGCAGAGGTGCGGGCCGTGCCCGAAGGACAGGTGACGGGTGTCACGCGTGACGCCGAACGACGCGGCAAGCGGACCGTGTTGGGCGGGGTCATGCCCCAGAGACACGTACGACGTCATCACCGGCTCGCCGGCGCGGATCAGCACTCCCCCGATCTCGATGTCCTGCGCCGGGTACCGGAACGCGCCCTGGTCGACCGGCGAGTCCCAGGCCGGCACCGATTCGGTCAACGACTGCCACGACACCTCGCCGGCACGCACCCGCCCCAGCTGCTCGGGGTGGGTCATGAGAGCGAGGAGGGAGTCGGTGAAGAAGTTGGTGGTCGTCTGGTGTCCGGCGGTCAGCATGAGCATGAGGGTGTCGACGAGTTCGTCGTGGGTGATGGAACCGCTGGTGTGGTGTTCGACCGGTATGGAGGTGAGGTCGTCGCCAGGATCGGCGGCCTTGCTCGCGGCCGGTTCGGCCATGAAGCTGTGGAGCGCCTCCTCGGTGGCGGTCACCTGCGTCGGCTGTTCGGTGGTGTCGAAGAGCGCGGTGGTGATGATCTCCATCAGGGGCCGGCCTGCGGGGACCTCACCGCGCTGCAGGGCTCCCCGGTTGCCGGAGTTCATCGAGAAGCTCGGGTCCTCGACAATCTGTTGGGCGACGGCGTGGCGGGTGACCGCCCAGACGGGCACACCGACCACGTCGACCGGTACGACGGGTCCGGCCTCAAGCAGCCGCTGAGCTTCCGCTCGGGCGTCGGCGGCGAACGGGTCGAGGGTGAACAGCGGATGGGACAGATCCATGATGTGCTCCCATGAAGAGTGGGGATACCGGTGCGGCCGCGGGTGGGCGCGTGTTGCCCACCCGCGGGTCGGCCATCAGCGGTCATGGGGTGTGGTCAGCCCAGTGGGGGCCAGGTGAGGACCGCTTCGTTCTGACCGGTGAGCTTGGACAGCGGTGCGAACCGGAAGTAGAGGTCGCGCGCCAGGGCGGGAAAGAGGCCCTCCAGCTGCTCAGTCTCGCTCAGCGCACGGGCCGCGGCGACCAGCCCCTCCGTCCGCGGCCTGCGCTCGTCCTCGTAGCCGCGCAGCGCCGCGACCGGGTCCGCTGTCGCGCGCAGGTGCTGGGCGAGGACGACGGCGTCCTCGATGGCCAGCGCCGCCCCCTGGCCCAGACTCACGAGCATCGGGTGGGCCGCGTCGCCGAGCAGGGTCGTGCGTCCGGTGCCCCACCGCTGGAGGAACGGGCGGTCCTGGGCGGTGATGCGGACGATCGATTCCTCGGGGGTGGTGCGGATCGCCTCCTGCACCTCGTCGGCCCAGCCCGCGAAGAGGCCCGCGAGCCCTTCCTTGCCGCGCCGCAGGTGTCCGGAGGCGCCCGGGGGCACGTTCTTCGTCGCCCACCAGTAGGCGCGACCACGGCCGATGTCGGCGAGGCCGAAACGCTGTCCACGCCCCCAGTAGTGCGCTGCGTAGCCCTTGCTCATCCGCGGGTGCGTGAAGGGCACCGTGGCCAGCCAGCACGCGTAGTTGCCGGGCCGCGGCTCGTCGGCGCCCGCCACCTGCCTGCGAATCGCCGAGTTGAAGCCGTCCGCCCCGATCAGGAAGTCGCCCGAGGCGGTCCTGCCGTCCTCGAAGGTGACCTCGACCCCGTCCTCGCCGCTGACGAACTCCGCCGCCGCGGCATCGAGTTCGACGACGCTCTCGTCCCCGAGGGCGTCCAGCAGCGTCTGCTGGAGATCGGCCCGGTGGACGGCGTAGTTCGACGCCCCCAGCCGGTCCGAGACCTCCCGGAACGGAAGCGCCCTGATCGGACGGCCCCGCCGAGTGAGGAACTTGAGCTCGTCGAACACCGCACCACGCTTGTCCAGGCCCGGGGCGATGTCGATGTCGATGCTGCGCAGTGCCAGGACCGCGTTGCACATCAGCGACACCGCCGTGGTACCCGGCCGCAGCTCGGGAGCCCGCTCGAAGACCTGTACCTCGACGCCCACACGGCGCAGCGCCGCGGCGGCGGCGAGGCCGCCGATGCCCGCTCCGACGACGAGGGCCTTGCGCGGGGGGGACTCCGTCATTTCCCACTCCTCTCCGACAGTCGTCGGCCCGGTCGGCCGGCCACCGCCTGTGCCACCTTCTCGGCAACGACGTTCACGTGCGGTTCCTCCAGGAGCACCAGGTGGTCACCGGGGACGTCGACCACCTGGAGCCGGCCCGTGGTCAGGTCGCCCCAGCCGTTGGTGGGGTCCTCATGCAGGCTCTGTGCTGCTCCGTGCATCGGCTGGAGGATCTCCGGCAGCTCCGAGGTCGCGCGCAGCAGCACCACGTCCTCGTCGCCCGGTTCGGGCTGGTAGGTGAGGATCGCCCGCCAGTGCGCCTTGAACATCTGGAACAGGCGCCGCACGGTGGTGCGCGAGCTGCCTGCGGGCAGGACGCCTGCCTGCGTGGCGTGTCCGACGATGAAGTCGAACTTCGCCTCCTCCTCCAGACCGTCCGGCAGCGAGACCACCGGTGCGGTGCCACCGCGCTCCATCCACAGCAGCTCCCAGAAGAACCACTCCAGCAGCGAGTGGTCGGCGATGTCGGGCCGCTCCCCCCGCTTGACAGCGATCGGGTCGATCAGCACGGTGCCGTGCAGGGCGCCCGGGTCACTGCGGCGCAGCCGGCGCGCCATCTCGAAGGCGATGAAGCCGCCGAAGGACCATCCTCCGATCACGTACGGCCCTTCGGGACACGCGCGCCGCACGGCCTCCAGGTAGCCCGCCGCCATCTCCGGGATCGAGCTGAGCGGCTCCGTGCCCGGCACGGTCCCCCACGCCTGAAGCGCGTAGACCGGCTGGTCCTGCGGTAGGTGACGGGCGAGGCGTACGTAGCACAGCACATGGCCGCCCAGCGGATGGACCAGGATCAGCGGCGGCTTGTCCCCCTCGGTGCGGATCGGTACGACCGGGTCGAACCGGGCCGCCGCGCCGCTGCCCCGCAGGCGTTGGGCCAGCCCGGCGACGGTCGGGGCGGCGACGAACGCCGAGAGCGGAACGCTGACGCCGTAGCGCTTCTCGATCGTCATCACCAGCCGCATCGCGGTCAGTGAGGTGCCCCCGATGTCGAAGAAGTTGTCCCGCACGCCCACCGCGGGCAGTTCCAGCAGTTCCGCCAGGATGCCCACCAGCGCCTTCTCGTGCTCGTCGGCGGGTTCGGTGGCGTCCGACGACGGCGCGGCCAGCGGCATGCGGCTCAGCAGCGCGTCGTCCCGCTTGCCGCTGGGCGTCAGGGGCAGGCTCGCCAGCCACTCCAGGTGCGAGGGCATCATGTGGTCCGGCAGCACCGCCCGCAACCGGCTGCGCACCTCATCCAGGTCCACGGCCTCGGCGTCGCCGACGAGGAACGCCGCGAGGAACGCGTCGCCGCCCTCCCGGCGCCGCGACACCACCGCCGCCTCGCGGATACCGGACGCGGACTGCTCCTCGGCGAGCTTGGCGATGGCCAGTTCGACCTCGGCCGGCTCGACCCGGAAGCCACGCACCTTCACCTGGGAGTCGGCGCGGCCCAGCCATGCGAGGTTGCCGTCGGGCATGACCCTGGCGAGGTCGCCCGTGCGGTAGAGGCGGGCACCCGTCTCACCGGACGGGTGCGGTACGAAGCGCTGCTCGGTCAGGTCGGGACGGTTGCGGTAGCCGTGGGCCAGGCACACCCCGCCGACGTAGATCTCTCCCTTGGCGCCCGCCGGGACCGGCCGCATGAGGCCGTCGAGCAGGTGCAGCTCGATGCCGTCCACGGGGACGCCGACGGGCGGCAGGTCGGGGAAGCGGGCCGGGTCGCCGGTCATGGTGTGGTGGGTCAGCAGGTGGGTCTCGGTCGGCCCGTACTGGTTCTCCAGTACGGTGTCCGGCCGCGCGGCACAGAACTGGCGGATCTCGTCGGTGATCCTCAGCTGCTCACCGGAGGAGATGATCACCCGCAGGGCACGCGGGCGGACGCCCAGCGCCTGGGACGTCTCCGCGAGCTGCTGGAGCGCCACGTAGGGCATGAAGACGCGCTCCACCTCCTCGCGGTCCAGGAGCCTCAGCAGGGCCGGCATGTCCCGCCGCTCGTCCTCGGCGAGCAGTTGCAGGGTGCCGCCGCCGCACAGTGTGGAGTAGATCTCCTGGAACGCCACATCGAAGCTCAGGGGGGCGAACTGGAGGGTCTTGCCGCCCGCCGCGCCGCTGGCGGAGGGCACCTGCCAGCGCATGTAGTTGGCGAGCACCCGGTGCGGGAGTTCGACGCCCTTGGGCTCGCCGCTGGACCCGGAGGTGAACAGCAGGTAGGCGACGGTCTCGCCGGTGATCTCCGGCAGTTCCGCGGCGCCACCCGGGTCCGGTTCGGCCTCGAGCAGCCCGTCCACGTTCAGCAGCCGGGAGGAGTCGTCGAAGAGCAGTGCGTGCGTCTCGTTGGTGACGATCCACAGCGGATCGGCCTGGGCGGTCATCACCGCGAGCCGGGCCCGCGGGTAGCTGACGTCGAGCGGAACGCAGGTGGCTCCGGCCTTCCCCACGCCCAGGACGGTCGCCAGGGTCTCGGGCGAACGGTCCATGGCGATGCCGATGGTGGAACCGGTGCGCACCCCGGCGCCGACGAGGCCGTGGGCTATCCGGTTCGCGGCCGCGTCGAGCTGGGCGTACGTCCAGCTGCGCGCACCGCAGCTGACGGCCACCGCGTCGGGCGTACGGGCGACGTGCTCGCCGATCAGCCGGATGACGTCCGCGGGCGCCTCCCCCGCGAGCTGCGCGGCGGGTACGCGCCCGCCGCCCAGGAAGGCGAAGTCCACGTTCCCTTCGGGTTGCCCGGTGATCCGCCGGAGGATGGCGACGTACGTCTGTCCGATGCTCTCGACCTGGGAGCGCGAGAAGGTGCGTCCGTCGCAGTCCATACGCAGCCACAGGCGCTCGTCCACCGGGTCGACCACGGCGTTGACCAGGAGCTTGAAGTTCGTTTCCTCCCAGGTCCTGAACTCGGTCAGCTCCATGCCGGTGCCCTCGAAGAGCGACGTGAGCACGTGCGGGTCGACGTAGTTGAAGGCCGTGTCGAAGACGACGTCCCCGCCACGGGCCTCCTGGATGGCGCTGAGCGGGTAGCGCCGGTGGGGATGGCTCTCCCGCTCCTGTGCGTACACCGCGCGTGCCGCGTCCAGCCAGGAACGCGGCTGGGCGTCCAGGCGCAGCGGCAGCGTCTCCAGGAACAGCCCGGTGATCCGTTCGGCGTCGGCCTGCTCCGGCCGTCCGCCGGTGACCAGGCCGGTGGTGATGTCCTCCACGTCGGAGAACAGCCGCAGCGTCAGGCAGTGCGCTGCGAGCAGCAGGGACTTGACCGGCAGGTCGTGGGTGCGCGCCAGGCGGCCCACCCGGTCGGCCAGGCCGTCCGGCAGCTCCACCTGGTGCACGATGAGACCCGTGTCGCCCGCGGGCTCGTAGGGCCGCAGGCCGTCGAGCTGGGCCGGTTCGGCGCCGTCGAGCAGCCGCTGCCAGTACTGCTTGCTCTCCTCCGAGGCGAGGGCCCGGCGCTCCTCGCGTACGTACAGGGCCGGCGAGGGCAGCTCCTGCGACGGGACGGCGGCGACGGGCTGTCCGGCGTGGTGGAGGAAGTCCTGGAGCAGTTCGCGCACCAGCGTGGCCACGCTCCAGCCGTCGAGGATCGCGTGGTGGAAGCTGAACACCAGCTCCAGGCGGTCGCGCAGGACGTGCATGCGGAACAGGTACAGCGGCGGCCGGTCCAGACGGTACTCGTGGTAGCGCCGTTCCTGGACGTGCCGGTCCACCTCGTCCTGCGCCTCCTGCTCGCCGAGGCTGGGCAGGTCCACGATCTGCAGTCCGCCGTCGGCCTGCCGGTGCACCAGCTGGAGCGGCTCGGAGTAGCCGCCGAGGTCGAAGGCGGAGCGCAGCACCGGATGGCGCCGTACCAGGCCGTCGAAGGCGCGGCGCAGCGCCTGCTCGTCCCACGGCGACTTCAGCGAGTAGCGGAAGACGTCGTGGTAGACGGACGACCTCTCGTGCTCCCGGCTGTGGTAGAGCAGGCCCAGGTGCAGCCGGGTGGCCGGGTAGGCGTCCGCCAGGCCGGTCAGCCGCGCCCGGTCGACGCTCGGGACCAGGGCGAACGGAGCGAGCGGTGCGTCCTCTTCCTCCCGCGGCGCGGTCGTCGCGGCCGCCGCGAGCGCGGCGACGGTAGGGTTGCGAACCATGTCTGCCAGGGTGAAGTGGACCCCTGCACGCCGTGCCTCCGCCTGGATGCGGAGCATCTGGATCGAGTCCCCGCCCAGGGAGTAGTAGTCCTGGTCGACGCCGACCGCGTCGGTTCCCAGTACGGCCGCCCAGGCCGCCGCGAGCTTCGCCTCGGTCTCGTTGGACGGCGTCTGCGCGCCGGTGTCCGTCTCCACCCTGGGTGCGGGCAGCCGCCGCCGGTCGGCCTTGCCGTTCGTGGTCAGCGGTATCCGGTCGATCCGCACGAAGTACGCCGGGATCATGAACTCCGGCAGGGAGTCCAGGAGTCGGGACCGGAGGCGGGCCGCCCCCACCTCCTCGTCCGCCACGTAGTAGCCCACCAGGTGCACGCCACGGCCCGGCGCGGTCCGGTCCACCACGAGGGCGTCCCGCACGCCCGGGCAGGCCGCCAGGCGGTTGCCCACCTCGCCCAGCTCCACGCGGTTGCCGCGGATCTTGACCTGATCGTCCAGTCGCCCCAGGTACTCCAGGGTGCCGTCCGCCAGCCACCGCGCCCTGTCGCCGGTCCGGTACATGCGCCCGCCAGGCGTGAACGGGTCTGCCACGAACGCCGCGGCGTCCAGCTCGGGGCGGTCCAGATAGCCGCGCGCCACGCCCACGCCCGCGATGCACAGCTCACCGGCGACGCCGGCGGGCTGGAGGTGCCCGTGCGCGCCGACCACGTACAACCGGATGTTGTCGATCGGCCGCCCGATCGGCACCCGGCGCACCTCCCCGTCCGTTCCGCCGGGGCAGTCGTAGTACGTGACGTCGACCGTGGCCTCGGTGGGGCCGTAGAGGTTGACCAGCCGGGGAGCCGTGGCACCGGCAGCCGCGAACACCCGGTTGAAACGGTTCACATGAGCCGGTGTCAGCGCCTCACCGCTGCAGAACACCTGGCGCAGGGATGCCGCGTCCGCCGCTCGGGCCGGGTCCTCCTCGACCAGGTCGAGGAAGGGACCGAGCATCGACGGCACGAAGTGGACCACGCTCACCCGGTGTGCTCGTACGGTGCGGAGGATGGCTTCGGGGTCGCGCTCCCCCCGGGGCGGCAACAGCGCCAGGCCAGCCCCGGTGAGCGCCCACCAGAACAGCTCCCACACCGACACGTCGAAGGTCGCCGGCGTCTTCTGCAGCAGGACGTCCCCCTCGCCGACCGGGTAGCGGCGCTGCATCCACTCCAGCCGGTTCACCACGGAGCGGTGTTCGATCTGCACGCCCTTGGGCCGCCCGGTGGATCCGGAGGTGTAGATGACGTACGCGAGGTCCTGCGGTCCGCCCAGCGGGACGGGTGCGGCGGGCACGGTGGACGCCGCGGCCTCCAGGCGCCGTACGGGCACGGCGTCGCCCACCAGGGCGGTGGGCACGGTGCCGCCCAGCAGCACCGCTGCCACCTGGCTATCCGCCAGGACGAACCGGACCCGCTCCTCGGGGTGGCCCGGGTCGACAGGGACGTAGGCCGCACCTGCCTTGAGGACGCCCAGGACCGCTGCGACGAGGTGTGGGCCGCGCTCGGCCACCACGGCGACCCGGTCGCCCGTCTGCACGCCGTCCTCACGCAGCTGGTGCGCGATGTGGTTGGCCCAGCCGTCGAGGCGGGCGAAGGTCAGCGACTGTGCGGGGTCGTCGGTGACGACGGCCACCCGGTCGGGCGTCCGTGCCGCCTGCCGCTCGAAGAGCGCGTGGACAGTGGCGTCCTCGGTGAACGCGTGCACCGGGCCGGTGCCCGTCGCGATCAGGGCGGCCCGCTCCGCCTCGCCGATCATGGGGATCTGCGACAGCGGCAGGTCCGCCCCCGCGAGCGCTCCCTTGAGGATCGCCTCGATGTGGGTGGCCACCGACTCCACGGGGAAGTCCGCGTCGAACACGTCCAGGGCGTAGTCCATGTCGACCAGGACGTCACCGATGTCGTCCAGTTCGTTGACGACCACGGCCAGCACGTCGTCGTCGTGGGCACGCGCCTGCACGACGGTCTCGTACTCCACGCCCTGGACGGCCAGCGGACCGGGCCAGCGCAGATAGGCGATGGTGGTGTCGAACAGCCGCTTGGGGCCGCTCTCCTGGAGCGGTACGCAGCGCAGCAGGTCGCCCAGGGAGAAGCGCTCGTGGGGCTTGAGCTCCCGGGTCGATGCCTGCACCTCGGCGACGAGCTCGCTCATCGTACGGTCCTCGCCGGCTGTCACCCGCAGCGGCAGGGTGTTCGCGAAGTGGCCTACGGTCTGCTTCTGCGCAGTGGTGGGCCGGTTCAGCAGCGGTACGCCCAGGACGACTTCGTCGCTGCCGTGCACCCGCGACAGGTAGACGGCGAAGGCGCCCGCGACGAACGCGAAGACCGAATGGCCGCGTTCACGGATGCTCTCGATGACACCGCGTTCGATCATGAAGCTGTGGCGGGCACTGCTGCGGGAGCCGGCCGGGGCCGAGCGGCGGAAGAGGGCCGGGGAGACACCCCGCAACTGCGCCTGGAAATGGGCCCGGTCATCCGTGTAGTCGTCCGAGGCACGGTAGCGGCGCTCGTCCTCTGTGAATTCCAGGTACGACGGCACGGACGGCTCTTCGAACCGCCCGGTCCTCCGTGCCTGGTCGTATTCGGCACGGACTTGGGACATGAAGAGGTGCAGGCCCCAGGCGTCCGCGACGATGTGGTGCACCTTGACGTAGGAATGAAAGACTCCCTCGCCCTCCTTGAGAACCGCGAGCGTAAACAGCCGGCTGCGTTCCACCTCGAAAGGCACGTCGAACGCGTCCTTGATCCACGCCTCGCAGGAATCCCGCGGCGATGGGGCGTCGGAAAGGTCGATCGTCGGGATGCCGTAAGCCTCATCCTCGACCCACTGGCGCGGAGTTCCCTCCTCCGGGTCGATCCGGATCCGGAATGCGTCGTTGCGGTCGACCGCACGGCGCAGGCACGCCTTGAGGAGGTCGACGTCCACGTCACCGGTGAACCGGTCGGTGATGAAGCAGTTGAACTGCGGGAGATCTGGAAAGAGAGAGTTCGCAGCCCAAATGTCCTGCTGGTAGGCCGTGAGGGAGTAACGCTCCCGTCGATTCACGATCGCTCCATTTTCCTCGGCTCTTGCCTTCATTTCCTGAGCTGTTCGACTGTCTTCTCCAATGCCCTACGCTCGCCGTGGCCGACGCCGTACACCCGTATCAGCCGCCGTTCTCCGCGGCGATGGTGCTGCCGTGGTACCAGGGGTTTCCCGCAGCCTCGGATATGAGGTTGCGCGACTTCGTCTCCCGCGCCCTGCCCAGATCGAGAGTGAGGTACTGGACGAACTCCAGAGCGGTGAAGTACTGCCGGATGAAAGTCGACTGGTCGAGTTCGATCTCGGTGACGGTGACCTTTGCGTTCTGCGGGATCGGTGCAGTCAGCAACGACACCAGATTCTTCCGCTTGGCCCGGGTGTATTCGTCCTCTTCCGGGTCAGAGAAGACGAGGATGCTGTGCCTGCGCTCAGGGTCGGTGAGCGTGGCCACCTCGCTGTGGCAGAACTCGTGGAAATAGTTGCGCGTCGCCGGCACCATGGCGATTTCGTTGAAGTGCATCTTGGCCAACTTCAGCAGGCTCTCGTGCCACTTGGGTGAACCGAGCATGATGACGTTGGCGTTCTCGCTGCGCGCGGCGGCGTCCGCTGCCAGGGCACGCAACTCGGGGGTGAAGTCGGTCCGCAGGTCCTCGGCCAGGGAACGGACCTCGGGCCCGTAGTCCTTGTCCAGCAGGCCGAGCTGCAGGAACATGTCAACCAGGATCGAGAAGTACTGACCCACGTGGAACAGCGGGTACTCGCGGTCCGGCTTGCTCAGCGTCCAGCGCGCGATGGACACGCCGTGCTCCTCGCCCAGCTCGCCGAGCCGGCCGCCCGAGGTGAGCAGCAGTACCCGGTCGTGCATGGGGCGCAGCGCGTGGAAGGCACGGACCGGCTCGTTGGAGTAGCCGCTGTACGAACTCAGGATGATGAGCGTGCGCTCGTCCTCGATCACCGCGCGCGGAACAAGGTACTCGAAGTCGTAGTCGTTGAAGACATACACTTCGAGGTCGCTGCGGATCGAGTTGAAGAACACTTTTATCACGTCCGACACGATGGCCGAGCAGCCCATTCCGCTGAAGACGATACGAGTGAAGTGACCGTCCTTCAGCCTCCTCAGGAGGCCGGAAGAGATGCCGGATATGTCATACTCGTCGAACTTGGTGAACCCTGTGCGGTACTCCTGCTCCAGGAACTGCTGGTAGCGCTCAAGGCGTGATCTCATGAGCATTCCCCTTCCTAGGAAATCAATGAAATTAATGGAGTGCTGGCGATTCCAGCAGGAGCGAACGTGCGCCCCGGTTGCGCACCGAGTGCTTCACCACATGAACTGACCGCCGTCCACAATCAGTTTCTGCCCCGTGATGTACGCGGCCCCCTCGCCCACCAGGAATTCCAGCGCGTCCGCCATCTCGTCGGTGGCACCTATCCGGCGCTGCGGTATCTCACTCAGCAACGCATCCATGTACTCCGGCTCGGCCAAGCGGTAGCGCGTACGCATCTCTTCCGTGTCGATCATCCCCGGAATGAGGCAGTTCACGCGAATACTCGGAGCGAGTTCCATGGCCAGGCACTTGGTGAGATGAAGCATCCCGGCTTTGCTCGAACAGTAGTTGGCGCCGTTCATCCGGGGCCGAATCGCTGTGGTCGCACCGATGTTGACGATGGAACCGCCGCCGGCCTCCAGCATGACCGGGGCGAAGGCCCGCGTCATATAGAACGGGCCGGACAGATTGGTGTCCAGTACCCGGCGCCAGTCGGAGTCGGAAATCTCAAGCACCGGACGGTCGATATTGAGACCGGCATTGTTCACCAGGACCTGCGGGACTCCGTGCTCGGTCCGTACGAGTTCCGCGAGTTCGGCGACTTCGTCGGGGTCGGACACATTCGACCGTACGACAGACAGCCCCTTCTCCACCTCTTGCAGAGCAAGATTCGCCGACTCTTCGTCACTACGGTACGTGGCGACCACCCGGAATCCCATCCGGGTCAGACGGCGACTGAAAGCGAGACCAATTCCCTTGGTTCCGCCGGTAACGATGGCAAGCCTGTCAGGCGAATTCACTCAAGCTTCCTTTCTTGGATGCGGCGCCGAGGACACGAACAGGGCACGCCGCCCCGCCCCGACACCAAGGAGGCGGGGCGGGGCGGGTGGGGTGACGACAGGGGTGACGGTGATCCGGTCCGGATCAGGTGTCGGCAGCGCGGGGCGGCGCCCAGCGCCGTCGCGCGGCCGCGCGCGGAGCCGCACGGATGCGTGCAGCTCGCACACACGCGTGCTGCCTGGAGGGATGGGACGGGCCTGTACGTTGGCGCACGGCGCCCGGGTGGGGGATACGGGAACGCATGGGTGCACGGACATGAGGACCCGAAGGGTGCGTCACACGGGCGCAGGGCCCCGTCGAAGTGATCCGGCCGCGCCCTGACGGGCGGACCGCCCCGTGTCAGACGGTCGGAGTCGCCCGCCTGACGGATCGGCAGGGCGGCATGGAACGGACCGGACTCACCGGGCGATCGGCTTGCGGGCACGCAGGATGACGTCGAAGCGGCCCGGGTACTGGCGGTCCATCGGCTCGAAGCCGGCTTCGGTGTACCACTGCTCGAATTCCCGCGCCGTGTAGATACGGCCCTCGGGTGACGCGATCGTCTGGACGTACCCCGCCATGAACGCGGCGTGCGCGGGCCCGGTCTCGTCGTCGTCCTGGGCACACGCGACGATCACCATGTGACCGCCCGGCTCCAGCGCGCGGTACGTCTTCGCGAAGAGGTCGCGGACCTGATCGGGCGACCAGATCTCAAGGAAACGGGAGTAGACGACGCAGTCGTGGGACGAGGGGAACTCGTCCTTCCAGATGTCGGTCCCGACCGCGTTGATGCGCTCGGAGAGGCCCGCCTCGGCGATGCGGGCGGCGGCCATCTCCGCCACGTTGGGCAGTTCGAGGATGGTTGCCTGAAGATGCGGCCAGCGCTGCGCGAAACCGATGGAGTTGGTCCCGGTGCCTCCGCCGACGTCCAGCACCTTCTTGTACGACGAGAAGTCCACGGCGTTGACGAGGTCCTCGACCACCGAGCGACTCTGGTGCTCCATCATGGCCGTGAAGACCTGCTCCAGGTTCTTGTCCTCTCCCAGGAGCTCGTAGAGCGTGGTCGCCGGGGAATCGGCGAGCAGTTCGCGATGCAGCCCCTCGTTCTCGTTGTTCACCAGCGACTCGTGGAGCCAGCCCATCGGCTGGTACAGCATCTCGTGGGTGTAGCGGACGATCACCGGCATGAACGCGTCCTGATCGCCAGCCAGCAGGTCGGTGGCCGCCGTGTTGTGGTAGCCGTCGCCCTCCTTGCGTACGAGGCCGAACGCGCAGCACCCGAGGAGCAGCACGTGTCCGGCACGTTCCTGCAGCCCGAGCTCGGCGGTGATCTCGTCAAGACTGCGGCCCGGACGGTTCTTGAGCAGGGTGAAGAGTTCAAGACGCATAGCGGCGTGCATGAACGGGAACCTGAAGCTGGTGTACACCAGCTTCCACAGCTCGTCCAAGGCCGTCTCCGACGATTCCTTCACAGTTTGTCCTCCACGTTTCTTGCAGATCGCGAGCAAGCGCTTTCGGCCATGGAGTAGCCAAGTTCCGCAACGTCCAGTTTTCTCCGGTTGACACTCAATGCGGAAATAGACATACGGCGTGCCGCAACCGCTCACCCGCCCGTCAGCCCGCCCGCGGCGGGCGTATCACCACCGCACCGGCAGCTCCCGCACCCCCCGGATCAGCATCCCCGGGAGCCACTCCCCCGGCTCCCCGTCCGCCGTCAGGTCCGGGCAGCGCTCCAGTAGCGTGCGCAGCGCCACCTCGCCCTCGAGGCGGGCGAGGGGGGCGCCCAGGCAGAAGTGGATCCCGTGTCCGAAGGAGAGATGGCCCCGGGCCTCGCGCCGTCGTACGTCGAAGCGTTCCGGATCGGGGAAGCGCGCCGGGTCGCGGTCCGCGCCGGCCATGGCGATCAGCACGATGGCACCGCGCGGCACCCGTACGCCGCCGATCTCGGTCTCCTCCAGAGCGATGCGCGGCGTGGTGGTCTCCACCGGCCCGTCGTAGCGCAGCGTCTCCTCCACCACCCCCGCCGCCAGTCCCGCCGGATCGGCCCGTACGGCCGCCATCTGCTCGGGGTGCGCGAAGAGCGCGCGCACCGCGTTGCCGATCGTGTTGACCGTCGTCTCGTGCCCGGCAACGAGCAGCAGGAAGGCCAACGAGACCAGCTCGTCCTCGGTGAGCCGGTCGCCGCCCTCGTCGACCGTGTGGACGAGGGCGCTGAGCAGGTCCTCCCCGGGGCTCTCGCGCTTGGCGGCGATGAGCCCCGTGAGATACGGCATGACCTGCTCATACGCCTCCTTCTCCGCCTCGGGGCTGGTGGGCGCGAGGGTCTCGTTGGACCAGGCGTGGAAGGCGGCGCGGTCCAGGCCGGGGACGCCGAGCAGTTCGGAGATGACGATCATGGGGAGCGGGGAGGCGAACGCGTCGATGAGGTCGGCGCGGCGCGCTCCGTCCGCCGTCATGCGGTCCAGCAGCTCGTCGGTGATCTCCTGGATGCGGCCCCGCATCCCCTCGACCCGCCGAGCCGTGAACTCCTGCGCCACCAGCTTCCGCAGCCGGGTGTGGTGGGGCGGGTCGCTCATCAGCATGTTGGCGTTGCCGAGCATGTTCAGGGCGTACGGCGGGCTCCAGCCGGTCTGCCGCCACTCGCGCTGCCAGTCCCGGCTGAGCTGCGGGGCGGTGAAGGCCTCGCGCGCGGCCTCGTACCCGACCACGAGCCACACCCTGCCCCTGTCGGGTGTGACTACCTGGTGCACCGGACCGCGCTCGCGCAGCCGCGCGTAGGCGACGTACGGGTCGGCGGTGAAGTCGGGGCTGAGCGAGGCGAGCACCTCGATCCCGCCGGGGCTGTCGGGCCGGTCGGTTAAGTCGGGTATCGCGGGATCGGCGGCGGCTTTCTCGGTCTCGGTCACGACGGAATACCCTTCCCTCAAGCCCGGGTTACCGGCCCCCGCCGACCACCCAGAGCACGGCCGCTCACTTGACAACGCCGAAGCGGGCGTGATGCTTCGCCTCGCCACGGCCGTTCACATAGATGGTTTCTCTGGCCGCAGATACAACACCAAACCCGGTGATCACACAAGGTGTTCAAGGTTCTCACATCCGCACCAGTGGCGTGAATCATGCGCTGCGCAACCGCTGAATCCCTGGCCAACGCGGCGTAATGGTCAGGACTCTGCCGAACGCAGTTCGCCCAGCGGCTTGAAGTCGTCTGATGGAAACTCTGACGTCCGGCACCCCTACTCAACTCGAACATCGCGACGGGATGGCTGGCGGTTCGTAGGAACTTCTGAAATTGCGTCGCCGACCCACGGGAAAGCAAAGCTGCCGCCAGTTTCCGGAACACTCACGAATTTCGGACATGCCAATGAGCCCGGCGAGATACTTCTTCGCTTGCGCCGGGCTCACGGTGTTCGGAATGGTGCACAGCGCTCAAGCGCCCGGCCCCGGTCTATGGGGCCGGCGCCGGCAGCGCAGAAGGAACGGGAGGAGTCAGCGGACCCCTGCGACCGAACGCGGGGTCACCACCTGGTCGACGATCCCGAACGCCAGTGCCTGCTCCGCCGTGAGCACGCGGTCGCGCTCGATGTCCTCGTGGACCTTGGCGACATCACGGCCGGTGTGGCGGGCGAGGAACCCCTCGACAAGCTCTCGCTGGCGCTGCACCTCGCGGCCATGGATCACCAGGTCGGAGACCTGGCCCTGGCTGCCGGGGCTGTGCGGCTGACTGAGGACGACCCGGGCCCCTGGTAGCGCCAGGCGCTTGCCGGACGTACCCGCAGCCAGGACCACGGCGGCCACCGAGTTGGCCTGCCCCAGGCAGACCGTCTGGATGTCGGGCTGCACGAACTGCATCGTGTCGTACACCGCGGTGAGCGACGTGAGGTCGCCACCGGGCGAGTTGATGTACATGGAGATGTCCCGCTGCGGATCCAGGGACTCAAGGCACAGCAACTGGGCCATGATGTCGTTCGCCACAACGTCGTCGAGCTCGTGGCCGAGGAAGATCACACGCTCCTCGAAGAGCTTCGCGTAAGGATCGTACTCCCTGGTGCCCTGCGCGGTGCGCTCGACGAAGCGCGGCGTCACGTAGCGGCTTTCAGGGCGCAGACGGCCGGATCCGGACGGACCCGCCGCTGGGGTGGACATGGACGTGCTCACTGGACTTGGCCCTTCTGGGGGATGGCCGAGCGTGCCGGTCAGGAAGGCGGCTAGGCGATCGATCCGAGGGTGGGGTGATTGTCGCCCGACGACAGGACCTCGTCGATCAGGCCGTACTCCTTGGCCTCTTGGGCGGTGAACCAGCGGTCCCGGTCGGAGTCACGCGTGATCGTCTCGGCGTCCTGGCCGGAGTGGTGGCCGATGAGCTCGGCCATCTCCTGCTTGGTGCGGATCAGTTGGTCCATGTAGACCTTGATGTCGGAGGCCGAGCCCCCGAGGCCCGCCGAGGGCTGGTGCATCAGGATCTTGGTGTGCGGCAGCGCGAAACGCTTGCCCTTCGTACCGGCGGTGAGGAGGAACTGCCCCATGGAGGCACAGAATCCCATCGCAATGGTCACGACATCGTTCTTGATGTACTGCATCGTGTCGTATACAGCCATGCCTGCGGTGACCGAGCCACCGGGCGAGTGGATGTACAGGTAGATGTCACGGGTCGGATCCGAGGCGAGCATCAGCATCTGCGCGGTAATGCGGTTGGCGATTTCGTCGTCGACTTCCTTGCCCAGAAAGATGATCCGGTCGTCGAGAAGGCGGTTGTAGACCGCATCCACGCCAATGGCGTCACCGTTGGCGCGGGCATAGGGCATCGTCTGCTGTGCTTCGAGAGGTAACTGCCGATTGCTCATCTGTTTCACTCCTTTGTTCGCGCGCGGCACCTTTGACGGGGCTAGGACTCCGTCCGTCAATCCGGTGCCCACCAGGCGTAGAGGCAGGTGCGCTCGCCCCACCTCACGCACTGTGAAGCTAACACGTGCTTCAGCCTGCACGGTTGGGAAAAGGCGAGCGCTTCGCTGAGAGCAGAGAACGCGCACCGCACCCAAGTGGCTTGAAATTAGGGGGGATACATCTCCCCTCTCCCGGTCGAAAGAAGGCCCGGGCCGCGAGCCCGCCCACTCATTCATGGGCACATAGGGGAATAATCGGCGCCTGGATCAAGCCAGAACGAAACGCCGGCCCGGAAAGGCCGGACGGTCCGGACGCGATCACCCGCCCACGAACAACGCACTGCCCGTTCCCCGATGGCGACTTCGTGATCACGAGACCCACGCAAGAGGAATGCCGACCCCGGTGTTTCACTGCCCCCTCTTTTCTGACTCTGCGTCAACACCGGTACGCGAGCGACGTCAGCCGTCCGGTCGACCCACAGGCGGCAATCCGCCAAGGAAGACTGCACGTCAGACGTATACCGAGCCCTCACCTTCGGTGGCAGCAGCCGTCCGGAACAGGCTCCGTGGTCATTACAGTCTGTTCGCATGACGACGGTTACGACGCGCACGGTCACTTATCCGGCCGACGGCCTGACCATGGTCAGCCACCTCGCGCTCCCGGCCGGCAGCGGCCGTCGGCCCGCGGTCCTGATCGGCCCCGAGGGACCGGGGCTGAACGACTTCCAGCGGCGCCGCGCCGACGCCCTGGCCGAACTCGGCTATGTGGCACTGGCCTTCGACATCAACGGCGGACGCTGGTTCACCGACCCCGAGGAGATGCTGGCGCGCGTCACCCCTCTGCTCTGCGCCCCACGGAGGATGCGGGACATCGGCCACGCGGCCCTCGGTATCCTGCGCGCCGAACCGCGCACCGACCCCGACCGAATCGCCGCCATCGGTTACGGCACCGGGGGTGCGATCGCGCTGGAACTCGGCCGCGACGGCGTCGACCTGCGGGCGATCGGCACAGTCAACGCACTCACCACCGGCCGACCGGGCGAGGCGGCACGCATCCGGTGCCCGGTGTGGGCCGGGGTCGGATCGGAGGACCCGATCATGCCTCCGGCACAGCGCGAGGCGTTCGCCACCGAGATACAGGACGCGGGTGTCGACTGGCGTCTCGTGCTCTACGGCGGCGCCGTGCACGCCTTCCACCACCCCCCCGTCGACCAGCCGGTGGTCCCCGGCGTCGCCCACCACCCGCGGCACGCACAGCGCGCTTGGCGCGACGTCGTCGACCTGCTCACCGAGTGCTTGCCCTTGGCGGAATGACGCACAGGGGGCCTTCCCTCGGCGGGAAGCCCTTGTGGGCTCTGTCAATCAGACGGCGCGACTGAGGTGGGTGTCGGGACGCTGATCGGCAAATCGATATCGGGACGGCAGGCGGTAGCATCCGGGCCGCTTGCGGAACGAATGTCGGTGGAACGGGTCAGTCAGGCTGCTGTCGGGGTGAGGGCCACTTGGTGGCCGAGGGCCTGGAGCCGGCGGAGACGAGTGAGGCTGACCTTCTGGAGTCGACACCCTGCTGATGGATCTCGCTCGTCCAGGGAGGGATGCCCAGGTGGGACGCAAGTCTCCGTATCCGGAGAAGTTCCGGAAAGATGCCGTCGCGCTGTACCGCGCGTCCGCCGGTAAGTGCACGGGAGACGCTGCGCACATGGGTCCGCAAGGACGCCGGCCGGTCCGCGCCCGAACCGCCGTGCGGCTCCGTGCCCAGTTGGGCCGAGGAGCTGGCCCGTCTGCGGGCCGAGAACCAGACGGCTACTGAAGGCAGAGGAGAGCGAACTGGCGCTGGGACGTCAGGGGGTCGAAGCGTGCCTGGCCGGCGAAGATCCGCTCGACTCCGTTGAGGCACGTGAGGGCGGCGTACGGGCGGCCGTCGCGGGCGCTCCAGGCGATCTGCGCATGATCCGCAGCGAGATCGTATGCGCTGTGACCGGTGAGGCGGACCGTCGCGATACGCAGGTCGGCGTGGGAGCCGGGGTGGTCGTGGAAACTGCCGAGGGGATTGATCTCGACGCCCGGTCCTGCCACGTACCAGGTGAATGCCTCGGCATGCACGAGGAGCGGAGCCGCGTAACCTTCCGGCGGTACGGCTTCCGCAACGGCCTCGAACTCGACCGCGCCGCCGTGAACGCCGGCCTCACCACCGACTACGGAACAGAGCCGCTCGTGTGACAGACGCGAAGCGCACGGCCGGAAGCGGGGCCATCCTCGTTTGAAAAGGTTCAATTTCCCGACCCTCCCGAACAGAAGCCTCCGCACCACACCGCGACAACAAATACGTCTGCCGCATGGGTTGACCCGGCCGAAAAGCGTACCTACTGTCTCGGACATCCCGCAGAGCATCTCTGCGGGAAGGCTCGGTTCACTATTGAATCGATTCAATCAGCGTCGGCAATGGGGCCGATGACAGGAAAGGCGTGACTGCGTTGATAGGTAGACGTCTGCCGTCCGGGCGCCGCACTGGGATACCGCTGTCGGCGGCCCTGGCCATGCTGGGCGCCCTATGTGTAGGAATCACGGTCCCGAGCAGTGCTGCGGGCACGCACGGTGCCGCAAGGGAAGCCGGTTCCGCCGGCCTGGGGGCACGGCTGACCGCCGCCAACTTCAGCGACCCTGGTTCGGCGGACCGCCCCTGGGTCCGCTGGACCCTGGCTCCCGGCGCGTCCACCGGCGAACTACAGGGTGAGCTCAAGGAGATGGCGACGGCCGGGATCGCCGGCGCCGAGATCGGTCAGGGTTCCTTTCCCGCCATCGACCAGCTCGCCGCGCTGTACCGGACCGCCAACTCCCTCGGCATCACGCTCAGTCTGTCGCACGGTCCGGTCGACGCTCCGGACGGCTTCTCCATCGACGATGACCAGGCGCGCAAGCAACTCGCCTACGGTGTTTCGGTCGTCGGCGGTGGCAAGGCGTTCTCGGGTGCGCTGCCGAAGCCGGACACCACCAACCGCACCACACTCGTCTCCGTCCTCGCCTTCCGGTGCGCCGGTACCTGCTCCACGAGCGGCCAGAACACCCTCGACAAGGACTCCGTCGTGGATCTCACCGGCCGAGTGAAGGGCACGAACACCAAGGGCGTCCAGGGCGGCACCACCACCGGCACCCTCGACTGGTCCGCCCCGGCCGGCGCCGACTGGCAGCTCCTGGCCTTCTGGAGCGTGGGCGTGCAGGCGCAGCCCGACCTGCTGACGAAGGCCGGCACGAACCTGCTGACCGGGAACATGGACAAGCATTTCGCACCCGTCAGGCAGCTGATGCGGACGAACGGCGGCGACTTCCTCTACGACTCCCACAGCGCGGACCGCGGCAGTCCCACGGACACCTGGAGCAACTCCATGGCGTCCGACTTCAAGCGTGCCACCGGCTACTCCCTCACCGACTACCTGCCTCTGCTGGTGAACCTGCCCAGCTCGGGATTCGGCGGGGCGACACCCGCCTTCCAGTTCGACAGCAAGACGTCCGCGAAGTTCCGCAACGACTTCTACCAGGTGCGCACCGACCTGTGGCTCGACAACCACGTCACGCCCCTGAAGAAGTGGGCGAAGAGCACCTACAACTACGCCGTACGACTGCAGCCCTACGGCGACAACGGCGCGGCGGTCGACTCCATCCAGGCCGCGGCGAACCTGGACCGGCCGGAGACCGAGACCCTCTGGTTCGGCGACGAGGTCGACAACTACCTCCCCGAAGCCTCCGCCAACCACATGACCGGGAACAAGTGGTACTCCATCGAGGGGTCGGCGGCGCTGAACCAGGCGTATGCGCAGACCCTGCAGGACCAGGTCATCCGGATGAACAAGGCGTTCGCCGGCGGCGTGACCAAGCTCGTCTACCACACCTACCCTTCCGACACGGGAAGCTCGTCGGTGTGGCCGGGCTACTCGCTGTTCCCGTCCAGCTTCTCCGGCTCCTGGGGGCCCCGTAACCCCAACTGGGCGGCAGACGCCAAGGCGTACAACGACTACTTCGCCCGCAACCAGCTCGTCCTCACCCAGGGCGAGGCGAAGACCGACGTCGCCGTCTACATGCAGAACTACGTGTACCCGCAGCCCTACACGCAGAACGACCTGCAGTACTGGTCCGACCCGGCCCTCGCGGAGCACGGCTACACCCGCGACTACGTCAACCCGACCCTGCTCAACCTGCCCAACGCCACCGTCAAGAACAAGCGTCTCGCCACGGACGGCCCGGCCTACAAGGCTCTCGTCCTGGACAGCGAGCAACTGCCCACCTCCGCGCCCTCGCGCACCAGCATCCCGGTGGCCACCGCCAAGAAGATCCTCTCCTACGCCGAGGCCGGTCTTCCGGTGATCGTGGTGGGCACGGCTCCCGGCACCGTTCCCGGCCTGGACGCCAAGGGCGACAACGATCTCCAGCCCGTGATCGCCTCCCTGCTCAAGCAGAAGTCGGTACACGTCGTGACGTCCGAAGCCGCGGTACCGGGCCTGCTCCAGCGGCTGGGCATCCGACCGTCCGCGGAGCCGGCCACCCCCGGTCCGATCGTCTCCGTCCACCGCTCCGACGCCGACACCGACTTCTACTGGCTGTACAACCAGGGCTCGGTCACCCAGGACGACGAGCCCGCCACCCTCTTCGACCCCAACACCTCGGCCAAGCCGGTCGACACCGACGTCACCCTGCAGGGCCGTGGCGTCCCGTACCTGCTCAACACCTGGACCGGTGCCGTCACTCCGATCGCCCAGTACACGACCAAGGGCGAGAGCGTCACCGTGCACGTGTCATTGTCCGGGGACGACAGCCAGGTCATCGCCCTCACCCGCGATCCGAGCCGCTTCACCGGCACCCGTTCCCACACCGGCGAGGCCCCGCACGTGGTGTCCACCACCGCCGACGCGGCCACGGTCCTGGCCGACGGAAGCCTCGCCGTGGAAGCCGCGGAGGCGGGCACCTACACCACGCGTCTGAGCAACGGACGCACCGTCAGGACCACCGTCGCCTCCCCCGGTTCCGCGAGCGACCTCACCACCCGTTCCTGGAGCCTGGACGTCCAGGACTGGCAACCCGCCGCGGCCTACGGCACCACCGGCACGGCAGGAACGAAGACCAGCAAGGAGACCGTCCACGTCGACATCGACCAACTCCGGCCCTGGACCGACATCCCGGAGCTGAAGGACACCTCCGGGACCGGCACCTACACCACGACCGTCACTCTGCCCGCCACCTGGAAGAAGGGCACCGGGGCCCGGCTCGACCTGGGCCAGGTCACCGACTCGTACGCCCTCACGGTCAACGGCACCAAGGTCACCGCCGTCAACCAGCTCAACGCGACCGCAGACATCGGCGCCTACCTGCACGCCGGCAGGAACACCCTCACCGTCCGCGTCTCGACCACCCTCATCAACCGACTGCGCACCCTCTCCAGCGCACTGTCCACCCGCACCGCGCAGGCCAACGGCCTCGTCGGACCCGTCACCCTGACTCCCTACGGCATCACCAGGGTCAACTGATCACCACACGGCTGGGGGTGCACACCATCGGTGTGCACCCCCAGCGCCTTGCACGGGAGGGCTTCGGACCGCTCACAGCGCGCAACTACGACGAATACCTGCTGAAGACCTGCCTCCAGCGCTCCGCCACGAAGTACCTGACGGCGCTGTCGGAGGCCGACCGCACGGCCTAGCTGGCCAAGAACACCTTCATCACCTGGTCCGGCGGCGAAGTGACCTTCAACACGCAGGTCAAGGCTGCCCTGCGCCTCCCTTGAGTGACCTTTCTGACACCCAGAGCGTCGAGTGAGCGTCACGAACAGCCAGGACAGCCCGTGAGTCCGGCAGGTCCAGCGACCTCGGCGCCTACAACCCACCACATCGACCGTCAGGGTCCGCGCCAAGCGGTCAAGGGCGGCCCGGACCGCCGCGGCGGCGCGCGCTACCCCTCGGGCAGGAGCGGAACCGCCCACGCACGGCGTTCAGCCCACGCACGGCGTTCAGCCCACGCCGCAACCCAGGTCGGCACCCCAGTATCCACCTGACGTCCCATCAGAACGAGCGTCAAGACACCTCGGAGAGCGTCAATTGAGCGTCAAGACATCGCCCGTAACGCCCATGTCGCACATCATGCACATCGACTAAAAGAGCAGGTCAGCGGCCTTTTTCGGCCGGTTCAAGGATCGCGACACACTCCACATGATGCGTCATCGGAAAGATGTCACGTTGCGCCAACGTGGGAGAACATGCAGGTCAGACCGGGTTTTGCGGTCCCGCCAGGGGGCTGTTGGTCGCCCAGAGCGTCAAATGAGCGTCACAGCCGCAGAGCGCTGAGGCCGTACTCCGGGCTGCTGGGAGGCTATGCACCAGCTGCCACGGCTGCCAAGCCTGGGCCTTTGTCTTGGCCGTCCGCTCAACCCGTCTAGCCTCTCCACAAACCCGGCAGGGCTCTGAGTGGGTGTTCTGTGAGCTTTCGCCGCGCTCAGTCCGGGGGCTGGACGGGCTGCGGTAGCTGGAAGAGACCGGGCTCGGGTTCGGTGAGGATGCCTCGGTTGACCAGGCGTTTCAGTTTGGCGCGGATGCCTTCGACGTGACGGGGTTCGATGCCGGTATCCAGGGCGAGACAGACATCCTTCGGGTGCAGTCCGTCCGTAGTGCTTTCGAAAAGGGCGAGGATCTGGCGGTAGGCCGAAGGCAGCGGAGCGAGACCGCCGGGAAGGTCCGGGACGATTTCCAGGATGGTCTCCCTGGTGATCTTCAGTCGCTCCAGAGCCTGTTCGGCGGCCGCGAGTTGGGCGGTGAGCTCGGCGATCTGGCTGCGGAGCCGCTCGGCGAGATCACGGCCGGCGGCCTCGCGGATCTCGATCTGCGTCAGGAACTCCTGCATGCTCACTCCCACGCGTTCATGCCGGTCCGGGCAGGCGGGCCGGTGGCGGGCCGCGCCAGGTGGGAGTGGTCCTGGCGGTGAGCCGGTGGGTCATGACGTCGGTCATCGACCAGCGGATCCAGGACGCCGAACTGGCCGGCAGGGTCTCGTAATCGCGGGCAAGGCGCCGATGCAGCATGAGGGTGCCGAAGGTCTGCTCGACGATCCACCGCTTCGGTGCCGGGGCGAATCCCTTGGTCTGCGGATCACGCGACACCACCTCGACGTCGATGCCCAGTGACCGGCCGTGCTCGATGACGGCGTTCTTGAACCCGGCATCGACCCAGCTCTTGACCACGCCGGGGTTGTCGGCGGCCACCTGGTCCAGCAGCGTGATCCCGATGGCGTTGTCGTGCACGCTCGCGGCGACCACGATCACGGCAATGAGCAGACCGAGCATGTCGGTGGCGATGCCCCGCTTGCGGCCCCGGCTCTTCTTGCCCGGATCCAGTCCGGTCGTCTTCTTCGGGGCGTTGACCGAGACGTGCACGGTCTGGGAGTCCATCACGACCGCGGACGGGTCCTCGTGCCGGCCCTTGGACTCGCGGACCTGCCAGCGCAGCAGGTCATGAATGGTCTGGTCAGTGCCGTCGTCGCGCCAGAGCCCGAAGTAGTAGTAGACCGCGGTGTAGGGCGGGAAGTCGTGCGGCAGATAGCGCCACTGGCAGCCGACCCGGGCCTGGTACAGGATCGCGTTGACGATCTCCCGCATCTCGTACCGGCCCTCATGGCCGCTGACCGAGCGGTGCTGTCCCTTCCAGGCCGTGATGACCGGCCGGATCAACTCCCATGCCTCATCCGACAGATCGCTCGGGTACGGCTGCCGCTCAGCCACGTCTCCAGCACACCGCAGAAGCGGTCAACCGCAACCCCTCAAACCGGACAACCGGTCACGACGACTCGCAGAACACCCACTTAGACTCCGGCCCTTCCCCCGCCGGAGTGAACATGCGTTCACTCCGGCGGGGGAAGGGCCTACACCGCGATTCCGGGGCTACAGCGCCGGTGACTGCACTTCGTCAGGGGTCTCCTTGGTCTCGTCGGCGAGCCGCCGTAGTGCCCGGTTCGTCAGGGCGTACGCGATGAGCAGGACGTACAGGCCGCCGAAGACAGCCAGCGTGGTGCGCAGGCCCAGTTGTTCCGTGAGCCAGCCGTTGAGGAAGATGCCGATCGGTGCGGCCGCGAAAGCCATGGCCATGACGGCGCCCCAGATGCGGCCCAACATCCGCTCCGGCGTGGCACGTTCGACGACTCCGGTGACGAGCGGGTTGATCGGCCCGCTGGCGAGTCCGATCGCGAAGGTCACCAGGAGCATCGGCCACAAGCCCGGTTCCAGCACCATCACGAGGCGGGCGACGCAGATCAACGCGAAGCAGCCCACGAAGGTCGCCCAGCGGTTGCGCAGAAGTCGGCGGCTGGCTGGGGCATATCCGAAGGAACCCACCACGGCGCCGATTCCGTTGGCGGCGAGCAGCCAGCCGACCAGGTCGGCGTTGCCCAGCACTTCCCGGCTGTAGAAAGGCAGCAGCACCGGCGTGAGCGCGTCGTCGAGGAAGTTGGTGCACACCACCACGCTGATGATCGCGGCGAGGACAGGGGTCCGCAGGATGTACCGCGCGCCCTCGCTCACCTCCCGCACCAGTCCGGGCCGTTCGCCCTGGTCCTGGTCCTGGCCCTGCTCCGCGGCGGCGGGGCGCGTTCGGGGCACCGCGATCGCGATGAACAGGCCGGACAGCAGGAAGGTCAGGGCGTCGAAGTAGAGGACCGCGGCAGGGCCGGTGATGCTCGCGAGCACACCGGCCGCCGGTGGGCCGACCACGAACGCGACCCGTTGCGCCGAGTGGAACAGCGAATTGGCCGTCTCCGAACGGACCTGGGCCAGTGCGGTCACGCGGGGAAGCAGGGACAGTCGCGCCGCGGCGCCCGGCGCGTCGGCCAGCGTCCGGAGGAAGAGCAGTGTCATCAGGGCGGGCAGCGCGAGCCCGACTGTGCTGTGCAGCAGCGGTACCGCGGCCATGAAGACGCCGGCCAGCACATCGGCCCACACACTGGTGCGCCGCGCCCCCACCCGGTCGGCGATCACTCCGCCCGCGAGCCCGGCGATGATCATCGGCAGTGCCCCGGCGAAGCCCGCCGCCCCCGCCTCTGCGGCGCTGCCGGATATGTCGAGGACGTAGAGCGGAACAGCGACGAGTGTCATCGTGTTTCCGATCCAGGACAAGTAGTTCGCCGCAACCAAAGCGATCAGGGGCCGCTTGGTGGGGGTGTCCGTCGTGGTCATCGGGGGCCTTCCGTGTTGCGCTCGCGGGTCAGGTTCGCGAGCATCGTGTTTACTTCCGCGAGGCTCATGCCGACCGTCGCCGCTCCGCCCTTGTCCGGCCCTCGCACGAGCCGCTCGAAGTGGGCGGCCGTTTCCTTCGCCACGGAGCGCACCGCGTCCTCGTCGACGGCCCGGGGATCGTACTTCCAGGTGAACACCCCCTGCTCACCGTCGTGTTCGAAGACGACGGCGACCAGGTGATAGCGATCGGCCTCCTCATTGCCCGCGGGGCCGAGCTGGTCGGTTACGGCGAACAGGGTGGTGTCGTCCCGGCCCGTGTCGGTGTTCAGGAGTGCGCCGACGTAGTTGAAGGACAGTTCGGCGCGCGGCAGGTCCGCCATGGTCGCGCGGATGTCCGGGTCTTCGGACCAGCGGGCGGCGAGATAACCGACGCCCGCGTCGGGGACGGCGTCCAGCAGGCGAGCGGCCTGCTCGGTCGGGTCGTCGCCCGGGGTGGTTGAGGGCATGCGCAGCGGGTGGGCACAGGCGTGGAATCCGACCGCGCGCAGCGGGTCCCAGTCCCGCGCCGTCGGCAGGTCGCGTCCCGGGCTGATGAGGTCGAGGACCACGTCGCCGCCGTCGAACCAGGGCCGTGTTCCGAGCCCGAGCGCCGTCAGGGCCTGGACGGACCAGTCCGCCGCCGTGTCGGTCGCGGGCAGGTCGACTGTGACGCCGTGTGTCGTCTCCCCGCCGAGCAGATTGGGGCCATCGGTGCGGCTTCCCAGGGACGGGCGGTCCTTCATCCCGTAACGCCCACACCGCACATAATGCGCACACACAAAACCGCAGGTCAGGAGCCCTTCGAGACCGGTTCAAGGATCGCGACGCACTCCACATGATGGGTCATCGGAAACAGATCGAACGCCCGCAACGTCCGCACCCGGTACCCCCCGTCCCGGAAGTACCCCAGGTCCCGTGCCAGGGCCGCCGGGTCGCACGCCACGTACGCGATCCGCCGTGCCCCGAGCGAGGTCAGGTGGTCCACCGTCGCCCGTCCGGCGCCCGCGCGGGGCGGGTCCAGGACGATGAGGTCGACCTCGGTGATCCCGGTCCGCGGCAGGACGCTTTCGACCTTGCCCTGCTCGATCCGGACCCGGTCGAAGTCGGCGAGGTTGTGGCGGGCGTCCTCGACGGCGCGCTTGCCGGACTCGATGCCGAGCACCGCGCCCTTCTCGCCGATCCGGTCGGCGAGCGCGCCCGCGAACAGGCCCACGCCGCAGTACAGGTCGAGGGCCGTGTCGCCCTTGCGCGGCAGCAGGCCCTGCATGACGGCGGTCACCAGGGTGTCCGCGGCCTTCGGGTGGACCTGCCAGAAGCCGCCGCTGCCGACCCGGTGGGTACGGCCGTCGGCGCGCTCGCGGACGAAGGGGCGGCCGTGGACGCGGTGGACGCCGCCGTCCTTCTCACCGACCCGCATCACCGACACCGGCCGGTCCAGCTCCACGATCGGCAGGCGTGCGCCCGGCCGCGGGGTGAGGATCACCTGACGGTCCTGCGAGCCCGTCGCCGCGATCGCCTCGATCGAGGCCATGCCGCTCCAGTCGCGTTTCTCCACGCCCAGCTCGCTGACGCCCTCCGCGGCGATCATGCAGTGGTCGATCGGCTCGACCTCGTGCGAGCGGTGCCGGCGCAGCCCCGCCCGGCCGGTGTCGGCGTCCACCGCGTACTGCACGCGCGTGCGCCACTGCGGTACCTGGCCCGCCGGCAGCTTGTCGCCCTCCGCCGGCATCACCGTGCCGTCCCAGCCGGCCTCCTCGGGCGTGAGGCCCGCGAGCCGGTGCAGCTGCTCGGCGATCACCTCGCCCTTCATCCGCCGCTGGGCGCCCGGCTTGGCGTGCTGCCAGTCGCAGCCGCCGCAGCGGCCGGGGCCGGAGAAGGGGCAGGGGGCCTCGACCCGGTCCTTGGAGGCCTCCAGGATCTCCACCGCGTCGGCGCGCAGGAAGCGGGCACCCTGCTCGCCCTCGGTCACCCGGGCCACGACCCGCTCGCCGGGCAGCGTGTGCCGGACGAACAGGACCTGCCCCGAGTCGGTACGGGCGACACAGTGGCCGCCGTGGGCGACCGGGCCGATCTCGACCTCGTACTCCTCGCCCACCAGCGAGCCCTCCAACGAGCCCGCCTGCGAGTTCTTCGGTTCTGCCTGCATGGCGGGGTGACTCCACAACGTCGAACGAGGAACGGCCGGACAACAGCCCACCAGTCTACGTGGCTGTCGTCCGGCCGTTCACCACGAGCCAGGTCGGCTGGTACCAGCCGGCCGGTCCGTACGAGCCGGTCGGGCCCGGCTACGAGGCCGAGGAGTCCGACGGGCCCGAGGCGCCGGCGGAACCCGACGGCCCCTTGGGGCCAAGAGCTCCCGAGCCCGACGGCTCCCTCGTCCGGTCCTCCGTCGCGGGTCCGCGCCGTACCGAGCCGGGGGCGTTCCAGTCCTGCCGCTTGCGGGCCCGGTTCTTCGCCGCCTCGGAGGACTGCAACTGGTAGGGCACCGATGTCACCATCACGCCCGGCGTGAACAGCAGCCGGCCCTTCAGCCGCAGCGCGCTCTGGTTGTGCAGCAGGTGCTCGTACCAGTGGCCGACCACGTACTCGGGGATGATCACGGACACCGCGTCGCGCGGCGACTCCCGGCGCAGGCTCTTGACGTACTCGATGACCGGTCGCGTGACCTCCCGGTAGGGCGAGTCCAGGACCTTCAGCGGCACCTCGATGCCGCGCCGTTCCCACTCGGCGCGCAGCGCCTTCGTCTCGGCCGGGTCGACGTTGACGGTGAGCGCCTCCAGGGTGTCGGAGCGCATGAGCTTGGCGTAGGCCAGGGCGCGCAGCGTCGGCCGGTGGATCTTGGAGATCAGCAGCACCGAGTGGACGCGGGAGGGGCGCACGCTGTCGTCGCTGGGGCCGTCGGGGGCGACGAGTTCGGCGGCGACGCCGTCGTAGTGGCGGCGGATCGCCGTCATCGTGCCGTAGAAGATCACCATGCCGAGCAGGGCGACCCAGGCGCCGTGGGTGAACTTGGTGACCAGGACGACGATCAGGACCAGGCCGGTGAAGAAGGCGCCGAAGGTGTTGATCGCGCGCGAGCGGATCATGTGGCGGCGCTTGGCCGGGTCGGTCTCGGTCGCCAGGTGGCGGTTCCAGTGGCGGACCATGCCGGTCTGGCTGAGCGTGAAGGACACGAACACACCGACGATGTACAGCTGGATCAGGCGGGTGGAGTCGGCGCCGTACAGGACGATCAGCAGGGTCGCCGCACCGGCCAGGAGCACGATGCCGTTGGAGAAGGCCAGACGGTCGCCGCGGGTGTGCAGCTGGCGCGGGAGGTAGCGGTCCTGGGCGAGGATGGAGCCGAGCACCGGGAAGCCGTTGTAGGCGGTGTTGGCCGCGAGGAAGAGCACCAGGGCGGTGGCCGCCGCGAGGACCACGAAGAAGAAGCTGGTCTTGCCGAAGACGGCCTCGGCGACCTGGGTGATCACCGGGTTCTGGACGTAGTCGGAGCCTACGGCCACGCCGTTCTTCATCAGGTCGGCGGCCGGGTTCTCGGCCATGCGGACGTCGGTGACCAGGGCCAGGACGATGATGCCGCAGAACATCGTGACGGCCAGCAGGCCCATGAGGGCGAGCGTGGTCGCCGCGTTCTTCGACTTGGGCTTGCGGAAGGCCGGCACGCCGTTGGAGATGGCCTCCACGCCGGTGAGCGCGGCACAGCCGGAGGAGAAGGCCCGCAGCAGCAGGAAGAGCAGGGCGAATCCGGCGAGCCCCTGGTGCTCGGGTTTGATCGTGTACTCGGCCGTGGGCGCCTGCATGGTGTCGTCGAGGACCAGGGCGCGGAAGGCACCCCACGCGATCATGATGAAGACGCCCGCGACGAACACGTACGTCGGGATCGCGAAGAGCTTTCCGGACTCCTTGACGCCCCGCAAATTCATCAGCGTCAGCAGCACGACGACGGCGGCCGCGCAGGCCACCTTGTGCTCGACGACGAAGGGGACCGCGGAGCCGAGGTTCTCGATGCCGGAGGCGATGGAGACGGCGACGGTCAGGACGTAGTCGACGAGCAGGGCGCTGGCGACGGTGAGGCCGGCCTTGGCGCCGAGGTTGGTGGTGGCCACCTCGTAGTCGCCGCCGCCGCTGGGGTAGGCGTGGACGTTCTGCCGGTAGGAGGCGACCACGGTGAACATCAGGACGACGACCGCGACCGCGATCCACGGGCTGAAGTGGTAGGCCGACACACCCGCGATGGACAGGACCAGCAACACCTCCCCGGGCGCGTAGGCCACGGAGGAGAGGGGGTCGGAGGCGAAAACGGGTAGGGCGACGCGCTTCGGCAGGAGCGTTTCTCCGAGCCGATCACTGCGCAGTGCGCGCCCGATCAGAATCCGCTTGGGCACGTCGGTCAGTTTGGACACAACAGTGGATCGTATGCCTTCGAACACCGGGCCGCCCACCCTCCCCCGGGGTCGACCGGGTGAAGCCGTACCGCGTCTGCCTCCCGGGTGAAATCAGCCACGGCGCGGCTACGGAGTGTGCGACCGGAGCGATCGCCATGCCTATATGACAATCCCCCGCCCGCTGCCGTCCCCTGGAGGTTCCATGCACGTGACCGCGGAGCTGATCGGTGCCGCCGGCACCCTTGTCGGCCTCGGCGTTCTCACCGTCCTCAGCCTCTGGAGCATCAGCCGTCGCTGAGCCCGCCGACCGTGCACGGGGGTGCCGTCCACCGACCGCACGTGTGTAGCTTGGTCGGCGGTCTGAGACCCTGATACAGCCAAGTCAGCAACACTTGACCTCGGAAGGACGGTCGTGCACATCGTCATCATGGGCTGCGGCAGAGTGGGCTCCGCTCTCGCCCAGACCCTGGAGCAGCAGGGGCACACGGTCGCCGTGATCGACCAGGACCCCACCGCCTTCCGACGTCTTGGCTCCTCGTTCGGCGGCCGCCGGGTCACCGGGGTCGGCTTCGACCAGGACACCCTGCGCGAGGCGGGCATCGAGGAGGCCGGCGCCTTCGCCGCCGTCTCCAGCGGCGACAACTCCAACATCATCGCCGCCCGGGTGGCCCGCGAGATGTTCGGCATCGAGAACGTCGCGGCCCGCATCTACGACCCCCGCCGCGCCGAGGTCTACCAGCGCCTGGGCATCCCGACGGTGGCCA
This sequence comes from Streptomyces sp. NPDC059895, assembly GCF_042731035.1. Classification (NCBI taxonomy): domain Bacteria; kingdom Bacillati; phylum Actinomycetota; class Actinomycetes; order Kitasatosporales; family Streptomycetaceae; genus Streptomyces; species Streptomyces sp. NPDC059895. The sequence continues at coordinate 61,275 of NZ_JBHWKO010000015.1, forward strand.
CGGTCCGCTGGACGGCCGACCAGATGCTGCGCCGTCTGCTCCCCTCGGGCGCCGAGCCGCTGTGGACCGACCCGACCGGGGGTGTCCAGCTCGCCGAGGTGCACGCCTCCGCCGCCTGGGTCGGCCACAAGATCAGCAAGCTCCAGGAGGAGACGGGCGTCCGTGTGGCGTTCCTCACCCGCCTCGGAGAGGCGGTCCTGCCGACCTCGCAGACGGTGTTGCAGGAGGGTGACCTGGTGCACGTGATGATGCGCACCGACGAGGTGGAGAAGGTCGAGGCGTCGTTCGCCGAGGGCCCGAAGGAAGGCGGTCACTGATGAGGGTCGCCATTGCCGGGGCCGGTGCCGTGGGCCGCTCGATCGCGGGCGAACTGCTGGAGAACGGCCACGAGGTCCTGCTCGTCGACAAGGCGCCGACCGCCATCTCGGTCGAGCGCGTCCCGCAGGCGGAGTGGCTGCTGGCCGACGCCTGCGAGATCACGTCCCTGGACGAGGCGGCGCTCCAGCGCTGCAACGTCGTGATCGCCGCGACGGGCGACGACAAGGTCAACCTGGTCGTCTCCCTGCTGGCGAAGACCGAGTACGGCGTCCCGCGCGTCGTCGCCCGTGTCAACAACCCGAAGAACGAGTGGCTGTTCAACGAGGCCTGGGGCGTGGACGTCGCCGTCTCCACCCCGCGTCTGATGTCGGCCCTGGTCGAGGAGGCGGTGAGCGTCGGTGACCTGGTCCGCCTGCTCCGCTTCAGCCACGGCGACGCCAACCTCGTCGAGCTGACCCTGCCCGAGGAGTCGGCGCTGGCCGGCACCCAGGTCGGTGATGTCGAGTGGCCCGAGGACACCTCCCTGGTCACCATCATCCGCGGCACGCGCGTCCTCACCCCGTCCCGTGAGGACTCGCTGGAGCCCGGTGACGAACTGCTGTTCGTGGCCGCGCCGGCGCGGGAGGAGCAGTTGGAGGACCTGTTGTCGGTGCGGCGGCAGGAGACCCACGGCTGATCCCTTCGGGGACTCCCTTCGGGGACTCCCTTCGGGGACGGATACGACGTCCCTTCGGGGACAGATACGACGACGAGGGCGCCCCCGGACTCCGGGGGCGCCCTCTCGCTTGCCTCAGGAGGCCGGGCGACAGGCGTTGGGGGCACAGGAGCGGCGAGCGGCTGCCGGAACGGGCCAGGCACCTCCGGCTCCGGAACCGGCGTCGGAACCTACATCCCGCGGCGGTGACGCCCGCTCTCGGTCTCGCCCCGCTCCGCCGCGGCCGTCGCCTTGCGCTCCTCCTCCGCCTTCTCGGCGGCCTCCATCTCCGCGAACACGTCGATGGGCGCCGGGGCCTTCGCCAGGAACACCCACGTCAGCCACACGGCCAGCAGGAACGGCGGGATCTTCAGCGCGACCAGCACCCACCCGAACTGGGTCGTGTCGGCCCACCAGTACAGCGGGAAGAGGATGGCGCACTTGCCGAGCAGGATCAGACCCCAGGCGTAACTGGCCTTGGCGTACGCCTTCTTGCGGCCCGGGTTGCGGGTGCGCCAGGAGAGGTTCTCCTTGAAGACCGGCCCGAGGATCAGCCCGAGGAGCGGCACCCCGCACAGGGTCGTGACGAGGTACGCCAGCGACAGTCCCAGCGTGTAGAGCATGCCGGGCAGGTAGAAGTCCTTGGCGTTGCCGGTCATCATCGCGAAGACGACGCCGAAGGCGACACCGAAGACACCGCTGAAGGCGTGCTTCACGGTGTCCTTCATGACGAGACGGACCACGACCAGGACCAGCGACACCGCGAGCGCGGCGATCGCGGACATGTGCAGGTCCTTGTTGATCGTGTAGATCGTGACGAAGAGCAGGCCGGGCAGCACCGTCTCGACCATGCCCCGCACCCCGCCGAACGCCTCGAACAGCGCGGCCTCCGTCACTGTGCGGGCGTCGTCCTGCTGAGTGTCTTCGGTCGGCTTGTCGAGCGACGTCACCGGCTACTCCCTACCGAGGGGTCTCAGTTCGTACTTGGGGTTGAACAGCACCCGGCGGCCCCGGCTCATGGAGATCCGGCCCGATGCGATGAGGCGGCGCCCCGGCTCTATCCCGACTATGGAACGCCGGCCCAGCCACACCACGTCCAGCGCGGCCGTGCCGTCGAAGAGCTCGGCCTCCAGGGCCGGGACTCCGGCGCGCGGCCGAAGGGTGACCGTGCGCAAGGTACCAGTAACCGTCACGATCTGCCGGTCCTGGCAGTCTCCGATCCTGATGCAGCCGGCGGTGTCCGCGTCCTCCCGCAGTTCCTCGGACTCCAGGTCCTCCTGCGACGAGGAGAGCCGGTCGAGCATGCGCCGGAACCGGCCTGCCGGCTTTTCGGAACGAGGAACAGCACTCATACCAGAAGCGTACCGGGGTGCACTGTCACGACCGTACCCGCCTGCCGGGCCGCCGGGCGGGTCGGTTCGCACGGTGCTGTCCCCGGGCCACGCCGTGCCTGTCCCCGTGTCACACGCCTGTCCCCGGGTCACACGGTGCTGTCCCCGTGCGTCAGCGTCTCCCAGTCGACGAAGAGGTTGTTGCTGCCCGCCGGGCGGTTGCGCAGCGTGAGGGCCTCGGTGTTCGTCATCGCGATGCCCAGGCGGTTGTGCAGGGCGTTGCAGCCGACCTCGGTGACCGGGCCGAGGCCGGTGTGCAGGGAGCCGCCGCACAGCCAGCCCGGGACGGCCGTGCCGAGCTCGTACCTGGCGTGGCGTGGCGTGGGTGTAGGCGGCGAGGGCGTCCTCCCGCTCGTCGACCCCGGGGTGGACGAAGGCGGCGGGGGCGGCTTGGGCGCGGTGGGTCGTGGCCGGTGCCGTGAGGGCGGCCAGCAGCAGGGCGGTGACGGTCACGAGCAAGGCGGTTCTCCGCACACTTTGTTCTCATATGTGAACACAGAGCGTCCTTATGAACCAGGCGTTGAGCGGAGACCGTAGGTACGGACCAATCGCGCGTCAAGGGTCCGCGCGGCGGGGAGAGCGGGAGAGGCGGAGGAACGGCGGAAAGGGCCGCACCCCAGGGGGTGCGGCCCTTTCCGGAGAGCTCTGCGGCCACAACGCCCGGTGGACCGGGCGCCGGGCACGCCCGGTACCTAGCGGACCTCGGTGATCTCCGGTCCGCGCTGGAGCTGGCCCATGCCGCCGGAGAAGCGGGATCCGGCCTCCTCCTGCTGGACGCCCTCGGGGACCATCTGGGCGTCGTTCGGGAGCTTGAGGACGATGGGGTCGCGGGGGGCCATCGGGCCGTCGCCGCGGACCACGACCGTGTCCCGGAAGATCTGCTCGAGCAGGCCGGCGGCCTGCGGCTGCACCGCGCCCTGGCCCGAGATCACACCGCGCAGGAACCAGCGGGGGCCGTCCACGCCGACGAACCGCACGACGTGGAAACCGCCGGTGCCGTCCGGCAGTTGCACCGGCACCTGGGCCCGCAGCTCCCAGCCCAGCGGACCCTCGACCTCGTCGACGATGCCGCCCTGCTGGGTGATGCCGGAGCCGATCTCCTCGCGCACCTCGCCCCAGATGCCCTCGCGCTTGGGCGCGGCGAAGGCCTGGAGCTGGATGGCGCTGTCGCGCAGTACGACGGTGGCCGCGACGATCGCGTCGCCCGCTACCTCTACCCGCAGCTCCATGCCGTCGACCCCGGGCACGAAGAGCCCGCCCAGGTCCACCCGGCCCTCGGCGGGGTCACGCACCTCCGAGCTGTCCCAGGGCCCGTCGGGCCGGGGCTCCGGCTCGAGCCGGACGCGCTCGCGTTCGCCCTCTGCCTCGTCCGCCTCAGTGTCGACACTGTCGACGACCTGCTCGGCCTCGCCGGCCGCGTCCTCGGCGGCACCCTTCTTCTTGCGACGTCCGAACACGTCACTGTCCTTCCCGGTCGGATACGACCGAAGCGTATCGATTCCCACCCGTCGCGCCGCCCACGGCGGCCTGACCGCTTGTGCCGTTCCCGCCGTCCACCGCGGCGTGGCCACCGGTGGACCCGAAGCCCCCCTCGGCCCGCACCGAGTCGGGAAGCTCCGCGACCTCCTGGAAGCGGACCCTCTCGACCTGCTGGACGACCAGTTGCGCAATCCGGTCGAAGCGCTCGAACCGCACGGACTCGCGCGGGTCGAGATTCACCACGATCACCTTGATCTCCCCACGGTACCCGGCATCAACCGTCCCCGGGGCATTCACGAGGGCGACGCCGCACCGGGCGGCGAGCCCCGAACGAGGGTGCACGAAGGCCGCGTACCCCTCGGGGAGCGCGATGGACACCCCCGTGGGCAGGACCGCCCGTTCCCCCGGCGCCAACTCCCGGCTCTCGGTGGTCCGCAGATCGGCCCCCGCGTCACCGGGGTGCGCGTACGCCGGAAACGGTACGTCGGGGTCGACGCGCCGGATCTGCACGTTCAGGGGAGGACGGCTCACGGGTTCACCTCGAAGGCGCGGGCGCGCCGGACCTGGTCCGGGTCGCTCATGGCGGCCCGGATCTCCTCCTCGCGGCCGTGGTGGACGAAGTGCTCCACCTTGACCTCGACGAAGAGCGCGTCGGCACGGACGGCGACGGGCCCGTCGGGGCCGCCGATCCGCCCGATGGCGGTCGAGTAGATCTTCCGCCCGGCCACCGCCGTCACCTCGGCCTCCAGGTGCAGTGTCGTGCCGACGGGCACGGGCCGCACGAAGTCCGTCTCGAGCCGTCCGGTCACGGCGATCGTCCGCAGCAGCCAGCTCAGCGCGCCGAGCGTCTCGTCGAGCGCGCTGGCCAGGACACCGCCGTGGGCCAGACCGGGCGCGCCCTGGTGGGCGGGACGCACGGTGAACTCCGCGGTGACGGCGACTCCCTCGCCGGCCCGTGCCTCCAGGTGCAGCCCGTGCGACTGCGCGCCGCCACAACCGAAACACTGTTCGTAGTGGGCACCGAGAAGCTCGCCGGGCGCGGGGGCATCGGGGTGCCGAACCGGTTTCACGGCGTCGGCCGGAGGCTGAAGAGCTGCGGAAGTACCACTCACAGCCGCAGACCTTACCCGCGCGTCGGCCGATACCGGTCACCGTGCCAAGCTTGGCTCCATGCAGCTCTCCGCCACCCCGTACGAAGAACGCCTCACCGCCCCCCGCTCGTGGTGGTTCGTCTCGTTCCTCGTGGGCGTCTCCTTCGCCCTGATCCTGCTGCCGTTCGGCACCCTGCCCCTGCTCGGCGGCCTGGTGGGCGGCACCGCCTTCGCGGCGGTCGTGGCCAGCTCCTACGGCTCCGTGCGCATCCGGGTCGTGGGGGACTCCCTGATCGCGGGCGACGCGAAGGTGCCGGTGACGGCACTGGGCGAGGCGGAGGTCCTGGACCGCGAGGAGGCGCGCGCCTGGCGCACGTACAAGGCCGACACCCGCGCCTTCCTCCTGCTGCGCGCCTACATCCCGACCGCGCTGCGCGTGGAGGTCACCGACCCGGACGATCCGACCCCCTACCTGTACCTGTCGACGCGCGAGCCGGAACGCCTGGCCGAGGCACTGCGGGCGGCTCGGGAGACGGCGGCGTAGTACGCCGACGGGACACCGCCGGGCGGGCCGCGCGCGCGATCGCCGCGCGAAGTCGCCGCGCCCGGTCGCTACGCCCGGCCCCGCCGCGCCCTGCGCCGCACGCGATCAGCGCGGCATACGGCACCCACCGGGCATGCGGGCGCCCCTGGAGGGCAGCGGCGCAGGGACACCTGGCGGGCCACCGCCCGCGCGCGGTCAGCACGGCGTACGGCACCGAGGCGGAGGCCGGAACGCGGCAGGCGGCACGAGGGGCGCGAGGGGCGTAGAAACTCCCGGCGGGCACCACGGCGCACGGCGGCTGGGGCGGCCGGGCCGGGGCAGTGCGGGCAGCGTGACAGACGGCGCTCGGGCGACGAGCCAGTGCGCGACGGGCCCGTACGACGGGCCGTACGACAGTCGGCGCGCCAGGGGGCACGGATCAGGGCGCCACAGGCCGCACGACAGTCGGCCGCTCGGGGCCACGGGCCAAGGCGCGACGGGCCGCACGACAGACAGCGCCCACGACAGACAGCGCCGGGAGGCAGTGGTCCGCGGCCTGGACGGCGGACGGCGGCGAAGGCACACCGGTCGCCCGCGCCGCGCAAATGCTCGCCCGCGCCGCGCGAATCCCTCCCCCGCGCCGCGCGAATCCCTCCCCCGCGCCGCGCAGATCCCTCCCCCGCGCCGCGCGAATCCCTCGCCCGCGCCGCGCGGAATGCGCTCAGTTCCCCGACAGCCCGGAATCCTCGTCGCCGAGAGGCAGCGGGTTCTCCGGCTTCTCCAAGGGCGGGAGGGCGGGCAGTGCGTCCCACGGCACCTGGACCTTGCGCAGGTCGGTCCGGATCTTCGCGGCCAGCTTCTTGGTGTCGCGCCGGTTCATGAGCGCGCCGACCGCGGCGCCCACCAGGAACGGCATCAGGTTCGGCAGGTCGCGCACCATGCGCTTCATGATCTGCTGGCGCAGTTCGCGCTTCATCTGGCCGCCCAGCGCCCCGTTCAAGGAGGCGGGCTTCAGGACGTCGACGCCACGTTCGCCGGACCACGAACGCAGGTACGCGGTGCTGCGGTCCTTGAGGTTCCCCGGCGGGCGGACGCCGTACACCTCGTGCAGTTCGGCGATCAGCTTCAGCTCGATCGCCGCGACGCCGGTGATCTCCGCTGCGATCTCGGTCGGCATCGCGGGCGGCACGGGCATCATCGCCGCCGCGCCGACGCCCGCTCCGACGGTGGACGTGGCGTTCGCGGCGCCCGCCACCAGTTTGTCGGCGAGCTGCTCCGGCCCGAGGCCGGGAAACTGCCGCCGCAGCGTCCGCAGGTCCCGTACGGGGACCCTCGGGGCCATCTCGATGATCCGGTCGGTGAGATGGGCCAGGCCCGCCCTGGCCCGGCTGCCGCCCTTGCGGACGCCTTCTCTGGCCAGGTCCACGGCCTTGTCCCGGACCACCGCCACCCGTCGCCTGGCGACGGGCGCGGCGCCCGGTGCGGGAGCCGGGAGGTCACCCCGGTCACCCGTCGCTTCGAGCGAGGCCGATCCCGCCGGGACAGTGCCCTGGCCGGATGAGCCCCGCTCGTCGTCACGCACGCCGTGAGGGCCGTCGGACGGCCCCTTGTCCGCTCCCGACAGGAGGAAGCGGCGCTTCCGAGGAGGGGTCGAGCCAGTCACGGCCGACCCGCCCTCAGTCGCAGTCGCGGCAGATCGGCTGGCCGTTCTTCTCGCGGGCCAGCTGGCTGCGGTGATGCACGAGGAAGCAGCTCATGCAGGTGAACTCGTCCTGCTGCTTCGGCAGCACCCGGACGGCCAGTTCCTCGTTGGAGAGGTCTGCTCCGGGCAGCTCCAGACCCTCGGCGGCCTCGAACTCGTCTACATCGACGGCGGAGGCGGACTTGTCGTTCCGCCGGGCCTTCAGTTCTTCAAGGCTGTCGGAATCGACATCGTCATCGGTCTTGCGTGGGGTGTCGTAATCGGTTGCCATTTCGCCTCTCCCCCTCTGGGTGTCTGCGGTGTCTCCAGCGCACGTAACGCGTGAGAGGCCGGACTTGTGCCCGCCTCGAGGCGGAGATTTTGCCTCACATCAAGGTCTGTTACTCAATCGACACCCAACCGGACTCCTCTTGAGTGATCGGCTTGGATGGCGTTGGGGACCGTACACGGTCCGAATGTCGCACTACAAAGGCGCCTCACCGTGTACTTCCCGTGATCAGGACCCCCGAAAACCCGGAGTTTCCGGGCTTTCCGACCGCCTTCATGATCACTCTGAGTATATGGCTGGAAAATCGCGCTTGTGATCGATCACACACGAGGGAGCTGGATCACAGCCCTGAAAATTCCGCGCAAAGCGAACATCCCCGCGTGTGTCGGCCACATGATCTCAGAGAGGCAGGGTGACCCGCATCACGAGCCCTCCTCCCTCTCGCGGCCGGGCGGTGATGTGACCGCCGTGTGCCCGCGCCACGGACCGCACGATGGACAGACCGAGCCCGACCCCCTTGTCGCTCCCCGTGCGCTCCGTGCGCAGCCGCCGGAAGGGCTCGAAGATGTTGTCTATCTCGTACGCCGGCACGACCGGTCCCGTGTTCGACACGACGAGCACCGCCTGCCCGTGCCGGACCTCGGTGGTCACCTCGACCCAGCCGTCCTCGGGAACGTTGTAGCGCACGGCGTTCTGCAGCAGGTTGAGGGCGATCCGCTCCAGCAGCACGCCGTTGCCCTGCACGATCGCCGTGTCCCGTGCGCCGCGGATCTCCACGCCCTTGGCCTCGGCCTCGCCGTGCACCTGGTCGATGGCCTGTCCGGCGACCTCGGCGAGGTCGACGGGTTTGCGCTCGACGATCTGGTTGTCGCTGCGGGCGAGCAGCAGCAGGCCCTCCACGAGCTGCTCGCTGCGCTCGTTGGTGGCCAGGAGCGTCTTGCCGAGCTGCTGGAGCTCCACCGGCGCGTTCGGGTCGGACAGGTGCACTTCGAGGAGCGTGCGGTTGATCGCGAGCGGGGTTCTGAGCTCGTGCGAGGCGTTGCCCACGAAGCGCTGCTGGGCGGTGAAGGCGCGCTGCAGGCGCTCCAGCATGTCGTCGAAGGTGTCGGCCAGCTCCTTGAGCTCGTCGTCCGGTCCGTCCAGCTCGATACGGCGGGACAGGTCCGAGCCGGCCACCGCGCGGGCGGTGCGCAGGATCCGGCCGAGGGGGCTCAGGACACGGCCGGCCATCGCGTAGCCGAAGGCGAAGGCGATGACGGCCAGGCCGAGCAGGGCGAGGAGGGAGCGGCTGAGGAGGTCGTCCAGGGCGTGCTGGCGCTGCTCGTTGACGCAGTCGTTCAGCGCCTGGTTGAGCTCGGACGCGGGCAGCTCGGCGCTGCGCACCTTGCAGACGTCGCTCGTCACCCCGCCGGAGACGATCTTGAAGGGCAGGTCGCTGCCCACGTTCAGCGCGTGCGCGGCGAGCAGGTAGATGATCGACAGCAGCAGGATGCCCGCGATCAGGAACATCCCGCCGTACAGCAGTGTCAGCCGTATCCGGATGGTCGGGCGCAACCATGGAAAGGGGGCTTGGGGCCTCCTGGGGTCCCAGGTGGGCTTCGGAGGCGCCTGGGGAGGCGCCGGGGTGGCGGCCACGGGATCAGATCCGGTAGCCGGAGCCGGGGACGGTGACGATCACCGGGGGTTCGCCGAGCTTGCGGCGCAGGGTCATGACGGTCACGCGCACGACGTTGGTGAACGGGTCGGTGTTCTCGTCCCAGGCCTTCTCCAGCAACTGCTCCGCGGAGACCACGGCGCCCTCGCTGCGCATCAGCACCTCCAGGACGGCGAACTCCTTGGGGGCGAGCTGGACCTCCTTGCCGTCGCGGAAGACCTCGCGGCGGTTGGGGTCGAGCTTGATGCCGGCGCGCTCCAGGACGGGCGGCAGGGGCACGCTGGTGCGCCGGCCGAGGGCGCGCACGCGCGCGATGAGCTCGCTGAAGGCGAAGGGCTTGGGGAGGTAGTCGTCGGCGCCGATCTCCAGCCCCTCGACCCGGTCGCTGACGTCGCCGGACGCGGTGAGCATCAGCACGCGGGTGGGCATGCCGAGTTCGACGATCTTGCGGCAGACGTCGTCGCCGTGCACGAGCGGGAGGTCGCGGTCGAGGACGACCACGTCGTAGTCGTTGACGCCGATGCGCTCCAGGGCGGCCGCACCGTCGTACACGACGTCGACGGCCATGGCCTCCCGGCGCAGTCCGGTGGCCACCGCATCGGCGAGCAGCTGCTCGTCCTCGACGACGAGTACGCGCACGTCGCTTGTCCTTCCTGTGTCCGCCCATGGGGCGCTCCGTGGGCGCACGCGGGCAGGGGTCTTGGTGAGTGTGTGCTCCCATCCTGCCCTTTTCGGCCATAAGTCGGCGGTAAGGCGGAGGGCCCGGGCCATGAACGACGGGTGGGGGCCCGGGAATGCGAGATTTTCTCGTCGGGTTGAGGTTTCCGCAGAAGAGAGGTGGGGGAGGACGGCTTTACACCCCGCGATCACGCTCTGCATGTGCCGCAGCACCATGTGGCACTCCGACCGCTTTCCGCAGAGCGGGCGTGGGTGCCCGGCACCGTCGCCGCCCAGCGGGGCAGCGCGCTGGGCATCCACCGGAGACGTGATCGCCTCTTCCCAACCGGCACACCCCCGTGCCACCGACCCACGACCCAAGGACGAGGGGGCGCAGCATGGACGCATTCACCGCAGGACTTCTGCAGCGCATAAAGGCGACCGAGTCCGACCTGACGCGGGCTCGTGACGAGGGCGACGACTTCCTCGTCGAGGTGGAGCAGGGCGAGCTCGACGACCTGCGCCGCCTCGCCGCCGAGCACGGTGTGGAGGTCGGCGCGTCCGCCGTCTGACGCAGTTCGCGCACGCGAGGGGGCCCCGGCGAATCCAGCGCCGGGGCCCCCTCGCGTGGGCGGTGCCCGTCTCAGTCGTGCCAGGCGCCGAAGTCCTCCAGCAGCCGCTGGAGGGGCTCGAAGACGCCCGGGGTACCCGCGACCGCCAGATCGCGCGAGGGGCGCTCTCCGGGGCGTCCACCGGTCAGCGCGCCCGCCTCCCGGGCGATCAGGTCGCCCGCGGCCAGGTCCCAGGGGTGCAGTCCGCGCTCGAAGTACCCGTCGAGGCGGCCGGCGGCCACGTCGCACAGGTCGACGGCCGCGGAGCCGCCGCGCCGGATGTCGCGCAGCAGCGGGATCAGCCGTCGTGCGACGTCGGCCTGGTGGGCGCGCACCTCGGTGACGTAGTTGAACCCGGTGGAGACCAGCGCCTGGTCGAGGGGCGCCGTGGGGCGGCAGGCGAGGACGCGCTCGGCCTCGCGGGCGCCGGTCGCCCGGGCCCCGCCTCCGCGCACCGCGTGGAAGGTCTCACCGCGCATCGGGATCTCCACGACCCCGACGACCGTCTCGCCGTCCTGTTCGGCGGCGATGGAGACGGCCCAGGTGGGCAGTCCGTAGAGGTAGTTGACCGTGCCGTCGAGCGGGTCGATCACCCAGCGGACGCCGCTGCTGCCCTCGCTGGAGGCGCCCTCCTCGCCGAGGAAGCCGTCGTCGGGGCGGTGCTCCGCGATCAGGCCGGTGATCAGCTTCTCGGCCGCGATGTCCATCTCGGTGACCACGTCGATGGGGCTGGACTTGGTGGCGGCGACCGCGAGGTCGGCCGGGCGGCCGTCGCGCAGCAGCTCGCCGGCCCGGCGGGCGGCCCGCAGGGCGAGGTCGAGCAGGTCCGTGTGCAGGGGGTCGGTCACGGCGGTCCTCAGGCGTAGGGGCTGTCGGCGCCCGCCGCGGCGGGCCGGGGGGCACGGGCCGGGCAGCAGCCGACCGGGCAGAGGTCGTGGCTCGCGCCGAGCGCGCCCAGGACGCACGGGGTGACCGGACGGCCGCTCTCGCTGGAGGCGCGCTCCAGGACGAGCTCGCGGACGGCGGCGGCGAAGCGCGGGTCGGCGCCGACGGTGGCGGAGCGGCGCACGGGAAGGCCCAGTTCGCCGGCCTTGGCGGTGGCCTCGGTGTCGAGGTCGTACAGGACCTCCATGTGGTCGGAGACGAAGCCGATGGGGGCCATCACGACCGCCGGGACGCCGGCCGCGTGCCGCTCCTCCAGGTGGTCGCAGATGTCGGGTTCCAGCCACGGGATGTGCGGGGCCCCGGAGCGCGACTGGTAGACGAGCTGCCAGGGGTGGTCCACGCCGGTGCGCTCGCGGACGGCGTCGGCGATCAGCCGGGCGACGTCCAGGTGCTGCCGGACGTACGCGCCGCCGTCGCCGTGGTCCTCCGCGGGGCCGGAGGTGTCGGCGGCGGCCGTGGGGATCGAGTGCGTGGTGAAGGCGATGTGCGCGCCGTCCCGGACGTCCTCGGGGAGGTCGGCGAGGGAGCGGAGCACACCGTCGGTCATGGGCTCCACGAAGCCCGGGTGGTTGAAGTAGTGCCGCAGCTTGTCGACCCTCGGCAGGGGGAGGCCCTCGGCCTCCAGGGCGGCCAGCGAGTCGGCGAGGTTCTCGCGGTACTGGCGGCAGCCGGAGTAGGAGGCGTAGGCGCTGGTGGCGAGGACGAGGACGCGGCGGCGGCCGTCGGTGACCATCTCGCGCAGGGTGTCCGTCAGGTACGGGGCCCAGTTGCGGTTGCCCCAGTAGATCGGCAGGGCCAGGCCGTGGTCGGCGAAGTCCTTGCGCAGGGCGTCCAGCAGGGCGCGGTTCTGGTCGTTGATGGGGCTGACCCCGCCGAACTGGAAGTAGTGCCGGCCGACTTCCTTGAGGCGTTCCTTGGGGATGCCGCGCCCGCGCGTCACGTTCTCCAGGAACGGGACCACGTCGTCGGGGCCTTCCGGTCCGCCGAAGGAGAGCAGGAGCAGGGCGTCGTAGGGGGTGGCATCGAGCGCGTCTGGCATGTCTCGATCCTGCCACCCGGCACTGACAGCCGGAAAACGGCGGGGCCGGACCGCGGCCGTCCGCCGCCCCGTCCTCCCGGGCGGCGCGGGGGCCTGGCGGGCGGGGAGCCGCGGTCGGCGGTGGGCCGGGCCGGAGCCCGCGTGAAGGGCGTGAAGGAGAGGTGCGTTAGGGTTGCCTAACTCGTAAGCTGTATGGTCCGCGTTCGCGCCTTACCCGCGCGGTCGCGTCCCCCGCATGCCGACCGAGCCCCGCAGAACCGCCTTTCCTCGCGCCGTGCCGAGCCGCCCCGCACGCGTGACCGGACCCCCCGGAGACCTCCGTGCCCAGCCCCTACCGCGCCCTGTTCGCCGCCCCCGGCTCCAAGGGTTTCTCCGCCGCGGGGTTCCTCGGCCGGATGCCGCTGTCGATGATGGGCATCGGCGTGGTCACGATGGTCTCCCAGCTGACCGGGCGCTACGGCCTGGCGGGCGCGCTCTCGGCGACCATCGCGCTGGCGGCCGCGGCGATCGGACCGCAGATCTCGCGCATGGTGGACCAGTACGGCCAGCGCAGGGTGCTGCGCCCCGCGACCCTGGTCGCGCTCGCCGCGTCGGCCGGGCTCCTGCTGGCCGCGCACTTCGACTGGCCGGACTGGGTGCTGTTCGTGTGCGCCGCCGGGATCGGCTCCGTGCCGAGTCTCGGCGCCATGATCCGGGCCCGCTGGGCGGCCGTGTACCGGGGGACCCCCCAGTTGCACACGGCGTACTCCTTCGAGTCCGTCGTGGACGAGGTCTGCTTCATCTTCGGGCCGATCATCTCCATCGGGCTGTCCACCGCCTGGTTCCCCGAGGCCGGGCCCCTGCTGGCGGCGTGCTTCCTCGCCGTCGGCGTCTTCTGGCTGACCGCCCAGCGGGCCACCGAACCGGAGCCGCACCCGCGCGCGCGGCAGGGCGGCGGCACGGCGATGCGCTCGACGGGTCTGCAGGTCCTGGTGGCGACGTTCGTGGCGACCGGGGCGATCTTCGGCGCGGTCGACGTGGTCACCGTCGCCTTCGCCGACGAGCAGGGCCACAAGGGCGCCGCGAGCGTCGTCCTGGCTCTCTACGCGGCCGGTTCCTGCGCGGCGGGCCTGGTGTTCGGGCTGCTGCGCTTCAAGGGGGCGCCGGAACGGCGCTGGCTGCTGGGCGTGTTCATGATGGCCGTGAGTATGATCCCCCTCCTACTGGTCGGGAACCTGCCGTTCCTGGCCGTGGCGCTGTTCGTTGCGGGTCTGGCCATCGCTCCGACGATGATCACGACCATGTCCCTCATCGAAGAGCACGTACCGCGGGCGCAACTGACCGAGGGCATGACCTGGGTGAGCACCGGGCTCGCCGTCGGCGTCGCGCTCGGCTCCTCCGCGGCCGGCTGGGTCATCGACGCGGCCGGCGCGCGGGCCGGGTACGGGGTGCCGGCGGTGGCCGGTGCCGTCGCGGCCGCCGTCGGTTTCCTGGGGTACCGCCGGCTCGGCAGGCCGGCTCCGGGTCGGGGAGGCACCGTTGAGCAGCACAGCGAGCGGGAAGAACGGCACGTGGCGTAACTGGGGCGGCACCGTCTCCGCCCGCCCCGCCCGGGAGGTCGCGCCCGCCTCCGTCGGTGAACTGGCCGAGGCCGTGCGCCGGGCCGCCGAGGACGGGCTGAAGGTCAAGGCGGTCGGTACCGGCCACTCCTTCACGTCGATAGCCGCGACCGACGGGGTGCTGATCCGCCCTCATCTGCTGACCGGCATCCGTGACGTCGACCGCGAGAACATGACCGTCACGGTCGAGGCGGGCACCCCGCTCAGGAGGCTCAACCTGGCGCTGGCGCGCGAGGGCCTGTCGCTCACCAACATGGGCGACATCATGGAGCAGACCGTCTCCGGGGCCATCAGCACCGGCACCCACGGCACCGGCCGCGAGTCGGGCTCCATAGCCGCCCAGATCACGGCGCTGGAACTGGTCACGGCCGACGGTTCGGTCCTCACCTGCTCGAAGGACAGGCACCCCGAGATCTTCGCCGCGGCCCGGATCGGACTGGGCGCGCTCGGCATCGTCACCGCGATCACCTTCGCCGTGGAGCCGGTCTTCCTGCTCACCGCGCGGGAGGAGCCGATGCCGCTCGACGCGGTGCTCGCCGACTTCGACGCCCTCTGGGCGGAGAACGAGCACTTCGAGTTCTACTGGTTCCCGCACACCGGGAGCACCAACACCAAGCGCAACAACCGCAGCGCGGGCCCGCGCAGGCCGGTGGGGCAGCTCGCGGGCTGGTTCGAGGACGAGTTCCTCTCCAACGGCGTCTTCCAGGCGGCCCAGTGGGTCGGCCGGGCGGCGCCCGCCACGATCCCGGCGATCGCCCGGGTCTCCAGCAGGGCGCTGTCCGCGCGCACCTACACGGACATCCCGTACAAGGTGTTCACCTCCCCGCGCCGCGTGCGGTTCGTGGAGATGGAGTACGCCGTGCCGCGGGCGGCCGTGACGGGGGCGCTGCGCGAGCTGAAGGCGATGGTGGACCGCTCGGGCCTGCGCGTCGGCTTTCCCGTCGAGGTACGCACCGCGCCGGCCGACGACATCACGCTGTCGACCGCCTCCGGACGGGACAGCGCCTACATCGCCGTCCACATGGCCAAGGGCACGCCGTACCAGCCGTACTTCACGGCGGCCGAGCGCATCTTCACCGCGCACGACGGGCGGCCGCACTGGGGCAAGGTGCACACCCGCAACGCCGAGGACCTCGCCGGGGTCTACCCGCGGTTCGCGGAGTTCACCGCGCTGCGGGACCGGCTGGACCCCGACCGCCTGTTCGGGAACGACTACCTGAGGAGGGTCCTGGGGGCGTAGCGGCCCGGGTCGGGTGGCTGGTTCCGTTTCGGGCGGTTGGGTGAAGTTCGCCACGTTCAAGATCGTGGAAATCGGGCAGGGGGCGGTCAAGTCGCACCTCTTGCCAGAAGTTGGGCGGCGCGCCGATCCACGCGCGTGGCCCGAATGGAGTACTGTTTCGAGCCCTGGGCCCGGTCTCCCGCCAGGGTGTCCGGGGCCTTGCTGGACCGCCAGGAGGGGACGAGTTGCACAGGGTGACCGAGTTGGTCACTCAGCGTGGTGAAATGGTAACCGTGACATAACGGCGAACCAGGGCCCGTGCCCGACACGCCGGGCAACTCGGCAAGGTTGTGGCAGGCTGCACCCGGGCAGGCCACACTCGACTAGCGGAAGCAGCGACGCACGTGACGTCGGCAGGCACCACCCGGGAGGTCCCCATGCCCGAACTGCGTGTCGTGGCCGTCTCGAATGACGGCACACGGCTGGTGCTGAAGGCTGCGGACAGCACGGAGTACACGCTTCCGATTGACGAGCGTCTGCGCGCCGCCGTCCGCGGCGACCGTCCCCGCCTCGGCCAGATCGAGATCGAGGTGGAGAGCCATCTCCGCCCCCGTGACATCCAGGCGCGTATACGAGCAGGTGCCACGGCGGAGGAAGTCGCGCAGATGGCGGGCATCCCCGTCGACCGCGTCCGCCGCTTCGAGGGTCCGGTTCTGGCCGAGCGCGCCTTCATGGCCGAGCGCGCCCGCAAGACACCCGTCCGCCGGCCCGGCGAGAACGCGGGACCCCAGCTCGGCGAGGCCGTCCAGGAGCGGCTGCTGCTGCGCGGCGCCGAGAAGGACACCGTCCAGTGGGACTCCTGGCGCCGGGACGACGGCACGTGGGAGGTCCTCCTCGTCTACCGGGTCGCGGGTGAACCGCACTCGGCGAGCTGGACGTACGACCCGCCGCGCCGCCTCGTCCAGGCCGTCGACGACGAGGCCCGGTCCCTGATCGGCGAGTCCGACGACCTGGCCGCTCCGGAGCCCAGCTTTCCGTTCGTGCCGCGCATCGCCCGGCTGCCGCGCGACCGCTCGATGGACCGTGCCCTGGAACGGCCGAGCCTGCCCGCGCAGGCCTCCGAACCGGCCGAGGAGATCACCGGCGAGCGGGAGCGGGACTCGCTGACCAGCCTGCTGGAGGCGGTCCCGAGTTTCCGCGGGGACCTGGTCGTGCCGGAACGGCCGTCGGAGGAACCGGAGGAGCCCGCCGAGGAACCGGCGGTGGAGGAGCCCCCGGCGCCCGCCGCGTCCGCCGGCTCCGCCTACGCGGACGTCCTCATGCCGCGTTCCGTCACCAGCCACCGCGACCGCCTGGTCGGCGCCACCGACCGCCAGGCCGAGGCCGACGGCGTCCGCCCGGGCCGCCGCGCGGCGGTGCCGAGCTGGGACGAGATCGTGTTCGGCACCCGGCGCAAGAAGCAGGAGTAGGTCCCTCAGGACGTCGCCGGTCCGCACGAGGAGTCATACGCCCGGGGGGCCGCACCGTTCGGTGCGGCCCCCCGGGCGTGCCTCACATCACTGGCGTGCCTCACATCACTGGCGTGCCTCGCATCACTGCGGGTCGGGACCCACGGCGACCGGCCGGGACGGGTCCGACGACCACTCCGACCACGAGCCGACGTACAGGGCCGCCGGAATGCCCGCCACCGCCAGCGCCAGTACCTCGTGGGCGCCGGAGACGCCGGAGCCGCAGTACACGCCCACCGCCGTGCCGTCGACCGCTCCCAGCGCCTTGAACCGGTCCCCGAGCTCCTCGGCCGGCAGGAAGCGGCCGTCCGGGCCCAGGTTGTCGTTCGTCGGCGCGGAGACGGCGCCCGGGATGTGCCCGCCGACCGGGTCGATCGGCTCGACCTCGCCCCGGTACCGCTCCCCCGCGCGGGCGTCGAACAGCACACCGGACCGGGCGAGCGCCGCGGCGCCGTCCGCGTCGAGGAGGCCGTCGGACGCGGGCGCCGGCCGGAAGTCGCCCTCCGCCGGCACGGGCGCGTCGACCGAGAGGTCCCCCGTCCAGGAGGGCAGCCCGCCGTCCAGGACACGCACGTCCGGGTGACCCGTCCAGCGCAGCAGCCACCACGCGCGGGCCGCCGCCCAGCCCTGGCCGCCGTCGTACACGACCACCGGCCGGGCCGCCGACACGCCCGCCCGGCGCATCGCGGCGCCGAACTCCTCGACGTCGGGCAGGGGATGGCGGCCGCCCGTGCCGGGCGCGCCGGCCAGTTCCCGGTCCAGGTCGACGTAGACGGCGCCGGGCAGATGGCCGGCGGCGTACGCGGCCCGGCCGTCGAACGGCGGCTCCCCGGCCGCCTTCGCCACGCCGAGCTGCCAACGGACGTCGAGCACGACCGGCGGGTTCTCCCCCGCCAGGGCGCTCGCGAGTTCGGATGCGGAGATGATGGCGTTCATGGCCCCATCCTTGCGCACGGGGTGGCCCCGCCGCCGGGGTCCGGCTACTCTGCTCCGCCGGACAGGACCGATCACCAGACGTACAGGTTCGGACACATTCCGTACAGCAGCTCTACAACTGCCGGAAATGACGCCGAAACGGCCCAGTAACTGCATATCGGGCACCCTCCCCGCGCGAACCGCGCGGACCGCGCGGCGGCGGCGCGCCCGGGGCGCGCGGTACCCCGGGTGGTGCGAGCATCGGCACGAGGGCCGGAGGGCGGCAGCGACGCGGCCACCGCGAGGGGCCGAGGAGAGAGCGACGATGACCGAGGCACGTGGATCGGCCGGACGAGACGGCGAGGCACACGCCCGGTACGCGCCCGGCACACCCTGCTGGGTGAGCCTGATGGTGCACGGACTGACCACGACCGAGGAGTTCTACGGCGGCCTGTTCGGCTGGGAGTTCCAGCCCGGCCCGCAGCAACTCGGCCCCTACGTGCGGGCCCTGCTGGACGGCCGCGAGGTGGCCGGCATCGGCCAACTGCCCCCGGACCGCCGCCTGCCCATCGCCTGGACCCCCTACCTCGCCTCGGACGACGTCGACAGGACGGCCGAAACGGTGCGCCTGTGCGGCGGCACGATCGGAGTGGGCCCGCTGGACGCCGCCGAGGCCGGGCGCATGGCCATCGGCTCCGACTCCTCCGGCGCCGTCTTCGGCATCTGGCAGGCGGCCGCCCACCTCGGCACGAACATCAGCGGCGTGCCCGGCACGCCCGCCTGGAACGAACTGCTGACCTTCGAGTCGGCGGGCGTCGCCAAGTTCTACGAGACGGTGTTCGGCTACGAGCGGGAGCGCGCGGTCGCCGAGGACACCGACTACGTCACCCTGCGCATCGCCGGCCGCCCGGTCGCCGGCATCCGCGGCCTCGGCCGGACGCTGCCCCGCGACCGGGGACCGCACTGGCTGACGTACTTCGAGGTCGCCGACGTCGAGGAGGCGCTCGGTGTGCTGAGCGACCTGGGCGGGCAGGTCCTCGCGCCGGCGCACGACACGGCGCACGGCAGGGTGGCGACGGTGGCCGACCCGGAGGGCGCACGGTTCGCGCTGGTCCGGAGCCCGCGCTGACGCGGACGGGGACGGACCGCCCCCCGTCCTTGCCCCCGGCCGCTCATGTGCCCCTCAGTCCACTCCAAGGGCCGTCCTGGCTTCGCCGCCCTCCCAGCCGCCGGGGGTGCGCCAGATGACGTCGACCGTGAACACATCACGGATGGAGTCGGCGGACCACGCTTCGGCCGGCGGTCCGGTGAGTACGAGGCAGAGGTGGTCGGCCTTGGCCGACATCGCGTGCTCGACCTCCAGCAGCCGCGCCGCGCCTGCGCGGAGGTCGGCGTGGGAGGTCCGGCCGGCACCGAGGACCTCGTAGAGGGTGAGCCCCGTGTCGGTGACGCACCTGACGTCGACGACAGCGGAGGCCTCGGGCTGGCGGTCCGCGCGCAGGAGGGCCGCCATCAGTTCGAAGCGCACGGCTTCGTGGGTCTTGCAGGCGCGGTCGGCGGCGACGGCCGCCTCCAGGTGCTGGAGCAGGGCCGTGGCCGGATCGGCTGTCTGCACGGTGGTGGTCATGGTGCCGGACTCCTTCGGCGCGATCTGCCGGGGCTGCTCATACGGTTCGTGAGGTTCGGGGGTGTCAGTGGGGCGGCTCTGCGGCTGCGGCCGGGGGTCCGCCTCCCCGGCCGGGGCGGTGAGCCGCTGCCTCAGGGTCTGCCGCGCGGCGGTCAGGGCCTCTCGCCAGCCGCTCTTCGCCAGTTCCGACCGGAACACCTCGGGTGTGAACGTGCCTGCTTTCAAGGCGTGGTTGGTGCTCACGCTCAGATTCAGGAGCCGGTTCAGGCCAGGCTTGTCGGGGGAACCGAGAACACGCCATACGTCCAGCCAGTCACGCTGGTCGAGTTTGAGGCAGCGGGTGGCCATGCCCTTGAGTTCCGAGAGGCGGGAGCGGGCGTTGTCCGGGACGTCACCCGCCGTCAGTTCGTCGACGACTCCCACGGCGTCCAGGTAGCGCTCCAGCATGGTGGGCGAGATGGGTCGGCGGCCCAAGTCGTCGGCCGTGACGAACGTGGCGTTCATGGAATGGCGCAGCACCCACGCGTCCAGTTCCGTTCCGACGGCCGGCGGCACGGCGCCGTCCCGTACGGCCACGAAGAGCGGGCGGTCGACGGCGACGTCGAGGGACTCGGCTCTGTACATGCCACCGCTGAGGGAGACCACCCGTACGCGCAGGTCGGTTCCGATGCGCGGAATGTCATTCCCTTCCGTCTCCGCATCGCGGAGGCGCTCGGTCTCGGACGGCCGGTTGCCGTCGGTGCCCGTCAGCGCCGCCGGTAGAGGGGCGGAGTGCATGATCGTCAGACTCTGGGTGCTGCGGGTCAGGGCGATGTAGAGCAGGCGCAGTCCGACCGGCTCCGGGCCGGCGACGGCGGACGGTTCGACGACGAGGACGTGGTCGAACTCCATGCCCTTGGCCTGCGACGCGGGGAGCACGGAGACCGCTTGGCGTTCCTCGGCGGTGATGCCGTCCGTCTCGGCCAACCGGTGGTCGATCTCGGTGGCCCACGCGGAGTCGTCGGGGACGATGACCGCGACGGAGCGCAGACTGCGGCCGTCGGTGGTGCCGATCAGGCGGCGGACATGGGTCAGTGTCTCGGCGACGAGCGCGTCCGGCCCGGTCCGGACCACGCGGACGGCATCGGCCCCGGCGTCACGCACGGCGTGGGGGTACGGCAGCGCGGGCGCGATCGCACGAGCGAGCGGGGCGGCGAAATCCATGATCTCGGCCGGCACGCGGTAGCTCGTGTTCAACTCGGCCAGCGTGCAGTCCCCGTGGTCGGACAGGAGCGTGCCGAGGCGGTCCCAGTCGGCGTAGGTGTGGGGCCCGGTGGCCTGGGCCAGGTCGCCGAGCACGGTCATGGAACCGTTGACCGCGAGGCGGCGGCGCAGCGAACGGGCCTGCATGGGCGTCAGGTCCTGGGCCTCGTCGATGATGACGTGCCCGTAGTGACGCGGGGTCTCGCCGGTGATGAGGTGGCGGAGTTCCTCGAGGCAGACCCGGTCGTCCAGCGTCCACGGTTCCTCGTCGGCCTTGGCCGCGCGCGGGCGGTGCAGGACGCCCTGCTCGGCCTCGTCGAAGACGCCCTCGGCACAGGCCCGGAGCAGTTGGGGGGAGTCGTAGAGGGTGCGGAGGGCCTCCGCCGGGCTCGGGGACGGCCAGACGCGTTCGACGAGGCGCTCGACCCGCCGGTTGCGCTCCAGGTCACGGCGGATCGTGCGGTCGTGGCTGCGGCGCGGGGCGACGGCGACGAGTTCACGCAGCAGCAGGTCGACGAGCAGACCGCGGAACCGGTCGCGGCGTTCACGGTAGGAGCCGCCGCCCCGCTGCACCGCCTCCAGGGTGGTGAGGAGCTCCGAGCGGGCCACCCGCAGGGTCGTGCCGCCCACGGTGACGACGAACGCGGGTTCGTCGCCCTCGTAGGAGGGTGCCGTGGTGAGATCGTCCAGGGCCGCCGTACGGTACTCGCCCTCGACGCGCCGCCGCAGCACGGCGGCCATGCGCTCGTCGGACTTCACCAGCCGGGTACGCGCACTGTCGGTGCCCCGGATGTCGCCGTCCCACAGGCGGGACAGCTGTACGGCGTTGACGTCGCGGGTGCCGAGAGTGGGCAGAACCTGGCCGACGTAGTCGAGGAATCGCTGGTGGGGGCCGATGACCAGGATGTCCCGCGCCTTGAAGTGGTCGTTGTTCACCAGCCAGGTCACACGGTGCAGACCGACCGCGGACTTTCCGGTTCCCGGACCACCCTGGACGACGAGGATCTCGGAGGGCGCCCCGGTGACGAGGGCCATCTGGTCGCGCCGGATGGTCTCGACGATGTCCCGCATGCGGCCGCTGCGCGAGCGCCGCAGGTCGCGCAGGAGGAAGTCGTCGGGCTGCAGGGGCTTGCGGCGCTGGATGCGGGCGATGTCACCGGGGGTGAGGACCGGGCGTCCGGGGGTGTCCTGTCCGGCCTCCTCGCCCTGGGCGGCCGGTCGTCGGGGGGTCGCCGGCTGCTCGGCCGTCTCCGGTTCGGTGCGCGGCCCGGGTACGGCACTCGCCGGAGCGGGCGTGGCCGTGGTGGAGGCGGCCGGAGCGATGTCGTCGGCGTAGTCGTCGACGACCCGCTGGGAGCAGATGAGGCGTCGCCGCAGCACCACCTCCCCGGGCGATGCCGGTGACGCGTCGAACCACTTCTTCGCAAGCCCGTTGGTCCAGGCCAGTACCACCTGGTTGTGGTCGTCGTCCCAGACGACTCGCCGCCCGATGTACCAGGTGGTGGTGGACTCGGCCGGGTCACCGGTGTCGACGCGGCCGATGACCAGGCTCTCACCGCCCAGCCCTCCGTAGGCCTCGGCCTGTTTCTCGGCCTCCTGCCGGTTGGCGATGCCGTCCTTCCCGGTGGCGGACGCCTGGGCGACGGACGTGCCGCTCATCCGGGCCAGCCGGGCTTCGTAGCAGTCGTAGGCGATGTCCACCTTCGTCTGCTCGAAGGCGATGACGTCCGCGTGCGCGGGCTCGCTCATGGTCCCCTCCCTCACGGTCCCTGGACCGCATCGGGCGCATCGCGCCCGATCCCCTCCACAGATCTATCACGTCGTCGTACGAGGTATCAGCAGGTCAGAACCGGTTGCCGCCGGTACCGTGCGCTGTGCGCCCGCTCAGCACGTCGGTGCCTCTTCGAGGGGCGGGCTCTCCACGCCCCTCGGCTGCGGAAACTCCACGACCGCATCGGGCGCGGAGAGCTCCGTGACGAGGGCCGCGTCGACGGCCGCTTCCAGGGCGATCCGGTCATGGGTGAGGGACCGGTAACCCCCGTTGCCGGTCCCTCGCCCGTGCAGGTTTCAGCGATTGGGCGGGACGGCGAAGCGCCACTCGCGTCGCCCGGAACGCCTCAGGCGCTGAGGTCGATCACCCGTACGGGCTGCCCCTTCCACGCGTCAGGAACTGTGGTGGCGACCACAGCCCCGTTCGGCCGCTCCGCCGTCGGCTCGGCCGCGTAGCGGGTGTGGGCGGGAGCCCAGGACGTCTCGCGAGCCACGGCGAGCGCGGCGGGCAGATCCAGGTCCAGCAGTGTGATGCCGGGAAGTGCGGCAAGGTGCTCCGCCGTGCCGGGCCGTACGCGATCGGCCTCCACCAGCGCACACACGGGGGCGTAAAGGAACCAGTTCGCCTCGG
Organism: Streptomyces sp. NPDC059895; assembly: GCF_042731035.1. Classification (NCBI taxonomy): domain Bacteria; kingdom Bacillati; phylum Actinomycetota; class Actinomycetes; order Kitasatosporales; family Streptomycetaceae; genus Streptomyces; species Streptomyces sp. NPDC059895. The sequence continues at coordinate 84,157 of NZ_JBHWKO010000015.1, forward strand.
CATGCGCTCGGTGGATCAGGCGTGAGGCGAGCACGTTCCCCCGGCCCGCCGCCACCATCGCCGTCCCGTCCAGAACGATGTGCAGAGCCTCGGTCACCTGGCCCCCGCCTCACCGAGCCGTCGGTCCAGCTCTGCGTCGAGTTCGGCCTGTTCCCTCACACTCGGGTCGTAACCGTTCCACGTCCGCAGGGCGGCGCGCGCCTGCTCGGCGCGGGCGGCGCGCTCCTCCGGGGTGAGCAGCGTCTCGGCGAGGTGCGACAGGTAGCCCCGCAGGGACATGCCTTCGGCGGACGCGATCCGGGCAAGCCGGTCGCGGGCATCGGCGGGGATGCGGATGTTGGCATCGGGCATGCAGACCTCCTCAGGCAGCCTCCGAGGGTACGGGTACGGGTACGTACCCGTCCAGGCGGGTGTACGCGTGGTCGGAGAGCTCACCACTGGACGGGCCGGGGAAGGAGGCACTCCGCCCAGATGGTCTTGCCCGGGCCGTCCGGGGATGGGTACCAGCCCCAGCGCGTCGCGAGCTGCGACACGAGGAACAGCCCGCGGCCGGTCTCCTCGGTGCCGTCGGCACCCCCCGGGAAGGCGGGGCGGCGGGGACGGCCTTCGGTGCGGGTGTCGGTGACCTCGACGCGTACGGTGCGGCCGTCGGGGGTGGCGTGGAGGCGGAGGCGGAAGTCCCGGCCGGGGACATGGCCGTGGCTCACGGCGTTCGCGGTGAGCTCGGCAACGATCAGCACCATCGCGTCGTGCGGGTCGGCGCCGTACAGGATGCCCCACGCGTCCAGGCGGTCGGCCGCGAGGCGGCGGGCGAGGCGGGCTCCGCGGGGCGTGGAGGTGAAGCGCATCCCGAAGGAACGGCCAGGTGGCGGGGGCACCTTCGCGGAGGCGCAAGGGGTGGCGGGTTGGGTGGTGTCGGTGGGATTGATGGGTTTCGTCATCACGCCCCTCACGGTCCCGCCGGTCGCGTAGCGTGACCAGCGGTGACGCAGCGACAGGGGCGGCTGTACGTGCCGTGTCCGCGCGAGTACGCGCTGCGCGCCGTGACGGCGTCCCGTGCGGGGGCGTTGGGGCAAGGAGGCGGTGATGGACATGGCGGAGCGCGAGGACGCGGTGGCGGAGGCCGAGGCGGCTTCCGGATCGCAGGGGAACGGCGACTCGGGAACGGTCGTGAGTCTCGGGGACGGCTGGGACAACGACGACGGGGCCGGGCGGCGACCGGAGGAGGACGCCGGACGAGGCGTCGTCGTCGCGTTCGGGCAGACCATGAAGACGCTGCGGCTGCGGGAGGGCCTGGAGCGCGGGGAGTTCGGGCGGCGGCTCGGGTACTCGGCGTCCACGGTCGCGTCGTTCGAGCAGGGGCGGAGGATTCCGTCACCCCGGACGATCGAGCGGGCCGACGAGGTGCTGGGGGCGGGCGGGTTGCTGTGCCTGTGGAAGGAACAGGTGGAGCGGGCGCAGTATCCGGTGTTCTTCCAGGGGATGGCCACCTTGGAGAAGGAGGCCATCGAACTGCTCGCCTACGACACCCTGGTGGTCAAGGGTCTGCTCCAGACCGAGGAGTACATGAGGGCGCTGCTCGCCATGAGGCGTCCCCCTCTGGACGAGGAGACCATCGAGCAGCGAGTGACGGCGCGTTTGGCCCGGCAGGACATCTTCGACCGTCGGCCCGCTCCACTCCTGAGCTTCGTGCTCGACGAGGCGATCCTGCGGCGCCCCTACGGAGGCAAGGCCGTGCTGCGCGGGCAGTTGGAGAACCTGCTGCTGATCGGGCAGAGGCGCAACGTCGAGATCCAGGTCATGCCGATCGACCGTGAGGACAATGCCGGTGTGAACGGACCGTTCACCGTGGTGACGCGGAAGGACGGCAAGAAGTTCGTGTATGCCGAGGCACAAGGCATCGGCTCACTACAGACCGACCCGGAGCAAGGGGTCCTGACCGCCGCCCGCTATGGGATTATCCGATCACAGGCTCTCAGTCCGCGAGAGTCTCTGGACCTCATCGAAGGGTTGCTGGGATCGCTATGAACAACGCTGAGTCCTCGACCGTCGCCTCCGGCCTCGCCTGGTTCAAGAGCAGCTACAGCGGAACCGAGGGCGGTGATTGTGTAGAGGTCGCGCCTGCTACGGCAGTTGTGCACGTCCGGGACTCGAAGGCCGAGGCGGGCCCCGTGCTCACGGTCTCGCGTGAGGCCTGGGCGGGATTCGTCGGGCCGGCCTCGTCGGAGGCGTCCGTCTGACCCGCGTACGGTCGTGAGAGCCCTGCCGGTTCCTTACGGACGGCAGGGCTCTCGTGCGCGGATCACACCGTCAGCTTGAGCGCTTCGATCCACGAGTCGTTGTCCCAGGTGCCGGCGTAGCTGAAGTTGTACGTGGTGGAGCTGGGGTCGCTGCACACCGAGCTGGTCCAGCCGTCGCCCTGGACGTAGGCGGACTGGCAGACGGTGCTGGCGCCGCCATCGACGGTGATGATGTGTCCCAGCATGTTCGGGGCGTCCTTCTCGGTGCTTCCGACGTAGTTGTCGACGCCGTCGGCGGCACTCGTCCAGGGACCGGGGTAGTACCCCTCGCCATTGGTCGACGCGGGGTTGTGGACGTAGGCGTTGCCGGATGTGCCGTTGGTTGCGGACACGGCGATGTTGACGGCCTTGAGCGGTATCCCCGAGCCCGCCGAGCCCGCCGTCACGCCGTCGCACACGGCGTCGGACCAGCCCTGGTCCGACGTGTAGACGCGGTAGCAGATGTGCCGTGCGCTCGGGTCCTTCGCGGCCAGTTGCAGGACCGCGGTCGCCGCGGTCTCCTCCTGTGCCTCGGTCTCCTCCTCCTCGGAACCACCACCCCCCGCCGCGTCTCCGGCCCCGTCTCCGGCCCCGTCTCCGCCGGCCTGCTGTGTCTCGGTCACGGCCGGGGCCGCGACGTCGGCGGACGGGGCCTTCGGCGCCTCGGGGGTCGGTGAGGCGGAAGGCGGCAGCGTACTGATGGCGGCTTGCTCGAGCCTTTCGGTGGCGACGCTGCGGACCTGGGGCTTGTAGGCGATCCACAGCATCACGGCCGTGATCGCCAGCGCCATGGAGAAACTGAGGAAGACCGCCAGCCAGCGCGGTAGGAAACCCCGCTGCACATACGTGCCCTCCACGGCCAGCGGCGTCACACCCGACCGCTGCACCGCCAGGGTGTAGGGCCGTTGCTCCGCCGACCCGAACCAGATGATCTGCCGCGGCTTCAGCGTCGTCTCGACGAACGCCGCGCGGCCCGGCTCGATCTGCACATTGCTCGGATGTATGTCGTACGACAACTGATCACCGTTGTCGCTGCCGCTCACCGACGCCGTCAGCTTCGTGTTGCCCAGGTTGTCCACGGCCAGTCTCGGACGGCCGCGGAAACGGCCCTTCACCGTCGGCGGCACCAACTCCGCCCGCACTTCCGTGAAGGGGGTGATGGTGAGGTTCCCCTCGGGAACCGTCGTCGCCTCCGGATGCTCCGTCGGCGTGATCCGCACCGCGTACGGATTCGGCCCCGCCACCGCATCCGGCGTACGCGGTGGAGCGAACGTCAGCTCCACCGACCCCGTCGTCCCCGGATACAACCGCAGCGACTGCGGCTCCACGACGGTATAAGGGGCGACAGAGCCCACCGTCTCGAAGCGGTACTCGTCCACCACGTCACCGGTGTTGCGCAGACGCAGCCGTACCGTCGTACTGTCACCCGGGTCCACGGTCGCGGAGGCGGGTTCGAGGGAAGTCCAGAGGCTCACTCCCGGACTTTAAACGTAGCAATGGTGCCTAGTCAGGAAGCGATGGGGCACGATGAGTGCCCGAAGGGGCGGGACCGGCTGCCCCGTTCTGGTGCGTTGTGGTCGCGATCGTGCACGATGGCGGACCGCTATGTGGGAGAGCCGGCGGGGATGCGCACGGTCTCCACCCAGCCCGGGGGCTGGGGTGCCTCGGGGCCGATCAGGGCGGCGACGAGGCGGCAGGACGGAGTTTCGTCGGGCCAGGGCGTGTACCCGTCGGTGAGGACGACGACGATGCTCGGGCGGTCCCGGGCGGCGAGGGCGGCGGCGATGCCGACGCGCAGGTCCGTGCCGCCACCGCCGCCGAGGGCGATCTGCTGGGTGGCCGTCACCCGGGAGACGGCGTGCACGTCGGCGTCGCAGGCGAGGACGGTGACGCGGTTGCCCCGTACGCCGACCTCGCGCAGGACGCCCGTGACCTCGCCCAGGGCCGCGGCGAGTTCCGCGTCGCCCATCGAGCCCGAGGTGTCGACGACGACGGCCACCCGGGGCAGCGGACGGCGCAGGCTCGGCAGGACGACGCCGCGCAGCGCCGGTGTGCGGCGCGACGGGCGGCGGTAGGTGTAGTCGACGGCCCCGCCGGCCCAGGCGGCGGCCTCCCGGACGGCGCCGGACAGCGCCTGCCGCCAGTCCACCGTGGGTTCGAGGACCTCCTCGGCCCAGCGCTGCCAGCCCGCGGGCAGGGTGCCGCGGCTGCGCTGGTGGGCGCGCATCGCCTCGGCGGTGTGCCGGCGCAGCGCCTGGGCCTCGACCTCGCCGAGCGGGGTGGGACCGGCGGATCCCGGAAGTTCCCAGGGCGTCGGGCGGCCGTGGGCGCCCGATCCGCAGTCGTGGCCGCGTACGTGCGCCGGCAGCCGCTCCAGATACGCCTCGAACAACTGCCCGGCGGGCAGGCCGAAGAGGCGGGGTTCGACGCGTCCGTCGGGCAGGCGCAGGCCGTCGGCGAGGAGGTCGTCGTTGATCTCGCAGTCCTGCGCGACGTTGACGCGGTGCCGGTCGCGCTGGTCGGCGGCGGGGAGCCGGTCGGCGCGGCCGTGGTGGTCGCGCAGCAGGTGCGCCACCTCGTGCACCCACACGCCCGCGAGCTCCTCCACGGGGGTCGCGTCGACGAAGGCGGGTGACACGTAGCAGCGCCAGTGCCGGTCGACGCCCATCGTCGGCACCTCGGGGCTGGGCACGAGGGTCAGGGCGTACAGGGCCGACGCGAGATACGGCCGGTCACTCGCCGCGCGGTAGCGGGCGGCGAGCAGCTTCGTCATGTCAAGGTTCCCGCGGGTTGCCGGCATGCCCGCGCGCCTCACCGGCCGCCGGGCAGGGCCCCGGACATCCGCAGCAGGTCCAGGAAGCCGTCGATGCCGGGCGGCACGGGCCAGTCGAGCCGGCGCATCGCCGCGAGGTCGGTGGCGGCCCGGGCGGCCACGTCCGGCACGCCCGCGTCCACCGCCTTGGCCAGGACCGTCCAACCCGCCTCCCAGCGGGGCCGGGTGAGATCGCTCTGGATGGCGGCGACCACCGCGATGAGGAAGGCCAGTTGGCGGTCTCCGCGCTCGGGCAGCGCGAACGCCTCGGGGTCGGCGAGGACGCGCTCGGGGTCCGGCAGGTCGAGGTTCTCCAGGTACGACAGCAGTTCGATGCCCGCGCCGTCGCCGACGGCGCCGGTGAGCGCGGCGGCCAGCGCCTCGCGGCCGGCGCCGGTCGCGTACCCCGTCGCGAGCAGCCGCAGCGCCATCTCCCAGGTGCGCGGGGACGGCCATGAGCGGCCCCGGCTCTCGGCGTCGGCGGGGATGTGGTGGACCAGGCCGGGCCGGGCGGTGAGGAAGCCGGAGACGGCACCGCGGGCCCGCGCGACGGCGCCGGGCACCTTGGCCGGGTCGACCGCGGGGACGGCCACCTCCGGCCAGGTCCCCGCCATGCCGCGCGCGACGGTGCGGGGGTCGTGGGTCCAGTCGAGGTGGACGAAGCGGTTGGCGAGCGGCGGGCTCAGGTGCCAGCCGTCCGCGGCGCTGGACGGCGGGTTGGCGGCGGCGACGATGCGCACCGCGTCGGGCAGGACGAGGCTGCCGACCCGGCGTTCGAGGACGACCCGCAGCAGTGCGGCCTGCACGGCCGGGGGCGCCGAGGACAGTTCGTCGAAGAAGAGCAGGCCCTGCCCGGCACGGGTGAGCCGGACCGCCCAGTCGGGCGGGGCCATCGGCACACCGGTCACGGCGGGGTCGTCCCCGACGATCGGCAGCCCGGCGAAGTCCGACGGCTCGTGCACGCTGGCGATGACCGTCTCCAGCGGAAGGCCGAGCCCCGCGGCGAGCTGCTCCAGACCGGCCGACTTGCCGATGCCCGGTTCGCCCCACAGCAGGACGGGCTGATTGGCCGTCACGGCCAGGGCGAGGGCCTCCAGTTGGGGGTTGGCGGCGGGTTCGGTGCGCCGTGCGCGCAGTCTGCGGACGAGGTCGTCCGCGGCGGCCAGCGGGTTCGCCCCGGTCCGGGGGGTGGGGGCGGTGGGGGCGGTGCTCACAGGTCCTCGTCTTCGCCGTCGTCGTGTTCCTCGTCCTCGCCGTCGTCGTGTTCCTCGTCCTCGCCGTCGTCGTCTTCCTCTTCCCTCTCGTCCATCCACTCGTCCCACCAGTCGGCGCCGACGCCCGGGTGTTCCTCCTGGACGCGCTTCTGGAGGAAGGCCAGGTCATGGCGCTTGTACCGGCGGACGATCTGGGCCAGCGAGAGCTCCGACTCGTCGACCACGTCGATCCGGGCGCCGACGGCGAGGAACGCCTCCACGAGGGCTCTGGAACCGCCGTCGTTGACCGCCACGTACAGCGGTGTGCGGGACCGCTGGTCCAGCGCCTCGAGGTCGAGTCCGTCGGCGAGCAGCCGGGGCAGGAGCGGCTCGTGGTCGAGCAGGTGCAGCACGTGGAGCAGCGTGCGCCCGCCGGCGTCGCGTACCCGGGGGTCCACGCCCGCGTCCAGGAGGGCGAGCACGCCGTGGGTGTCGCCGTGCTGGGCGCGCAGGAAGAGGTCCTGCCGCTGGGCTCGCAGCGCCTTCGGTAGCCGGCCCTTGCCCGACGTCCACGTCTGCTGGACGGCGAAGCATCCGGCGACGGCGCCGCCGAACGCGCGCAGGGCCTGTTCGCGCCGCTGTTCCTCGTCGCTGTGCGGCATGTGGAGCAGACCGCCCGGGCGGAACCCCACCTCGTGCCAGGCGCCGTGGCACCTGACCCGGACGGGGGCGGGCGCGGCGGGACCGGGCGGGCCGACGGGACCGCCGGTGACGTCGAGGGCGGGGAACAGCGCCTCGCGGACCAGCGGGTGCAGGTGCCGCGGCTCGACCCCGCCGGCCCGCATCAGGTCGAGGTCGGGGAGCCTGCGCCAGAGGGCTTCGGCCAGGAAGGGCACGCTCTCGGTGTCGTCCTGGTTGGCGGCCCTGGCCCGCAGTCCGGCCCCGGGACCGGACGCCGTCGGCTCCAGCAGGACGTTCGTCCGCCAGTCACCGGCGATGACGAAGCGGTCGCCGAGGCCCTCGTCCGCCAGCCGGCGGATCTCCGGCGCCAGGCGGGTGTGGTCGAGCGCGAGTCCGCCGATGAGCTGTTCGGGATCGGCCCGGTACCAGCCGGGGGCGGTCGTGGGTGTCAGGTCGAGTTCGATCCCGACCGCGGTGAAGGCCGCCCGGACGTCGCCCCTCTGGTGCAGCAGGGTGACCCATTCGGCGCGGGCCACCGGGTCGGCGCGGCCGGGGTCGGCCGTGGGCAGCTCGTCCGCGGTGCGCGGTCTGCCGTCGGGGTGGAAAAACGGCGGCCGTTCGCCGCCGCCGCACCGCGCGCGCAGTTCGGCGGTGTGCCGTGCGTCCCACAGGTGCCGGGCGTACCGCCAGTCCTCGGTGGCTCGCCCGAAGACGCCTGCGGCCTTCTCGTCCGCGACCGTCCGGAACCGCAGGGTGATCCGCTGCGGGCCCTCGATCATCGCGGGCGTGGTGAGGTGGAGGTAGGGCGTGGAGCGGCGGCGTTCGTCCGCTTGCACCGGACGGTAGCGGGCGAGGACCACGGTCCGGCCGGTGTCGAGGGTGGTCCGCCCGCCGAGCAGCCTGGGCAGGTGCCAGCGCACCAGGTCCGGTACCAGGTGGCGAAGGTCGTCCTCCAGGGCCGCGGCGACGTCGTGGCCGCAGTGTTCGGCGACCTCCGGCAGGTCGACGGCGACGTCCACGCCGGCCGCCGCGCACGCCCCGCGCCAGTCGCCGGCCGCACGGCGTTCGGCCGCGCGCTCGATCATGTCCCGGGGCACCGCGTAGCGGCGGATCCGCCGTCGGCTCGCCGCCTCCTCAGGGGGGAAGCTCAGGAGTTCGGGGCGGGGGCTCAACGGTAGACACTTCCTATCGCGCGCAGGTCCGGGTGGGCCCCGGCCGCGGGCCGCAGGCGCTGGGTGAAGGACCGCTTGACCTTCCGGGGCAGGCCGGGGCCCAGCCCGACGTACTCCAGCGGCGAGTCGTCCGGTACGGCCGCCAGCAGGGACTTCGCGCCCCGCCCGGTGAGCCCGGTGTGGCACAGCTCCAGCCGGCGCAGGGGGCTGCCCGGGAGCGCGGCGGCCAGCGCGCGGGCGCCGTCGTCGCCGGTGGAGTTGGTGGTGGCGCCGAGGCTCCGTTCGGACAGCGGCCGGCCGAGGTCGAGCGCCTCGATCCCGGCCAGGGCGCCGGCGAGGGCGCGCGCGCCGGCGGGGCCGATCCCGTTGCCGCCCAGTCCGAGACGTACGGGCCGCGTGGAGTCGGCCGCGGCCGCGAGGACGGCGGCGCCTTCGTCGCCGAGGTGGTTGGCGGGCAGGTACAGCTCACGCACGCCCGCGTCGCGGATCAGCGCCGCCAGCAGCCCGGCGTCGGCGGCGGTCAGGCCGTTCCCGCCGAGGAAGAGGCGCTCCACCGGGCGCGGTCGGCCGGTGAGGGCGTCGAGCAGGACGCGCAGCCCGGCGGTGGTGAGGCCGGTGTTGACCAGGTCGAGGGTGCGCAGCGTGGTGTTGCGGCGGAGCATCGCGGCGAGGGCGAGGGCGCCGTCGTCGCCCACCGGATTGCGCTTGAGCCACAGGGCGCGGACGGTGTCGTCCGTCGACAGCGCGGTGGCGAGCGCGGCGGCCCCTTCCGGGCCGATGCGGTTGCAGCCGAGGTAGAGCGTGCGCAGGCCGTGGCCGTCGGCGAGTGCCCGGGCGACCGTCGAGGCTCCGTCGTCTCCGATGGAGTTGGTGCCGAGCAGGACGTGCGCGGCGTGCGGGGAGGAGGCGGCGACGGGCATCAGGCGGGCGGCGCCGGCCGGGCCCAGGCCCTGCTTGCACAGGTCGACCCGCCCGTCGGCGCGCACGGTGCCGAGCGGGAAGGTCTCGTCGGTGCCGACCGCTCGCGCCGACCTCAGCCGGGCCAGCAGCGGGTCCAGCCGGGAGGGATCGACGACCGGGATGTCCGGGTGCTCGATCGCCGGGCAGCGTACGGGTGTCGGCTGCGTCATCACCACTCCACCGGTCCATCGCCGGTGCCCGGATCGCCGAGGGCGGCATCGCCCCCCGCCCGCCCGGAACGGACCGACGCCTATCGACGTTCCTCAACGACAAAGGCGGCAAGGCCGGTCGGATTCGAACCGACGTCCTCCAGCTCGATGCTAGGGCGCGACGACCTCTGCGCTACAGCCTTGCCTGGGCAGATCATAGCCATATTCGTCTCGGCGCTGATCAGTTGTCGACGACTTCGCCGCCCGGGATCCGGCGTCCCGGCGGTGCCTGCCGCCGGCGACGGTGCGCGAGGTGCCGTCGGCCGGTTCGGCGCGCGCGTGCCGCCTGAGGGGGGATCAGGCCGAGGTGACCGGCAGCACGTCGGGTGACAGGGCCGCCGCCCGGGCCGTCGCCGCCGTCATACGGCGGCGGTGGTGGCGGCGGCAGAGCACCTCGTAGCCGACGGTGTCGGCCTGGTCGACGTCGCCGACGACGACCTGGGCCCCCTCGACGACCATCACACCGCCGACCGTGCGGGCGTTGTGGGTGGCGCGGGCGCCGCACCAGCACAGCGCCTCGACCTGGAGGACCTCGACCCGGTCGGCGAGTTCGACGAGCCGCTGGGAGCCGGGGAACAGCTTGGAGCGGAAGTCGGTCGTGATGCCGAAGGCGTAGACGTCGATGCCGAGGTCGTCGACCACCCGCGCGAGCTGGTCGATCTGCTCCTCGGCGAGGAACTGCGCCTCGTCCGCGATCACGTAGTCCGCCCGGCCGCCGTGGGAGAGGTGGTCGACGAGATGGGCGTACAGGTCCTGTCCGTCCTTGACCTCGACGGCGTCGGTGACCAGGCCGAGGCGGGAGGAGAGTTTGCCCTCGCCCGCGCGGTCGTCGCGGGTGAGGATCATGCCCTGCAGACCGCGCGCGGAGCGGTTGTGCTCGATCTGGAGAGCCAGCGTCGACTTCCCGCAGTCCATGGTTCCGGAGAAGAAGACCAGCTCGGGCATGGGGGGATGAGCACCTTTCGGCGAGGGAGTACGGGGCGGCGCTTCAGGAGCGTACTTCGAGCAGCGGAACGAGCTGCTCGGCAGGGGTCATCGAGCCGTGGTTGCCGACCATGGACGACTCGTTCGGCTCCCGCTGGGAGGCGATGAGCAGGACGTCGTCCCGGGCGGCGGCGATCACGTCGCCCAGGCGGGCGTACACCCGCTCGTCGATCCCGGCGGGCGGTCCGAACCAGCCCGCGTCGATCGCCTCGTCCCGCGAGGCCACCCAGAACTGCTCGCCGAGCACCTCGCGCCAGCAGGTCAGGACGTCGTTCTCGGCGCCCGGTACGGCGTAGACGTGCCGGGCGCGGCCCTCGCCGCCCAGCAGGGCGACACCGGCGCGCAGTTCCCAGTCCTCGTCGAAGTCGATGCGGTGCTGTTCGTCGAAGGGCACGTCGATCATGCCGTGGTCGGCGGTGACGTAGAGCGCGCTGCGCGGCGGGAGCTGCTCGGCGAGGCGCTGGACGAGCCGGTCGACGGTCATGAGCTGGCCGCGCCAGGTGTCGGAGGCGACGCCGTAGCGGTGGCCGGCGCCGTCGAGTTCGGCGTAGTACGTGTAGACGAGGGAGCGGTCGCCGGCCGACAGCTGGGCGGCCGCCACATCCATCCGCTCCTCGCCGGTCAGGCGTCCGAGGAACCTTCCGCCGCTGAGCGCGACCTTGGTCAGGGGGGTGTTCTCGAAGGTGGGCGAGGACACCTGGGCGGCGTGCACACCGGCGGCGTCGGCCAGCTCGAACACCGTGGGGTGCGGCTGCCAGGCACGCGGCTCCGTCCACGGCTGCCAGCGGAGCTGGTTCATCAGCTCGCCGGTGGCGGGGTTGCGCACGGTGTAGCCGGGCAGGCCGTGGGCGCCCGGCGGGAGGCCGGTGCCGACGGAGGCCAGGGAGGTCGCGGTGGTCGCCGGGAAGCCGGCGGTGAGCGGGCGGCCGGTGCCGCCGCGCGAGCTGCCGAGGAGCGCGTGCAGGTAGGGCGCCTCGTCCGGGTGGGCCTTGATCTGTTCCCAGCCGAGGCCGTCGATCAGGAAGACGCAGGCGCGGTCGGCCGGGGCCAGTTCGGGGATCGCCGCGGTCATACCGGGTACGCCCATGCCGGCGGCCAGCGTGGGCAGCAGGTCGGCGAGGGAGCCGGTGCCGTACTCGGGGACGGGGGCGGAGGAGAGGGCGAGGGGTTCCGGGTGGTCCCAGACGGGCTGAGCCATCAGCGGGTGAGGTCCGCGGTCGCCTCGGAGAGCGCCTGGGCGAACACGAGGGCCTGGCGCACCGTCTCCGGTCCGTCCCCTGCCTCGCTGACGCGCAGGCTGAGGTCGTCCGCCGTCGAGTTTCCGGTGTAGCCGTGGTCGGCGTCGCAGTTGGGGTCGCCGCAGGCGGCCGGCTCCAGGTCGATGCGCGACACGGCGCCCCAGCCGATGGTGAGCACGACCTCGCGGGGCAGGGTGCCGGGCGCGTACGACTCGGGGTTGGCGACCACGCGGCTGACCACGACGGACGAGATCCGGCCGAGCTTCACGGACTCGGTGGACGTCGTGGCGTAGGGGGTCGGGGAGGTGGTGTCGGCGGCCTGCTCGTCGGTGTGGCTGACGATGAAGCGGTTGCCGGTGAGGACCAGCACGGTCACGTGCCGGCGCACCTCGTTCTGGTCGAAGGTGGTCTCCTGGTGGACCAGGTACGACCGGATGGGCTCGCCGCCCACGGCGGCCTCCACCGCCTCGGCCACGAGGGCCGGGTAGTAGCCGCTGCGCTCGATCGCCGCACGCAGCCCCTGGGTCGTCGTACTGGTCTTGGCCATGCGGTCCATCCTACGGGGACCCACTGACTGCGAGGGACCTCTCACGACCGCGGGGAACCTCACGTCCGCGGGGAGCGTCCGGGCCCGGGCGGTGAGCGTGGGGGAGCTCCGGGCAGCGGGGGCGTCCGGGCGCGGGGATCCTCGGGGGCCGGGAACCGCGCGGCGGCGGGGGTTCGCCGGGGGCCGCCGGGAAGCGTGCGGCGGCGGGGCTCCGCCCGGGGCCGCCGGGAAGCGTGCGGCGGCGGGGCTCCGCCCGGGGCCGCCGGGAAGCGTGCGCCGGCGGGGCTCCGCCCGGGGCCGCCGGGAAGCGTGCGCGGCCGTCAGTACGTTGGGAGGGTCCGCGGGCCGAGGTCGTCGCGGGCGGGTGGGGGCGCGAGCCGGACGGAGGCGCCGAGGACGCTCAGGCCGTGCGGGGCGACGACGACCGGCTCCAGCGTGACGGCGACCACCTCGGGGTGGTCGTCGACCAGCCGGGAGACGCGCAGCAGCAGCTCTTCGAGGGCGGGTGTGTCGACGGGTGCCGAGCCGCGCCAGCCGAACAGGAGCGGGGCCGTCCGGATCGAGCGGACCAGGGAGGTCGCGTCGCGGTCGGTGACCGGGACCAGGCGGTGCGCCATGTCGCCGAGCAGCTGGGAGGCGGCACCGGCCAGTCCGAACGAGAGCACGGCTCCGGCCGCCGGGTCGATGACGGCCCGGACGACGGTGTCGACGCCGCGCGGGGCCATGGCCTGGACGACCGGACGCACCTCCTGCGGCCTGCCGAAGAGGCCGGTCAGCTCGGCGTAGGCCCGGCGCAGCTGTTCCTCGTCCGCGAGGTCCAGCCGGACGCCCCCGAGGTCGGCGCGGTGGCGCAGGTGGGGGGCGGTGGCCTTGAGGGCGACGGGGTAACCGAGGGCCCGGGCGGCCCGCACGGCCTCGTCCGGGGCCGGGGCCGGGATCGCCCGGCGTACGTCGATGCCGTACCGGCCGAGCAGCTCGCAGGTCTCGTCGGTGCCGAGGGTGAGGCCCTGCCCGCGGGCGAGAAGGCCGCCGATCAGCTCGGCGGCGCCCTTCTCGTCGATGTCGTCGTACTCGGGCACCTTGCCGGGGTCGGCGGCCTCGCGGCGCCACTGCGCGTACTTCACGGCCTCGGCGAGGGCACGGACCGCGCGTTCGGCGGCCGGGTAGGCGGGGATGAGGTGGGCGCCCTCGGGGGCCTCGGTCGCGGGGGCCTCGGTCGCGGGGGCCTCGATCACGGGGGCCTCGATCACGGGGGCGGGACCCGGGCCGGCGGGGCCCGGGCCGACGGCGTCCGGGCCGACGGCGTCCGGGCCGACGGCGTCCGGGCCGACGGCGTCCGGGCCCGCAGCGTCCGGACCGGCGGCGTCCGGGGTTCCTGGCTCCGCCGTCCCCGGGATCGGGGCCTGGGCCGGGGCCGGCGTCGCGGTACGCGCGCGGGGGGCTGTGCTCGTGGCGGCCGACAGGGCCTCCGCGAGGCCGCCGAGTTCCACGTGCACCACGAGGACCGGCTTGGCGGGCCCGGTGGCCGCCGCCGAGCGCAGCGCCTGCGCCAGCTCCGCGTCGCCCGGCGACGCCTCGCCGATCGCGGGGATGGCCGTCACCACGACCGCGTCGCAGGTCTCGTCGGCCAGGGCGCGCGCCAGCGCCGTGTGGAAGTCCTCCGCCGACGCCTCCGTGGTCAGGTCCCGCGGCGGCAGCGGGCGCAGCCCCTCGGCGAGGCACGCGTCGTACGTCAGCAGGCCCAGCGACTCGGAGTTGCCCAGGATGGCCACCCGCGGGCCGCTCGGCAGCGGCTGGCGGGCGAGCAGCAGGCCGGCGTCGACCAGCTCGGTGATGGTGTCCACGCGGATCACTCCGGCCTGCCGCAGCAGCGCCGACACCGTGGCGTGCGGCAGCCGGGTGGCGCGTACGGCGTGCCCCTGGGGGGCGGATCCGGCGCCCTGCACCACCACCAGCGGCTTCGCCGCCGCCGTACGCCGGGCCAGGCGGGTGAACTTGCGGGGGTTGCCGATGGACTCCAGGTACATGAGGGCGACGTCGGTGTCGGGGTCGTCGTACCAGTACTGCAGGACGTCGTTGCCGGAGACGTCAGCGCGGTTGCCGGAGGAGACGAACGTGGACACGCCGGTGACGCCGGTGACGCCTCCGCCACGGCGGTGCAGCCGGGACAGGAGGGCGATGCCGATGGCACCGGACTGGGCGAACAGGCCGATGCGGCCGGTCCGGGGCATCTCCGGGGCCAGCGACGCGTTCAGCCGCACCTCGGGCGAGGTGTTGATGACGCCGAAGGCGTTGGGGCCGATGATCCGCATGCCGTACGCGCGCGCGTGCCGCACGAGTTGGCGCTGGCGCTCGCGTCCGCCGGGACCGCTCTCGGCGTAGCCGGCGGAGAGGACGACGAGTCCCTGCACGCCGTGTTCGCCGCACTCGGCGACGACCTCGGGCACCTGCTCGGCGGGGACGGCGACGACCGCGAGGTCGACGGGGCCGTCGACCTCGCGCACCGAGCGGTGGGCGGGTATCCCGTCGAGTTCTTCCAGGTCCTCGGGGAACGCCTTGTTCACGGCGTACAGACGGCCGGTGAAGCCGGCCTGGCGCAGGTTGCCGAGAACGCTGCGGCCGACGCCGCCGGGGGCGCGGCCGGTACCGACGACGGCGACCGAGCCGGGCACCAGCAGCCGGCGTACGGAGCGGGCCTCGGCGCGCTGCTCCCGCGCGCGCTGGACGGCCAGGGAGCGCTCGGTGGGTTCGAGGTCGAACTCCAGGCGGACGACGCCGTCCTCGAAGCTGCGCTTCTGGGTGTATCCGGCGTCCGTGAACACCTTGATCATCTTGGTGTTGGCGGGGAGCACCTCGGCGGCGAACCGGCGGATGCCGCGCTCGCGCGCGACGGCCCCTATGTGCTCCAGGAGCGCGGAGGCCACACCCCTGCCCTGGTGGGCGTCCTGCACGAGGAAGGCGACCTCGGCCTCGTCGGCCGGCGCGGAGGCGGGCATGCCGTCGGCGCCGATGCGGTCGTACCGCACGGTGGCGATGAACTCGCCGCCGATGGTGGCCGCGAGTCCCACCCGGTCCACGAAGTCGTGGTGCGTGAAGCGGTGGACGTCCTTGGCGGACAGACGCGGGTAGGGCGCGAAGAAGCGGTAGTACTTCGACTCGTCCGAGACCTGCTCGTAGAAGCTGACCAGGCGCTCGGCGTCATCGACGGTGATGGGGCGGACGCGCGCGGTGCCGCCGTCGCGCAGCACCACGTCGGCTTCCCAGTGGGCGGGGTACTCGTGCCGGTCCGGCGCGCTCTGCATGGGGCCCAGAGTACGGCTCGCGTACGACAACGGCGCGAGGCAGTCTGTGGAGGACGGAACGTCGGGCCGAGGCCGCGGCCCGGCGACCACGGCGGAACGGGACACAGCACTGTTCCGGGCACGCATCACGTGTGGAACACTGGTCTAGACAACCTGAACACCGAAGGGCAGCAACACATGGCTGAGCGCCGCGTCAACGTCGGCTGGGCCGAGGGCCTCCACGCCCGCCCCGCCTCCATCTTCGTCCGAGCCGCCACGGCCGCAGGCGTCCCGGTGACGATCGCCAAGGCGGGAGGCAACCCCGTCAACGCGGCCTCCATGCTGGCCGTCCTCGGTCTGGGCGCCCAGGGCGGCGAGGAGATCGTCCTGGCCTCCGAGGCCGAGGGCGCGGACCTCGCCCTCGACCGGCTGGCCAAGCTGGTCTCCGAAGGACTCGAGGAGCTTCCCGAGACCGTCTGAGCCCCGCTCGCCGCGCGCACGCAGCCGCGCCGTCCTCACCGGGCGGCGCGGCTGCGCCATTTTCGGATGCTTGCCGGGGGAAATTGCCGGAAGCATGCCGCATTAGGCGTGCGAGCATACGAACGACGCGCCACCGAAAATGGCGGGCACGCCGGGAAAAGGGCAGCGGAAATACACCTCCGCCGAATACCCCTTCTTTGTATACGGCCCTCGTGTTAATGACGCGGGCCCGACATGTTTACGACGTGTTGCGAAGTCCTCACACGGTCCTGGCGTTCTCCGCCCGCGAAGCGCAGCCGGTGCGCGGCGGAGGAGCGCTCGGTGTGGAGCGCCGTGAGCGACCGCGCGCGATCGCCGTCCCCGCGCGCCACCGCGTCCACGATCGCGCCGTGCTCCGCCCAGGACTCCACCGGGTTGGCCGGCGCCTCCACCGCGTACATCCAGGCGATCTTGTGCCGCAGCTGGGTGAGCGTCGAGGTCAGGGCATGGCTGCCGGAGGCCTGGGCGAGCGTCTCGTGGAACCAGCCGCCCAGGGAGCGCAGATCCTCGCTGCTGCCCCTCCTGGCGCGCTCCTGGCCCAGCCGGACGAGGCCGCGCAGCACCTTGAGGTGCGCCTCGGTGCGCCGCTGGGCGGCCCGGGAGGCGCCGAGCGGCTCCAGGAGCATGCGCATCTCCAGCAGGTCGGCGGCCTCCTGCTCGGTCGGTTCGGCGACGCACGCGCCCGCGTGCCGCCGCGTGACGACGAACCCTTCCGCCTCCAGCGTGCGCAGCGCCTCCCGGACGGGGACACGGGAGACGCCGTAGCGGCGGGCGAGGAGTTCCTCGGTGAGGCGGCTGCCGCGCTCGTAGACACCCGCGACGATGTCGTCCCGGATGGCCGTGCACACCGAGTGCGCCGGAATACGCATGACCGACCTCCGCCTTAATCCCCGTGAAACGTCGACGAATGACGTGTGTTCAGTGACTCTATTGCAGTGAGCCGCACATTCCGACGGTGGGCCGGAATCGAGGGATATTTTTTGGACAGCGGGGCGCATGAAAACGACGAAAGCCCCGGCCGCGGGGGCCGGGGCGGGAGGATGTGTCGCCGGGTGCCGTCACAGGTGGTGACGCGTCGCCGGGTGGTGCCGTCACAGTGGTGACGCGTCGCCGGGTGGTGCCGGCGCTCCGAACGCCGTCGCCGGGTGGTGCCGGCGGTTCGCATGCGTCACCGGGTGTCGCCGGAGGCTGAGCCCCGGACGTCGTTCAGGGGCTCAGCCCCTGACGTCGTCAGAGGCTCACACCGTGCTTGCGGAGGTAGGCGACCGGGTCGATGTCCGAGCCGTACTCGGCGCCCGTGCGGGCCTCGAAGTGCAGGTGCGGGCCGGTGACGTTGCCGGTCGCGCCGGAGAGGGCTATCCGCTGGCCGGCGGTGACCTTCTGGCCCACCGAGACGCTGATCGACGACAGGTGACCGTACTGGGTGTACGTGCCGTCGCTCATCCGGAGCACGACCTGGTTGCCGTAGGCACCGCCCCAGCCCGCCTCGACGACGGTGCCGGCTCCGACCGCGTGCACGGTGGTGCCGGTCGAGGCGTGGAAGTCGATGCCGGTGTGGCTCCCGGAGGACCACAGGGAGCTGCCGGCCCGGTAGGCGGTGGAGACGTAGGAGCCGGTGATCGGCGCCACGAAGGTGTTGAGGCGCTTGCGCTCGGCCTCACGGGCGGCGCGGGCACGTGCCGCGCGCTCCTCCTTGACCCTCTCGGCGGCCTCGGCGGCGGCCTCCTTGCGCGCGGCCTCCGCCTGGGCGGCCTGCTTCTGCGCGGCGGCCTGGTCGTCGATCCGCTCGGCGACCGTGTCGCCGATGGTGACGACGGGGATGAGCCCGGTCTGCTCGGCGGAGGGCTCCGCGGCGAGGGCGGGACCGGAGGCGGCGGTGCCGATGACGCCGGTGGTGGTGAGCGCCGCGATGCCCGCGGCGCGGGCGGAGGTGCGCTTCATCCGGCCGGGACGACGGTGCTTCCCGGTGGCGCAGGTGAACGCCATGAAGTTGAGCGGTCCTTTCCTTCCCTCTCGCCTACCGGGTTAGCTGACGGGTTCGGAGCAGGAAGGTCTCCTACGGACACCCTCGCGACACGCGCGGGCCTCCGATTCACCCCAGGGACTTCATCGTTGGGTCCCCGGCTCCCCTGGCTCGCGCCGTACGGGGACTCGGCGATGACTGTCCGGTGCCGCGGATGCGGCGCACTGCCCGACGAACAGCCCGGACGAACCTAGACGCGCCCGCTGCCGGTCCCCAAACGCGACGCGGTTTTTGTAGCGCATGCCACAGGTCAGACAGGCAGCCTCTCCCTCAATTCGGACACCGGAAGGCCCTGGCGACCGGCCGGTCGCCAGGGCCCCGCACACACCCGTGTCACCTCAGGGCGCGTGCCTCGCCGTGGGTGGTGAACCCCTGCGGCTATTCGGCCGGTACGACCTTCACCTCACCGATGCCCAGGGCCTCGACCGCGCCCTTGATCCGGCCGGCGTCACCGACGAGCACGGTCACCAGGCGGTCCACCGGGAAGGCGCTGACGACCGCCGCGGTGGCCTCCACGGTGCCGGTCGCGGCGAGCTGCTGATAGAGCGTCGCCTGGTAGTCGTCGGGCAGGTGCTGCTCGACCTGGTCGGCCAGGGTGCCGGCCACGGCCGCGGCGGTCTCGTACTTCAGCGGCGCGACGCCGACCAGGTTCTGCACGGCGACGTCCCGCTCGGCGTCGGTGAGCCCCTCGGCGGCGAGGGTGCGCAGCACCTTCCAGAGGTCCTCCAGCGCGGGGCCGGTGTTGGGGGTGTCCACGGAGCCGCTGATGGCGAGCATCGCGGCGCCCGTGCCGTCCGGCGCGGAGCGCAGCACCTGCCCGAAGGAGCGCACGCCGTAGGTGTAGCCCTTCTCCTCGCGCAGGACGCGGTCCAGGCGGGAGGTGAGGGTGCCGCCGAGGCAGTACGTGCCGAGCACCTGCGCGGGCCACACGCGCGCGTGCCGGTCGGGACCGATGCGGCCGATCAGCAACTGCGTCTGGACGGCGCCGGGGCGGTCCACGATGACGACCCGGCCGGTGTCGTCGGCGGTCACCGGCGGCACCGGCCGCGGCTGGGCCGGGGAGCCCGTCCAGGCGCCCAGGGTGTCCCCGAGGAGCGCGTCGAGGTCGATGTCCGTCAGATCGCCGACGACCACCGCGGTGGCCGTGGCGGGGCGGACGTGCTTCTCGTAGAAGGACCGGACGGCTCCGGAGTCGATCTTCTCGACCGTGTCGGCGGTGCCCTGGCGCGGACGCGACATGCGCGTGTCGGCCGGGAAGAGCTCCTTGGAGAGCTCCTTGGCCGCACGCCGGGAGGGGTTGGCCAGCTCGTGCGGGATCTCGTCGAGACGGTTGCGCACCAGTCGCTCGACCTCGCTGTCGGCGAACGCGGGCGCCCGCAGGGCGTCGGCGATCAGGCCGAGGGCCTTGGCGAGGCGGGAGGCCGGGACCTCCAGGCTCAGCCGGACGCCGGGGTGGTCGGCGTGCGCGTCGAGGGTGGCGCCGCAGCGCTCCAGCTCGGCGGCGAACTCCTCGGCGGAGTGCTTGTCGGTGCCCTCCGAGAAGGCCCGCGCCATGATCGTGGCGACGCCGTCGAGACCGGCCGGCTCGGCGTCCAGGGGCGCGTCGAGGATGATCTCGACGGCGACCACCTGCTGCCCCGGGCGGTGGCAGTGCAGGACGGTCAGGCCGTTGTCGAGCGTCCCGCGCGCGGGGGCCGGGAACGCCCACGGCCTGGCGTCGCCCGCCTGCGGCTGGGGGTGGAAGTCCATCGTGGCGAGCTCGGTCACTTGGCCGCCTCCTCGTTCTCGTCCTCGTCGGCGGTGTTGTCGGTGCCCTCGGCGCCCTCGGTGCCCTCGGTGCCTTCGGTGCCTTCGACGGGTTCTGCGGGTTCGACGGGTTCGTAGACCAGCACGGCCCGGTTGTCGGGGCGCAGGCGGGCCTTGGCGATCTCCCGCACCTCCTCCGCCGTGACGTCCAGCACACGCTGGACGGCGGTCAGGGCGAGCTGCGGGTCGCCGAAGAGCACGGCGAACCGGCACAGTTCGTCGGCGCGGCCGGCGACCGTGCCGAGACGGTCCAGCCACTCGCGCTCCAGCTGGGCCTGGGCCCGCTCCATCTCCTCCGGCGTGGGGCCCTCCTCGGCGAACCGGGCGAGCTCCTCGTCGATGGCGGCCTCGATGACGGGCACCTCGACGTCGCCGGAGGTCTTCACGTCCAGCCAGCCCAGGGAGGGCGCGCCGGCGAGCCGCAGCAGGCCGAAGCCGGCCGCCACCGCCGTACGGTCGCGGCGGACGAGGCGGTTGTAGAGGCGGGAGGACTCGCCGCCGCCGAGGACGGTGAGCGCCAGGTCGACGGCGTCGCACGCGCGCGTGCCGTCCTGCGGCAGACGGTAGGCGGCCATCAGGGCGCGGGCCGGGACCTCCTCCTCGACGACCTCGCGCAGCTGCTCGCCGATGGTGTCGGGCAGGGAGCCGTCACGGGGTGCGGGCTTGCCGTCGTGGGCGGGGATGGAGCCGAAGTACTTCTCGATCCAGGCGAGCGTCCGCTCCGGGTCGATGTCGCCGACGACCGACAGGACCGCGTTGTTGGGCGCGTAGTAGGTGCGGAAGAACGCGCGCGCGTCCTCCAGGGTCGCCGCGTCCAGGTCGGCCATCGAGCCGATCGGGGTGTGGTGGTAGGGGTGGCCGTCCGGGTAGGCGAGGGCGGTCAGCTTCTCGAAGGCGGTGCCGTAGGGGACGTTGTCGTAGCGCTGGCGGCGCTCGTTCTTGACGACGTCCCGCTGGTTCTCCATGGACTCGTCGTCCAGGGCGGTCAGCAGGGAGCCCATGCGGTCGGCCTCCAGCCAGAGCGCGAGCTCCAGCTGGTGAGCGGGCATGGTCTCGAAGTAGTTGGTGCGCTCGAAGCTCGTGGTGCCGTTGAGCGAGCCGCCCGCACCCTGGACCAGCTCGAAGTGGCCGTTGCCCTTGACCTGGGCGGAGCCCTGGAACATCAGGTGCTCGAAAAGGTGAGCAAGACCGGTACGCCCCTTGACTTCGTGGCGCGAACCGACGTCGTACCAGAGGCACACCGCCGCGACGGGGGTCAGGTGGTCCTCTGAGAGCACCACGCGCAGGCCGTTGGCCAGGCGGTGCTCGGTCGCTGTCAGGCCCCCGGAGCCTGCCTGGGCTGTGGCCGTGTGACCCATGGGCATGTACGTCCCTTCCGATCGCGGACGCGGTCGTCGAAACCGCGCTTTTCCTGCCGGTCCTGCCACTGTATGCAAGCGCGCGGAGCGTCGGCGAAGTTCCCGGACGACGTACGCCCAGAGCGAGATCGCGTAGCCTGCGGGCAGCCGTGGCGGAGGCACCCCTCCGGCCGGGCCGGACGCCGACGCCCGGGCCCCGGCCCGCGCTGTCAGTGCCACGGTCCACAATGGTCCGCATCAGATCTCGTCACACGCTTCAGCAGGAGTGAGCCGAAGGGCCTCGAGCGCCCCGTAGGCGAGCGCCCAGGAAACAGGAGGAGCCGGCAGCGATGGCCCGCCGCAGCACGAAGACCCCGCCGCCCGACGACTCGTACGAGGAGAAGATCCTCGACATCGACGTCGTGGACGAGATGCAGGGCTCCTTCCTCGAGTACGCGTACTCGGTCATCTACTCCCGCGCCCTGCCGGACGCCCGCGACGGTCTCAAGCCGGTGCACCGCCGCATCGTCTACCAGATGAACGAGATGGGCCTGCGCCCCGAACGCGGTTACGTGAAGTGCGCCCGTGTCGTCGGCGAGGTGATGGGCAAGCTGCACCCGCACGGCGACGCGTCGATCTACGACGCCCTGGTGCGCATGGCCCAGCCCTTCTCCATGCGCGTGCCCCTGGTCGACGGCCACGGCAACTTCGGCTCGCTGGGCAACGACGACCCGCCGGCCGCCATGCGGTACACCGAGTGCCGTCAGACCGCGGCGACGAGCCTGATGACGGAGTCGATCGACGAGGACACGGTCGACTTCACGCCCAACTACGACGGCCAGGAGCAGGAGCCGGTGGCACTGCCCGCCGCCTTCCCGAACCTCCTGGTCAACGGCTCCTCCGGCATCGCGGTCGGCATGGCCACCAACATGCCGCCGCACAACCTGGGCGAGGTCGTCGCCGCCGCCCGCCACCTGATCCGCTACCCGAACGCGGACCTGGACGCCCTGATGCGGCACGTCCCCGGGCCCGACCTGCCCACCGGCGGCCGTATCGTCGGCCTCTCCGGCATCCGGGACGCGTACGAGACGGGCCGCGGCACCTTCAAGATCCGCGCCACCGTGTCGGTGGAGACGGTGACCGCCCGCCGCAAGGGGCTGGTGGTCACGGAGCTGCCCTTCGCGGTCGGCCCCGAGAAGGTCATCGCCAAGATCAAGGACCTGGTCGGCTCGAAGAAGATCCAGGGCATCGCCGACGTCAAGGACCTCACCGACCGTGAGCACGGCCTGCGCCTGGTCATCGAGATCAAGAACGGCTTCGTGCCGGAGGCGGTCCTGGAGCAGCTCTACAAGCTGACGCCGATGGAGGAGTCCTTCGGCATCAACAACGTGGCGCTGGTGGACGGCCAGCCGCTCACGCTGGGCCTGAAGGAACTGCTCGAGGTCTACCTCGACCACCGCTTCGAGGTCGTCCGGCGCCGCAGCGAGTTCCGCCGGAGCAAGCGGCGCGACCGCCTCCACCTGGTGGAGGGCCTGCTCACGGCGCTCGTCGACATCGACGAGGTCATCCGCCTCATCCGCTCCAGCGACAACAGCGCGCAGGCCAAGGAGCGCCTGATGGAGCGCTTCGCCCTGTCGGAGATCCAGACCCAGTACATCCTGGACACGCCGCTGCGCCGGCTGACCAAGTACGACCGCATCGAGTTGGAGGCGGAGAAGGAGAAGCTCAACGAGGAGATCGCCGAGCTGACCCGGATCCTGGAGTCCGACGCGGAACTGCGCAAGCTGGTCTCGGCCGAACTGGCCGCGGTGGCCAAGAAGTTCGCCACCGAGCGCCGTACGGTCCTGCTGGAGTCGGCGGGCACCCCGGCCGCCGCCGTACCGCTCCAGGTCGCCGACGACCCCTGCCGTGTGCTGCTCTCCTCGACCGGTCTGCTGGCCCGCACGGCGAACGCCGAGCCGTTCGCCGAGGACCCGGACGGCAGGCGCACCAAGCACGACGTGATCATCTCCGCGGTGCCGGCCACCGCGCGCGGGGAGATCGGCGCGGTCACCTCGACGGGCCGGCTGCTGCGGATCAACGTCGTCGACCTGCCGCAGCTTCCGGACACGGCGTCGGCGCCGAACCTCTCGGGCGGTGCCCCGCTGACGGAGTTCGTCTCCCTGGAGGGCGACGAGACGGTCGTCTGCCTGACCACCCTCGACGAGTCGTCCCCGGGTCTGGCGATCGGCACGGAGCAGGGAGTCGTCAAGCGCGTGGTGCCCGACTACCCGACCAACAGGGGCGAGTTGGAGGTCATCACCCTCAAGGAGGGCGACCGGATCGTCGGCGCGGTCGAGCTGCGCACGGGTGAGGAGGACCTGGTCTTCATCACCGACGACGCCCAGTTGCTGCGCTACCAGGCCTCGCAGGTGCGCCCGCAGGGCCGTCCCGCCGGCGGCATGACGGGCATCAAGCTCACCGAGGGCGCCAAGGTGATCTCGTTCACGGCGGTGGACCCGGCGGTGGACGCGGTGGTCTTCTCCGTCGCGGGCTCGCGCGGCACCCTGGACGACTCCGTCCAGACGACCGCCAAGCTGACGCCGTTCGACCAGTACCCGCGCAAGGGCCGCGCCACGGGCGGTGTGCGCTGCCAGCGGTTCCTCAAGGGCGAGGACTGCCTGGCCCTGGCCTGGGCGGGCGCCGTCCCCGCGCGAGCCGCGCAGAAGAACGGCACCCCCGCCGAGCTCCCGGAGATCGACCCGCGCCGCGACGGCTCGGGCGTGTCGCTGGCGAAGACGGTGTCGGTGGTGGCGGGGCCGGTCTAGGCCCGCGCGAAGGGCTCTCCCTCCGGGCCCTCCAGGTCCTCCGTCTCCTCCGGGTCCCCGGGGTCGTCGAGGCAGTGGGGGTCTTCGAGGCCGTCGCGGTCCTCGGGGGCATCGGGGTCACCGGGGGTCCGAGGATCTCCGTGGCCCTCAGGGTCCTCCGGGTCCTCCGGGTCCTGTACGTAGCGCAGGACGCCCCACATGCCGTGCTCGTCGGCGTGCGGGGCGTCGCTCGCGCACGCCTGCAGTTCCTTGCCGAGCGCGTCCGCGTCGATGCCGGAGCCGATGAGGACGAGCTGGGTCAGGCGCTCCTCGTCGGCCCCCCAGGGCTCGGGGTAGAAGCGCAGGAAGGGGCCGACGGCGTGGACGGCGTACCGGTTGCCGGGGTCGTGCGGGCCGAAGTCGACGTAACCCTTGAT
This sequence comes from Streptomyces sp. NPDC059895, assembly GCF_042731035.1. Taxonomy (NCBI): domain Bacteria; kingdom Bacillati; phylum Actinomycetota; class Actinomycetes; order Kitasatosporales; family Streptomycetaceae; genus Streptomyces; species Streptomyces sp. NPDC059895. Next base: position 108,421 of record NZ_JBHWKO010000015.1, read on the forward strand.
CCGGTACAGACCCTCGGGGCGGCTGTCGAGGAACGGCATCAGCCGGCGTGGGTCGAGGGGGACCGCGGAGACGAAGGACAGGCTGTCGTACGCGGTGTGCAGGTGGTCGTCGTGGTCCTCGCACGCCGCGTCGTCCAGGAGGTGCAGATCGTCGAAGGAGAGCTGTCCGACGCGCTCCTCGCTCGGCCGGCAGTCGAAGAGGAACTCCGGGTCGACCCGGCCGTAGGTGGCGGGGACGACGGCGGCCCGGTCGGTGAGCGAGCGGACGAGGCCCAGGACCCGGTCGGCGTCGGGCGCCCGGTCGAGCTTGTTCACGACGACGAGGTCGGCGAGGGCGAGATGCCGGTCGATCTCGGGGTGCCGGGTGCGGGTCGCGTCGAACTCGGCACCGTCGACGACCTCGACGAGCCCGCCGTACACGATCCCCGGCTGTTCGCTGGCCAGCACCATCCGCACGAGTTCCTGGGGCTCGGCGAGCCCGCTGGCCTCGATCACGATGACGTCGACGCCGACGGCGGGGCGGGCCAGCCGTTCGAGGTAGACGTCCAGCTCACCGGCGTCGACGGCACAGCACAGGCAGCCGTTGCCGAGGGAGACGGTGGAGTCGCCGAGCGCGCCGGCCACCGCCAGGGCGTCGATCTCGATGGCGCCGAAGTCGTTGACGATCGCGCCGATCCGGCTGCCGCCGCTGCGGTGCAGCAGGTGGTTGAGCAGTGTCGTCTTGCCGGAGCCGAGGAATCCGGCGAGAACGACGACCGGGATCTGATGCGGGCTGCGGCTCTGTGTCACCGTGCGACCTCTCTGTGACCTGCGCGTGCACCGGCTCGCAACCCGGCGCACGGTCGAGGACGGGCATGCCGACCCAGGATACGAGCCGGAGGAATCACGGCGAAGTGAACGATCGTCGGCAGCGCCCCTGCGGCAGACGTCGGGCAAGGCGCCGCCGTGCCGTGGGTCGCCCGGGACCGGGCGGCGCGGCCCGCCCGCACATCCCTGCGTGCGCCTGCCCTCCGCGGCCGCGCCGATCGGAGCCGCCCGGCATTCCGGGAGACGGCGGGCGCCGGGCCGGATCTCCGCGCCTCTCCGCGCCTCTCCGCGCCTCTCCGCGCCTCTCAGGCTGCCCTCGGCACCGGGGCGGCCTGACGCGGACCTATCGCGGGCCTAGCGCGGGCCTAACGCAGGCCTAGCGCGGGAACTCCGGGCCGACCGCCGCGTCCCGGGCCGACGGCCGCGTCCCTGCCTCAGCCACCGCCTGCTCCCGACGAGCCGCCGCCGGCCTGACCTGACCTCCCTCCCTCCCTGACCAGGCACGACGCGGAAGCGCAAGGAAGCGTCGGCGTCCCGGCGCGGCTCCGCGCGCGTGGGCCGGAGAGGGGACATCCGCGTGCCCCGCGCGCCGCACCCTGTCAAGTCAGGTTAGGCTCACCTTTGTGAGTACCTGCACGGCCGACTCGCGGAATCTCGACGAGCCCATGTCCGGAACCGCGCCCACGGCGAGTACCTGGCTCCTGCTGGAACAGCCCGGCCCCTGGGGTGCCGACGCGCTGGTCTCGAGCCACCTCGATCCCGCGGTCGGCCGCGCGCTGGAAGCGGCCGCCCGGGGCACGGGCGTCCGCGTGGCCCTCATCCGGCGCACCGGACGCCACTCGGACTCCGGCGCGCCGTCCCTGCGGCGCGTGTACGCGGCCCATACGGTTCCGGGCCGGATCTGGCTGCACGCAGCCGTGACGGACGACCCGAGCCGGCTGCTGGACATCGACTTCGCCGCACTCGGCCGGGGCGACCACCACGGCTTCGACACCGCGCTCCGGGGCCGTCCGCACACCGGCGATCCGCTCGCCCTCGTCTGCACCAACGGAAAGCGCGACCGCTGCTGCGCGCTGCTGGGCCGCCCCCTCGCGGCCGAACTCACCGCCTCGGGCGTGGACGGCGTCTGGGAGGTCACCCACCTGGGCGGTCATCGCTTCTCCCCGACCGTGCTCGTCCTGCCGTACGGCTACGCCTACGGCCGGGCCGAGGCGCACACCGTCAGGGAGGTGCTGCACGGCGTCCGGGAGGGACGCATCGTCCTGGAGGGCTGCCGGGGCGGCTCGGCCTGGGAGCGGCCCGGCCAGGCAGCGGAACTGGCCGTGCGCGCGGCGACCGGCGAGTACGCGGCGCAGGCCCTCCGTGTCGTCCGTACGCAGGGCCGTGCGCCGCGCTGGGAGGTGACCGTCGAGCACAGCGACGGGCGGCACTGGAGCGTGGTCGTGGCGCAGGGCGCGTCGCTGCCGCCCCGCCCGGAGAGCTGCGGGGCGTCGGTTCTCGGATCACCGGCGCGGATGGACGTGGTGGCGGTGCGCGAGCGGGCCACGGCACTGGTGGGCTGACGGGCTGACGGGCTGCGAGCAGGACGCGGAGCGGTCGGCGGAGGACCGCCGAGCGCTCGCTGTCGGCTTGAGCGAATCAGCTCCGGCGAACCAGCTCAGGACATCCGGCCTCGGGTGATCCGGCTCGGGTGATCCGGCCAGGGTGATTCGTCTCGAACCGATCAGGAGATCCCCGCCACACACCCCTACGGCTCGGCCGGACCGTCCACGTACCGTTCGGGACATGAGCCCCGCTCCGCCCGTCCGACGCCTGCGCCTCGGCATGCCCCGGCGCGTGTTCTCGCAGGTGCTGCTCATGCAGCTGGCGATCGCCGCCGGAGTCGTGGTGCTCGCGACGGGGCTGTTCCTCGCCCCGCTCAGCGACCAGCTGGACGACCAGGCGATGCGCCGCGCGCTCGCCATCGCCCAGACCACCGCGGCGGTGCCGCAGATCGCCGAGGACCTGCGCGACACCCCGCCCTCCGCGGACGGGCCGGTGCAGCGGGAGGCGGAACGGATCCGCCGGGCCAGCGGCGCCGAGTACGTCGTGGTGATGGACGTCCACGGCACGCGCTGGTCCCACACCGACCCCGAGGCGGTCGGCGGCCACGTCTCCACGGACCCCAGCCAGGCGCTGGCCGGCCGGGACGTCATGGAGATCGACGACGGCACCCTGGGCCGCTCCGCCCGCGGCAAGGTGCCCCTGCGCGACAGCGGGGGCTGGATCGTCGGGGCGGTGTCGGTCGGCATCGAGTACGACAGCGTGCGCGCCCGGCTCGTCCACGCGATCCCTGGGCTGTTCGCGTACGCCGGCGGCGCGCTCGCCGTGGGCGCCCTGGCCGCCTGGCTGATCTCCCGGCGGGTCCAGCGGCAGACCCGCGACCTGGCCTTCTCCGACATCTCGGCGTTGCTCGCGGAGCGCGAGGCCATGCTGCACGGCATCCGGGAGGGCGTGGTCGCCCTCGACCGCGCGGGGCGCATCCGTCTGCTCAACGACGAGGCGCAGCGCCTGCTGGGCATCGCGGACGAGACGGTGGGGCGCTCGCCCGACGAAGCGCTCGGCGAGGGCCGTACGGCCGACGTCCTGGCCGGCCGGGTGACCGGCAGGGACCTGCTCACCGTGCGCGGGCAGCGCGTCCTGGTCGCCAACCGGATGCCCACCGGCGACGGGGGTGCCGTGGCGACCCTGCGCGACCGCACCGAGCTCGAACAGCTGGGCCGCGAACTCGACTCCACCCGCGGCCTGATCGACGCCCTGCGCGCGCAGGACCATGAGCACGCCAACCGTATGCACACCGTGCTGGGCCTGCTCGAACTGGAGATGTACGACGACGCCGTGGAGTTCGTGGGCGAGGTCGTCGGCGACCACCGGGCGACCGCGGAACAGGTGACCGAGAAGATCGCGGACCCGCTGCTGGCGGCCCTGCTCGTCGGCAAGGCGACGGTCGCGGCCGAGCGCGGTGTCGCTCTGCGGATCTCGGACGGCACCCGGCTCCCCGACCGGCTGGTCGACCCGCGCGGGCTGGTCACGGTCGTCGGCAACCTGGTGGACAACGCGCTCGACGCCGTCGCGGGCACGCCGCACGCGCGCGTGGAGGTCGAACTGCGCGCCGAGGGCGGCACCGCCGTCCTGCGGGTCCGCGACACCGGCCCCGGGGTCCCGGCCGAGCACCGCGAGTCGGTCTTCACCGAGGGCTGGTCCACGAAGGAGCCTCCGGCACACGGCAGGCGCGGCATCGGTCTCTCCCTGGTGCGCCGGCTCGCCGAGCGGCAGGGCGGCAGCGCCCGGGTCGGTCAGGCGCGCGGCGGCGGGGCCGAGTTCACCGTCGTCCTGCCCGAGGCGCTGGCCGAGTCCCGCCCGGAGACCGTACCGGCCGACGGCGCGCACGGCGCGGTCGGAGAGGAGGAGCCGCGATGATCGAGGTCCTGGTGGTGGACGACGACACGAGGGTCGCCCGGGTGAACGCCGCCTACGTCGAGAAGGTGCCGGGCTTCCGCGTCGCGGGCGTGGCACACGGCGCGGCCGAGGCGCTGCACCGGCTGGAGTCGCCGCCCCGTCCGGGTCTGGTCCTGCTGGACCACTACCTCCCCGACGGGACGGGTCTGGAGGTGGTCCAGGAGATGCGCCGCCGTGGCCACCAGACGGACGTGATCATGGTGACGGCCGCACGGGACGTCTCCACGGTGCAGGCGGCCATGCGGCAGGGCGCCCTGCAGTACCTGGTCAAGCCGTTCGCCTTCGCGGGCGTGCGCGCCAGGCTGGAGGCCTACGCACAACTGCGCCGCACACTCGACGGCGGAGGCGAGGCCGAACAGGCCGACGTCGACCGGATCTTCGGCGCGCTGTCCGCTCCGTCGGAGCCGGAGCTGCCCAAAGGGCACTCCCCCACCACCGCCGAGCTGGTACGTCGGTCCCTGATGGCCGCGCCGGGCCCGCTGTCGGCCCAGGAGATCGCCGACCGGACCGGCGTGAGCCGCCAGACCGCCCAGCGCTACCTGAAGCTCCTGGAGCGCACCGGCCGGGCCCGCCTGACCCTGAAGTACGGTGACGCGGGCCGCCCGGAACACCGATACGTGTGGGCGACCCGCGCCTGAGGGCACGGCCCGGGCCGACGGCGCGCCCGCCGTGGGGGTCCGACGGCGCGCCCGCCCCGAGCCGCCTCTGAACGGCCCCCGTGCCGCCTGCGTCGCCTCCAGACTGCCCCCGGCCCCGGTCTAGACAGCCCCCGCCCCGGTCAGCGACCGCACCTCGGTCTCCGCGTGCTTGGCCTCGTCGGCGGCCTCGGCCGAGGTGACCGTGCCGAGCCAGCCCGCGAGGAAGCCCGACGGGATCGAGACCAGGCCGGGGTTGTCGAGCGGGAAGAGCTGGAAGTCGAGGCCGGGGAAGAGCGACGCGGGGCCGCCCGACACCACGGGCGACAGCACGACCAGGACCAGCGCCGGGACGAGACCGCCGTACACCGCCCACACGGCGCCCCGTGTGGTGAAGCTCCGCCAGAACAGCGAGTAGAGCAGGACCGGGAGGTTCGCGGAGGCGGCGACCGCGAAGGCGAGCCCCACCAGGAAGGCCACGTTCAGGTCGCGGGCGAGCAGGCCGAGGCCGATGGCGACGACGCCGATCCCGACGGCGGCGACCCGGGCCACCGCCACTTCGCCGCGCGGCTCGGCACGCTTGCGCCGGAGGGAGGCGTAGAGGTCATGGGCCACCGACGCCGAGGAGGCGAGCGTGATCCCGGCGACCACCGCGAGGATCGTGGCGAAGGCGATGGCCGCCACGAGGGCGAACAGGACCGTGCCGCCCGTGGAGCCGGCCCCGCCGCCCAGGTCGAGCGCCAGCAGCGGCACCGCCGTGTTCCCTGACGCGTTGGAGGCGCGCACGGCTTCTGGCCCGACGATCGCCGCCGCGCCGAACCCGAGGACGATCGTCATCAGGTAGAACCCGCCGATGAGCCCGATCGACCAGACGACGGAGCGCCGCGCGGCCCGTGCGGTCGGCACGGTGTAGAAGCGGGAGAGGATGTGCGGCAGCCCGGCCGTGCCCAGCACCAGGGCGAGGCCCAGGCTCATGAAGTCCAGGCGCGCGGTCCAGTCCCCGCCGTACCTCAGCCCGGGTGCCAGGAACGCGGCGCCGTGGCCGCTGCGCTCCGCCGCCGTGTGCAGCAGCCGGTCGACATCGCCGTGGAAGCGGACCAGGACCAGCACGGTGAGGGCGACGGTGCCGCCGAGCAGCAGGACCGCCTTGACGATCTGGATCCATGTGGTGGCCCGCATCCCTCCCATCGACACGTAGATCACCATCAGGGCGCCGACACCGATGACGGTCCAGGCCTGGGCCGCCTCACCGGTCTCACCGAGGAGCAGCGCGACGAGACTGCCCGCGCCCACCATCTGCGCCACCAGATAGAGAACGGACACGGTGACCGAGGAGGTTCCCGCCGCGATCCGCACCGGCCGCTCGGCCATCCGCGCGGCCACCACGTCGGCGAGCGTGAACCTCCCGCAGTTGCGCACCAGCTCGGCGACGAGGAACAGCACCACCAGCCACGCCACCAGAAAGCCCACCGAGTACAGCAGCCCGTCGTAGCCGAAGAGCGCGATAAGTCCGGAGATGCCCAGGAAGGAGGCGGCCGACATGTAGTCGCCCGCGATGGCAAAACCATTCTCCATCGGGGAGAACAGCCGCCCCCCGACGTAGAACTCCTCTGCCGAACCGTGCCGTTTCCGGCTCACCCACGTCGTGATGCCCAGCGTGACCGCGATGAACGCGCTGAACAGGAGCAGTCCCAGCGTCTGGTGGTCGCCGGTCATGACGCACCGCCCCCCGCCTCGCGCGTCAGCTCCTGTGTCTCCCAGCGCACGTCGAGCGCCGCGCGGTCCCTGCGCAGCCGTGCGTGCCGGGAGTAGGCCCAGGTGAGCAGGAAGGTGCTGAGGAACTGCCCGAGGCCCGCGAGCAGCGCCACGTTCACCGCCCCGGCGACGGGCCGTGCCATCAGCGCGGGGGCGGTCGTCGCGGTCACGACGTACCCCACGTACCAGAGGAAGAAGCCGACGGTCGCCGGGACCACGAACCGCCGGTACCGGCCGCGCACCTCCTGGAAGGCCGCGCTGCGCTGCACCTCGAGGTAGACCCGGGCCGTCGTCGCGGTGGCGTCCTCCCGCTGCCGCCGTGCCGACGGGGTCTCGACGACGGGCCCGCTCAGGGTGTCCGACTCGCCCCAGCCCGAGGCGAGCGCGTCGTACCACGGATCCTCGTACCGCACGTCGTCGGCGGGTCGGGCGAACACCGGTCCGTGGTCCTGTTCGTGACCGCCCGATCTTGCGGAACCGTCCCCGATGCCACGGGCACGGCCGTTGCTTGACTGCATGCCCAAGGATGGACAGAACGGGAAGATCCCCGACTCCCGTTCCCCCCGCTCTTCACCCCATCAGGTGACCGGGACGCCCGCGCTCTCCCTCTCCCGTGTGATCGCTCTCCCGTGTGATCGGTCTTTCCCGTGTGATCGGTCCGCCGTGGGCCCGCCGCTACGCGTCGATGCGCGAGCGGTCGAGCGTGGCCGCCGAGCTGGAGATGAACTCCTTGCGCGGTGCCACGTCATTGCCCATGAGGAGGTCGAACACCTGCTCCGCCGCCTCCAGGTCGGAGAGGTTGATGCGGCGCAGGGTGCGGTGGCGCGGGTCCATCGTGGTCTCCGCCAGCTGGTCGGCGTCCATCTCGCCGAGACCCTTGTAGCGCTGGATGGTGTCCTTGTACCGGACGTTCTTGCTCTGGAACTCCATCAGCTTGTCGCGCAGCTCGCGGTCGGAGTACGTGTACACGTACTTGTCCTGGCCCTTCTTGGGCTGGACGAGCTCGATGCGGTGCAGCGGCGGTACGGCCGCGAAGACCCGCCCGGCCTCCACCATGGGCCGCATGTAGCGCTGGAAGAGGGTCAGCAGCAGGCAGCGGATGTGAGAGCCGTCGACATCGGCGTCGGTCATCATGATGATCTTGCCGTAGCGGGCCGCGTCGATGTCGAAGGTACGACCGGAGCCCGCTCCTATGACCTGGATGATCGCGCCGCACTCGGCGTTCTTGAGCATGTCGGTCACGGAGGACTTCTGGACGTTGAGGATCTTGCCGCGGATCGGCAGCAGCGCCTGGAACTCGGAGTTCCGGGCGAGCTTGGCGGTACCGAGGGCGGAGTCCCCCTCGACGATGAACAGCTCGCTGCGGTCGACGTCGTCGCTGCGGCAGTCGGCGAGCTTGGCCGGCAGGGAGGAGGACTCCAGGGCCGTCTTGCGGCGCTGTGCGTCCTTGTGCTGGCGGGCCGCGATACGGGTGCGCGCGGCGGCGACCGCCTTCTCCATGACGACCCGGGCCTGGGCCGCGGCGTCCCGCTTCGTGGACGTCAGGAACGCCTTGAGTTCCCGGGTGATCACGGTGTTCACGATCCGGCGGGCCGCCGAGGTGCCGAGCACCTCCTTGGTCTGCCCCTCGAACTGCGGCTCGGCGAGACGGACGGTGACGACCGCGGTCAGGCCCTCGAGAGCGTCGTCCTTGACGATGTCGTCCTCGGCGACGCGCAGCAGCTTCTTGGTGCGCAGGACCTCGTTCATCGTCTTGGTCACGGCCTGCTCGAAGCCGGCCACGTGGGTGCCGCCCTTGGGGGTGGCGATGATGTTGACGAACGAGCGCAGCGTGGTGTCGTAGCCCGTGCCCCAGCGCATCGCCACGTCGACGCCGAGTTCGCGGGTGACCTCGGTCGGGGTCATCTGGCCGTGGTCGTCCAGGACGGGGACGGTCTCCTTGAAGGAGCCGTGCCCGGTGAAGCGGAGGACGTCGCAGACGGGCTTGTCGGTGGCCAGGTACTCGCAGAACTCGCTGATGCCGCCGTCGAAGCGGAAGGACTCCTCGCCCTTGCTGCCGCCCTCACCGAGGCCGTACTCGTCGCGGACGACGATGGTCAGGCCGGGGACCAGGAACGCGGTCTGGCGGGCGCGCTGGTGCAGGTTCTCCAGGGAGAGCTTGGCGTCCTTGAGGAAGATCTGGCGGTCGGCCCAGTACCGCACGCGCGTGCCGGTGCGGGTCCGGGGGATCTTCCTGGCCTTGCGCAGGCCGCCCTCGGCCTCGAACCGGGCGTCCGGGCCGTCGGCCTTGAACGCGCCGGGGACACCGCGGCGGAAGCTGATCGCGTGCGTGTGCCCGCTGCGGTCGACCTCGACGTCGAGGCGGGCGGACAGGGCGTTCACCACGGAGGCACCCACGCCGTGCAGACCGCCGGAGGCCGCGTAGGAGCCGCCTCCGAACTTGCCGCCGGCGTGCAGTTTGGTCATGACGACCTCGACGCCGGACAGGCCGGTCTTGGGTTCGACGTCGACGGGGATGCCCCGGCCGTTGTCGCGGACCTCCACCGAGGCGTCGTCGTGGAGGATCACCTCGATGTGGTCGCAGTAACCACCGAGGGCCTCGTCGACGGAGTTGTCGATGATCTCCCAGAGGCAGTGCATCAGGCCACGACTGTCGGTCGAGCCGATGTACATACCGGGGCGCTTGCGTACGGCCTCGAGGCCCTCGAGGACGAGCAGGTGCCGCGCGGTGTAGTTGGAACCGTCCCTGTCTGCTCCTGCCAGCAGCGCAGTGGACGGCACGGACGTCTCGGCGGTCACGCGGTTCGCTCCTCGCTGAATTTCAAGTGGGCCCTCATAGGGAAGGGCGCGGCATCGGTCGCCGCCAAGAGGGTACCGAGGCCTGGTAGAGCCGTTGTAACGCCACCCTCGTCTGAACGCAGACTAGTCCAGAGTCGTATGAGTGTTCGATCCCTCGATGGAGTGAAGTACATATCACGTTCCCTTCGAGGCATGAACCATTTAGGCTCCGGGCACGTCCTCCTGAACAAACCGGCAATCCAGCCGGGAGGACGCGACCATGACCGACAGCGCGAAACCGTAAGACACGACAGACACGCAATACGGCACATTCGCCGCCAAACCGGCAGCAGACGGCCACCTCGGAAGATTTTTTCGAGGAGAAGCCACGAGCGGGAACGTTTTGGGGCTGGTTGGATGTTGACCCTGGTACGACAGCTCGTCGAGCTAGAGAAGAGGCGACGTGACTACTGTTCTGACCCCCGCGAGCCCGCTGACGGCCGCTGACCGCTGCGACCGCTGCGGCGCCCAGGCGTACGTGCGCGTCGTCCTGCTCAGCGGCGGAGAACTGCTCTTCTGCGCCCATCACGGCCGCAAGTTCGAGCCGGAACTCAAGAAGATCGCCGCTGAGATACAGGACGAGACGGAGCGGCTGACGGCCGTTCCCGCTACCGCCTCCGAAGAAGAACGCTGACCGTTCGCGTTCGACGCGTTCCACGACGAGCAGCTCCGGCGCAGGCCGCACGTGGGCGGCCGCCCCTGTCTCCCAGGGGCGGCCGCCCGCATGTCGTTGCCCGAAGCCCTCGCCCGGCCGCGTCAGGTGGTCCTGGGCAGCTCCCGGGATCCGGTGCTCCAGTGCAGTGTCCGCACCAGGTCGGACACACGCGTGTAGACGCCCGGGCTCCCCGCCCGGCCGCAGCCGCTCCCCCATGACACGAGCCCGACGAGCCGGCCCTGCGCCACCAGCGGTCCGCCGCTGTCTCCCTGACAGGCGTCACGGCCGCCCCGCGCCTCCCCGGCGCACACCATGGTCCGTGCCACGTACCTGCCGTCCGTCGGGCCGGGGTACGCCGCCTCACAGAGGCTGTCGGCCAGCACATGGACGCGGGCGGCTCTCAGGCTGTGCGCATAGGACCCGATGCCCGTGGTGTCGCCCCAGCCGTAGACCAGGGCCTCCGTGGCGGGCGCGTAGGCCGGGTCGCCCGCCGCGGCCATGCCGATGACCGAGGACCGCGGGAGCGCCTCGGCGAGCTTGAGCACGGCGAAGTCCCCCGAGTTGGTCGAGGGGTCGTAGCCGGGGTTGACCCAGACCTCCCGCACGGGGATCTCCCGGCCCGTGTCCGAGTAGAGGTCCGTACGGTCCGCGACGACCTTCAGATCGGTCGCCCGCGGCGACCCCAGGACTTCCTCCCCCATGCAGTGGGCCGCCGTGAGCACGGTGGACGGCCCGACCACCACACCTCCGCAGAACTGCCCCGACCGCATACCGCCGAACCGGTCACGGCTGGACAGCGCGACGGTCCAGGGGCTCGTGGAGACATCGACCGGGAAGCCACCCACGACGACGCCGTCTGACGCCGCCGGAGCAGCAGGAACAGCCACGACCAGCGGTATCGCCATGGCCGCGGCTGTCAGGACCAACGGCCGGGCCAGGGCCCGGACAAAGGAACGACGCATGAACGCTCCTCACTCTGGAGTGATCGATGAACACCCAGGGTGAAACAGCCCGTGACACCGCGCACCCGCGCGGTCACGCCGAAGGCCCGGCCCCCCACGGGGGAACCGGGCCTTCGCTGCCGTCGTGGCCGAGCGCGTCTCGACCGAGCACGTCTCGACCGAGCGCCTCTCAGCCGAGCACGTCTCAGCCGAGCGCGACTCAGTCGAGGTAGTCGCGCAGCACCTGCGAACGGGACGGGTGGCGCAGCTTCGACATCGTCTTGGACTCGATCTGGCGGATCCGCTCACGCGTGACGCCGTACACCTTGCCGATCTCGTCGAGGGTCTTCGGCTGACCGTCGGTGAGACCGAAGCGCATGGAGACGACGCCCGCCTCGCGTTCCGAGAGCGTGTCGAGGACGGAGTGCAGCTGCTCCTGCAGGAGCGTGAAGCTGACCGCGTCGGCCGGTACGACGGCCTCGGAGTCCTCGATGAGGTCACCGAACTCGCTGTCGCCGTCCTCGCCGAGCGGGGTGTGCAGCGAGATGGGTTCGCGGCCGTACTTCTGGACCTCGATGACCTTCTCCGGGGTCATGTCGAGTTCCTTGGCCAGCTCCTCCGGGGTGGGCTCGCGGCCCAGGTCCTGGAGCATCTGGCGCTGGACGCGCGCGAGCTTGTTGATGACCTCGACCATGTGCACCGGGATACGGATGGTGCGGGCCTGGTCGGCCATGGCGCGGGTGATCGCCTGGCGGATCCACCAGGTGGCGTACGTGGAGAACTTGTAGCCCTTGGTGTAGTCGAACTTCTCGACCGCGCGGATCAGACCGAGGTTGCCCTCCTGGATGAGGTCCAGGAAGAGCATGCCGCGGCCGGTGTAGCGCTTGGCCAGGGAGACCACGAGGCGGAGGTTGGCCTCCAGGAGGTGGTTCTTGGCGCGGCGGCCGTCCTCGGCGATGATCTCCAGCTCACGCTTGAGCTTCGGGGCGAGCTTGTCGGCGTTGGCCAGCTTGTCCTCGGCGAAGAGACCGGCCTCGATACGTTTGGCGAGCTCGACCTCCTGCTCGGCGTTGAGCAGGGGGACCTTGCCGATCTGCTTGAGGTAGTCCTTGACCGGGTCGGCGGTGGCGCCGGCGGCGGCGACCTGCTGTGCGGGGGCGTCGTCCTCGTCCTCGTCGGAGAGCACGAAGCCGGCGCTCTCGGTGCCCTCGGGCTCGTCGCCCGCCTTGGGCGCCTCCTCCAGCACCTCGTCCTCGAGGAGCTCGACGTCGTCCTTCTTGGCGGAGGTCTTCTTGGCCGCCGTCTTCTTGGCGGGGGCGGCCTTCTTCGCGGCCGCCTTCTTGGCGACCGTCTTCTTGGCAGCCGCCTTCTTCGCGGTGGCGGCTTCGTCTGCGGGGTCGTCCGCAGCGGGCGCGACCGGGGCGGCGGGGCTGGCGGTGGCCTTCCTGGTGGTCACCGTCTTCGCCGCGACCGTCTTGGTCGCGGTGCGCTTGGCCGGACTCTTCGCTGCGACGCTCTTTCGGGTGCGCTTGGGCTCCGCGGCACTGACCATCAGCGTCACACCCTCTTCCTCGAGGATCTGGTTGAGGCTGCGCAGTACGTTCTTCCACTGAGTGGCCGGAATCTGGTCAGCTTCGAAGGCCCGACGCACATCGTCGCCGGCGATCTGCCCCTCAGCCTTTCCCCGCTCGATGAGCGCCATGACAGAGACGGACTCGGCGATCTCCGGCGGGAGCGTACGGGATGTGCTGGCCGACACGAACAACCTCTCGGAACGTTGGAAAACGGCTTCCGGCCCTGTCCACTGCGGACAGGAGCCGACCACCGGCCTGGGGATGGGCCGACGGCGCGGGCGGGGGCCGGGAAGTTCCACAGCGCCTTGAACGGCGTCCGTATTCCCTCCGCGACTGTCACCTCTTAGGTCATCGCGTTGTTTCCACAAGCGTTACGCCCAATCTTCGTGGCCCGAGTCACACCCCGTAAGCGCTCAAAAACGGTCAGACACGGGCGTAAAAGGTCACCAGCGACGTCTACCCATGCCACGGGAACCCAACCCGCCCCGTCGCGCCGCCCCGTCGCGCCGTCGGACCCCGCAGGCCCGTGATCGGGTCCTGCGGGGTCCGACGGAGGGCGGGGCGGCAGCTGAGGGTGACGCGGCGGGAGCGGGTCTCACCAGTCGTGTCGCCCGCGGTGCGCGCTCAGTGCTCGCGCGGTGCCGGAACGACGCGTTCCACCTCGGGGTGGACGGTGAGCAGCTGGCGCATGGCCGCCTCCGCCCCGGCGCCGTCGCCCGCGGCGAGGGCGTCGACGATCCTGCCGTGGTGCGCGAGGGAGGCCTCGGTCGGCCGGTCACAGCCCGTGACGGGTCCTCCCGACACCTGCAGGGCGGCCGACACGATCCCGGAAAGGTGCTCCAGCATGCGGTTGCCCGCGATCTGGATGAGCAGCGAGTGGAACTCGGCGTCGGCGCGGGAGTAGGTGAGCGCGTCGCCCTGCCCCATGGCGTGCCCCATGATCTCGACCATGTCGGCCAGCCGCTGCTGGACCTCCTCACGCCCGTGCCCGGCGGCGAGGCGGGCGGCGAGCGGCTCGATCGTCCACCGCAGCTCGCTCAGCTCGCGCCGCTGGTCGTCGCGCTGCGGACCGAAGGCCCGCCACTCGATGATGTCCGGGTCGAGTAGGTTCCAGTCGCTCACGGGGCGCACGCGTGTGCCCACGTTCGGCCGTGCGCTGACCAGGCCCTTGGCCTCGAGGACGCGGAGCGACTCACGCACGACGGTGCGCGAGACCTCGAAGCGCTGGCCGATCTCCTCGGGCACGAGCGGGCGGTCGGCGCCCAGGTCTCCGGACACGATCATCTGGCCCAGCTGCTGGACGAGTTGGCCGTGCAGCCCGCGTCCGCGGCTGCCCGCGGCGCGTCGGCCCACACGGCCCAGCTCGGGGTCCGCGCTCTCCCAGACGGGGGCTCCGACGCGGTCCGCGGCGGGAGCCTCGGCGTAGGGGTAGCGGTCGAGATCGCCCGGGCCGGCCAGACCGGAGTCGGCGGAGCGGGCGGCGGTCATCATGGTGTGCGCAAGGGTACTCACGGATCCTTTGTCGGCGTCGCCTCCAACTCCCTTGAGGTCTTTGGTGAAAAGCACACGAAAGGGTGATCGCTCACGACGCCCCAATTGACGCCTTATCGGAAAGAAACGGGCTTTCTGCGGGGAGTTGCGCACATGCGGAGATCGGTTGCGCACGGACGGTCGTCATCGGACCCGGCTGCGCAGGGTCGTGAGCACATACGCGCACAGCAGCGCGGCCAAGGCCAACGCCAGGGCCCCTCCCACGGGTTGGCCGACCACCCGGCCCGCCGCGGTCAGGTAGCGTTCCCCGCCGAAGGGCCACTGCAACAGGAACACCTCGCGCGCGCGGACCGAAAATCCTGCCGCGGTTCGAACGGACGCACCCTCCATCGCTTTCTGCACGAGGGGTACACCGACCACGGGCACGGCGAGGACCGCGGCGAGCCCGGCCGTGGTGGACCGGAAGACACCTGCCGCCAGGACGCCGGCCCAGGCACAGCCGACGACGAGTGCGACCCAGCTCGCGCTCAGCGCCGGCCAGTCCGCGGGAACCTTGGCGAACTCCCGTCCGTGAACGAGGTAGAGCACTTCGGCGTCGCAGCCCACGGTGAGGAAGGCCATCATCAGCGCGGTGAGCGCGGTGACGAGGAGCTTCGCGGTCAGCAGGCCCAGCCTGCGGGGCACCGTGCCGCGGTCCGCGGCCAGGGCGGGGTGGCGGAACTCGTCGCCGAAGGCGAGCGCGCCGACCAGGCCGGCACCGAGGGCCGCCGGGGGCAGCGGCAGTTGCGCGGGCCAGGCGGCCAGCAGTCGGGGGTGGGGGGTGTGGCCGATGCGGGCCAGCAGGAGGGCGGTGGCGGCGGAGACGATCAGTACGGCGGCCGTGGTGAGGAAACCGGTGCTGATGCCGGAGGCACGGCGCACCTCGTAGCGCAGGGGGCGCAGGGGGCTGGGGGCGGGGCGGACGGAGATGGGGGGTGGGAGGGCGGGCAGGGAGGCGAGGGGCCGGGACGGAGCGGGGCGGTCCGGCCCGCCGGCCGAGGGGCGGGTGACTCGGGTGGGCACGGCGTCCACCGGCGACGGGGAGCCGTCGGCGGCGGGAGCCGCGGGCTCGGCGGAGGTGGCCGGGGCCTGGGCGGAGACGGTCGGCGGCTCGGCGGCGGGGACAGCGAGTTCGGCGGAGGCGACCGGGGCCTGGGTACGGGCGACGACGGTCGGCGGTGTTCCGGTGGCGCGTGGTGGCGCTTCGCCGGTGGGCGAGGGGGGCGTTGCGTCGATGGACGAAGACGGCGCTTCTTCTTGCGTGGGCGAAGGTGGCGCTTCGCCGGTGGCGGCTGTGGGCCGGGCCTGGCCGGTGGGCGTGGGCGTGGGTGACGCTTCGCCCGCGCTTGCGGCCCGCGCCTCGTCGGCCAGGGGTGACTGCCCGTTTCGGGAGGCGGGCGGCGTCTCGCCGGGGACGGCGGACGGCGCGTTGCCGGTGACAGCCGCCGGTACCCCGTCGGGGACGGTGGACGGCGCCTCGCCGGTGACAGCCGCCGGTGCCCCGTCGGTGGCCGGCCGAGGCCCGGTGGCGGATGCCCGGGCTCCGGTGGGGACGGGGACGGGGCCTGCGTCAGGAGTGCCGGGAGTCGCGGCCTCGGCGGCCGGCGCGGAGGGCCCGCTCCGGGCCTTCCTGCGGGGCGCGCGCGTGCCGCGGGCGGTGGTCCGGCTCACCGGCTGGTGCGGCACCGGTGAAGGCCGCCGCCCGCCGTCCGAGGCGCGGGCCGGGCCGACGGCCGGGGCCGGCTCGACCTCGCCCAGTGGACGGTCGCCCTCCCGCACCTCCGGGCGCTCCTCCGCGGCACCTGGCCCCATGTCGCCGATCTCGTCCGCGAGTTGGTGTACGAGGATGCCGTGCCGGAACGCCGTCTCGCCCACGTCGGCGCACGTACTGCCGTACACGGAGAGACGGTTGCCGCCTTCCTGCACGACCTCGACGGAACGCCGCCCGGTGCGCGCCTCCTTGGCGAGCAGGGCGGCGAGGCGGGCGGCATGGGGGCTGCGGACGGCGACGCGGGGGCGCAGCCGGGTGCGGGCGAAGTCGCGGGCCTCCTGGTCGGCCACGAGTCTGCCCTGATCCAGGGTGACGACCCGGTCCGCGATGCGCGTCGCCTCCTTGGAGTCCGCCGTGGTCGACAGCACCGTGCCGCCCTGGGCGGCGTGTGCGCGCAGCATGCCGTGCAGCCACCGGCTCTCGCGCTCGGAGAGTCCCTCGGCGGGGTCGTCGAGCACGAGCGTGTGGGGGTCGGCGAGAAGGGCGCAGGCCAGGCCGAGCCGGCGGTCCATGCCGCGGGAGAGCGTGCCGAGACGCTCCTCGCGCAGGCTGACGAGACCGACCACCTCGAGGACTTCGTCGGCCCGGCGGGCCGGGACGCCCGCGGCCGCGCACAGCATGCGCAGATGGCCGCGGACCGTACGGGCGGGATGCCCCGGCACATCCCCCAGGAGCACGCCGACCTCGCGCGACGGATGGGCGATGCGGTGCAGGGGGCGCCCTCTGAAGTAGGTGACACCACGGCCCTGTTGGAGTTCGAGCATGAGCCTCAGCGCCGTGGTCTTGCCCGCGCCCGGCGCACCGAGCAGCACGGTGACGCGACCGGCCCGCGCCTCGAAGGAGACGTCGTCGAGGGCGGGCGGAAGCTCGTTGCGGGGATTGCTGGTCAGTCCGAAGGCCTGGATCACCCGTAGCAAGGTAGCGCAGTATGTCCCATTTTCTGGTATTGCGCGCCTTTATGTGCAATTAGTGGTGAATAGTCGTCACACCTCGGGGCGTAGCATCGGCGGGTTGAGCAGGGTCGCACCGCCGGCCCGGAAGAGCTGGGCGGGGCGGCCGCCCTGCCGTGTGGTGGTGCCGCCCGTCGGGACCAGGAAACCGGGGGTGCCCGTCACCTTGCGGTGGAAGTTGCGCGGGTCCAGCGCCACGCCCCACACCGCTTCGTAGACGCGCCGCAGCTCACCGACGGTGAACTCGGTGGGACAGAACGCGGTCGCCAGCGACGAGTACTCGATCTTGGAGCGGGCGCGTTCCACACCGTCCGCCAGGATCTGGGCGTGGTCGAAGGCCAGTGGTGCGGCCGGTTCACCCTCACGGCCGTACCCGCCCGGTTCCAGCAGTTCCTCGACCGGTGCCCAGCGCGCGTTGCTGGCGTCGCCGCCGGCTCGGGGGGCGGGCAGGTCCGGGGCGAGCGCCAGGTGGGCGACACTGACGACACGCATCCGGGGATCGCGCTCGGGGTCGCCGTAGGTGGCGAGCTGTTCCAGGTGGGCGCCGTAGTCCTGGGCGGGGGCGGAAGGGTCGTGGGCGTGCAGTCCGGTCTCCTCCGCCAGTTCGCGCGCCGCGGCCTGGGAGAGGTTCTCGTCGGCCCGTACGAAGCCGCCCGGCAGGGCCCACCGGCCCTGGTACGGCGGCTCGCCCCGGCGCACCGCCAGCGCACACAAGGCATGGCGGCGCACGGTCAGCACGACCAGGTCCACGGTGACGGCGAAGGGTGGAAAGGCTGACGGGTCGTAGGGCATGCGGTGATCATAGTCGTCTCCCTGACGATAAACACCTCCTTCGCCGGCCGCTTCGGTGGCTGATCGACTCCGTTTCGGCACGGCTGCCGGTGTCCGGTCCCGGCTGCTGCCGAAGTCGAGCGTCATTCCAGGTCACACCCCTAATTGCAGTCCGTCGGCCGCTTCCTCGACCAGGGCGAGTCCGAGCCTGCTGACCCGGACGGAGAACGGAGCGTCCGCGACCCGCAGCCCTGTCAGTGCGATCTCCCCGAGGGGTGCGCTGCGCATGGGACGCAGGGTGACGGTCCCCGACGGCGCGTCGGGGCGGATGCCCACCACCGTGGTCAGCATCAGGATCCCGGCGGCGGCCGCGGTGGCCGCCGGACGGCACGCGGCCGGGTGGGGCAGCGGCACACTTCCCTCGGTGCGCTGCTCCCCCGCGTACATCTCGGGGAGACGGTGACCGAAGGCCTCGGCCGCGGCCAGGACGCCCCGCAGCAGGGAGCCCGCCTCCTTCTCGTAGCCCGCGGCGGTCAGGCCCGCGACGGCGACCGCCGTCTCGTGCACCCGCACGGCGCCGCTGCGGTGACCGAACGGGTTGTGGCCCGTCTCCCTCGCGCCCAGTCCACGCAGCCCCCAGCCCGAGTCCATGACCGGGCTGCCGAGGAGCCGGGCGAGCTGCTCGGTCCGCACCTTGTCCAGCAGCCCGGGAGCGTGCTCGCCGCCGCCCAGCAGCCCGGTGTCGAGCAGATGAGCGGCGGTCGCGCCCAGGTACGGCACCGGGCGCCCGTCCGGCGTGCGGGCGGCGGCGGGCCGGCCGCCGCCCGGGTCGTCGATCCAGAAGTCCCGCCGGAACGCCGCCCGCAGCGCCCCCGCCCAGTCCCGTAGCCCGCCCCCGCCCGTTCCGCCGCAGGCATCGAGGAGGTCGGCGCCGAGCAGCGCCGCGCGGTGGGCGTGGGCCTGCGTCTCGCAGCGGACGGGGCCGCCGGGCCGGGGGTCGGGCAGGTAGGTTCCCTCCCCCACGGCGTCCCGTAGCCAGGTGAGGCAGCGTTCGGCCGTCGGCAGCAGTTCCTCCGTCTCCCGGTCGGGCAGTCCCCAGCGGCGGGCCTCCGCGAGGAGCACCGGGAACAGCAGGGTGGCCTCGGTGGCCGTGCAGCCCGGCGGCAGGTGCGGCCCCGCGTCGCGCCGGGGGCCGGGGATCAGGCCCGCTCTCGGTCCCCGGCCGGTGATCTGGGTGCGGGCGAGGGTGCGGAGCGTGCCCGCGGCGAGCCGGGTACCGAGGGGCAGCGCCATACGGGCCGCGGCGAGCGCCTCGGCTGGGGCGAGCCCGCAGCGCCACGGTGCTCCCGCCGCCAGGTGTGTGTCCACGGGATGTGCGGGGTCGCGCACCAGCAGGGCCCGTAGGTCCTCGACGCTCGTGCTCAGCAGTACGGGGACACGCGGGTCGTCCGCCGTCGCCCGCGCGGCGGCCAGTGGATTCGTCGCGGCGCGGGCCACGGCTCTGACCGGCCCCGCGCCGTCCAGGCGGACCCGCAGCTCCACGGTGACGCTGCCGCCGGGCGGCAGGTCGAACTCCCACCGAAGGAGCCCCGCAGAGGCGAGCGCGTCGGCGGGCGGCGGGGCGGCGGTGACGGACGACGTCCCGCCGGCGCCGGTCCAGCGCAGGCCGGAGTCATGGACGCTGGCCGGCAGGTCGGGGCCGACGGCGCCGGCCGCGATCGCCCGGAGGTCGGCGAGGTCCGTGCCGAGGGCGACCTCGACCGGCAGGCGCAGCGTACGCGTGGCGGCACTGCGCAGGGTGATCCGCTCCGTCCCGTCCGCGGTGCGGGTCCGTTCGACCACGATGTCCGGGTCCGGGCCCCCGTGCGGGGTGGCCCTCAGGGTGCCGACGAAGCGGGCCCGGTCGGCCGAGGTCATCCGTGCCTGCACCCCGAGCGGTTCGCGTCCCGCCACCCGCACCTGGCAGCGGGCCAGGATGCGCCGCCCCGACCGGTAGTACCCCTCCAGGCCGTGTCCGGTCAGCTGCCCCCGCTCGGTGGAGACTGCGAGTCCGGGCAGGGCGACACAGATCATCGCCGTGTGTGTGGCGGGCAGGTCGGTGGAGCGGCGCTGCGCCGAGGCGGCCGGTGGCACGGCACCCCGGGGCGCGGCGGGGGCGGGCGGACGTGCCGTGCCGGGCGGCGGGAGGGGCCCGTCCGTGAACGGCGGTTCGGCGCCCGGAGCGCGGAGGGACGCGTACCTGTCGGAGGCGGGACGTTCGTCGACGGCGGAGGGCGGAGTCGGCTGATGCATACGGTGGCTTCTTCTGCTCTCTGTGCGCCTCGGGCATGGTCGGCGCCGGTGGAAGGCTCCGGCACGAAGGGTGCGCTGTGGCGGCACGCCCCGTGCGGGCGCTCCGCCACTCAGGTGAACGGGGTGGGGCTCCCCCAGGTCACGCCCGGAGGCGGAGGCCACCACCGAATGGCGGCGCAGGCGGGTCGGCGGCCCGGCGTCGGGCGGTCGGCGGTGGGCGGTCGCGTCGGGCGGTCGGCGGTCGGCGGTCGGCGGTCGGTGCGCAGGTCGCAGGTCGGTTCTTCGGCGGGGCGGCCGTAGAGGGACGGGAACGGGTCACCGGGCGGTGGGGCGCCGGCCGGCCGCGGCGGGACGGGTGCTGGACGGCCGCTTGGTGTCGTATGCCCGACGGCCACCGACGGTCGCCTGCAGGACGACCACTCGACCGTCAGGCGCCGGACGGCAGCTCGGTCATGTGCCGAACGGTCACTTGTCGGTCAGGCGCCGGACGGCAGCTCGGTCATGTGCCGAACGGTCACTTGTCGGTCGGGCGCCGGACGGCCGGCGCCCGAGCGTCGGCTTCGCTCGGCGCCGTACCGACAGAGCCTCACCCCACCTCCTTCGTCTCACCCCCGTCGGCCTGCACGCCCTCCGTGCAGGTGGGGCGAGGCCGGCCGGAGGCTTGGCCCGCGTCCCGGGAACGGGAGCGGAACTCGCCTCGTGCGGGCGCGGCGGGGCCGGTGCCACGGGCCGGTGTACGGGGGCGGACCGTGTCGGCTCGCGGCTGGGGACGTTGCCCTGCCTCCGCCCGCGGGTGGCCGCCGGTGGCCCCCGAGGGACGCGTACGGCGACGGCGACGGCCCGTCGCCGTTCCGCTCGTCGCCGGAACGGTCGCCGCCGGCTCGGCCACCGGTGCGGTCACGTGCGGCGGGTCGGATGCGGCGGCATCGCCTGCCACACCGGAAACGTCAGGGCCACCGGCCTCGCCGTCCACACGGCCGCCACAGCCCCCGTCGGCCCCGTCCCCGCCCATGTCCTCGGTCGGACGGCCGGCCGTTTCGGTCGTGTTCCTGCCGCGCCCCGCGCGTTCGGAGCGCAGGCAGCGCCGGACCGACTCCGGGTCAAGGCCCTCGTTGCAGGCCTGGTGCAGGAGGCGGGCGAAGAGGTAATCGGGGTCCGCGCCCAGGGCCATGGCCAGTGCCTCCCTGGCTTCCAACTCGTCACCGCTGGACCAGGCGACCCACCCCGCGAGCGTGAGCGGCGCCGCCGCGTGTTCTGCGTAGGACCCGACGCAACGGCGTGCGAGCGCGCGCCACAGCCGTAGAGCGGGTGCCGCCTCGTCCCCCTCCATCCACTCGGCCGCGCGGTCGCGCGTCACACGGTCCTGGAGGCCGAGAATGAGCGTCGCCGCCTCGTCCGGGGCCAGCAGAGCGTCGTCCCGGTGGTCCGCCACGAGGGCCCCGGTCACGGGCGGCGCCTCGGCGAGGCGCCGCATGACGCGGGCGGCCAGCGCGATCGTCTCCTCCCCCACGGCCGCGCGGCTGCCGTCGTCGAGGATCCGGGGGACCAGCCCCCTGCCGGCGGTGTCGAGCGCGGCCTCCTGCTCCAGCGCCGCACCGTTCTCCAGAGGGAGCAGACGGGCCCTCAGCTCGCGTAGCGTGCCACGGACCTGGATCCCGGCGTAGGTGGCCGCCGCGGCCATGACGGAAGTGCCGGGCAGGCCCATCGGCACCCCCTCGACGGGGCAGCAGCCCTGACCCGCGCAGCAGTAGGACCAGAAGCGGCCCTCGGAGAGGCACAGGGCCTCGATGACGGGAATGTCCAGCCGGCCGCACTCGATGCGGAGTTGTTGGGCCAGTGGCCGGAGCCGCTCCATGACCTGGCGGCCCGTCCCGCCCTTTGCCGGTTCCTGGCAGAGGTAGGCGACCATCTGGGCGGGGCGGGCACCCCTGCGTTCGCTGCCCGTCACCAGTCCCTGCGCCAACTGCCGTGCCACGGCGCCCCAGTCGTCCGGGTTCGTGGGGATGCCGAGCCGGGCTCGCCCTCCGAACCGCCCCCGACCGCCCCGGTCGTGCAGGGCGACCAGGACGATGCT
Organism: Streptomyces sp. NPDC059895; assembly: GCF_042731035.1. Taxonomy (NCBI): domain Bacteria; kingdom Bacillati; phylum Actinomycetota; class Actinomycetes; order Kitasatosporales; family Streptomycetaceae; genus Streptomyces; species Streptomyces sp. NPDC059895. Next base: position 130,512 of record NZ_JBHWKO010000015.1, read on the forward strand.
GTCCTCGGGCCGGTATCCGAGCAGGTAGGGCAGGGCGTCGGCGAGTTCCGCCGGGGTGCGCAGGGTCACCTGGTGTGCGGGACCCGGGTCGTACGACGGCTGCCGCCCTTCGTGCGGGGCTCGCCCGTCGTGCGGCTGCGGCTCGGCGCGCAGCGGTCGCTCGGCATGCAACGGTCGCTGGGCGTCAGCCGGATGGCCGTCGTACGCCGACTGCCCGTCGCACGGAAGAGGGCCGTCGTACCCGACCTGCTCGCCGTGCGTATGTCCGCCATGTCGGTCAGAGCCGATGATGTCGCCGTTCTCGGAGGATCCCGTGGTTTCGCTGTGGTTCGTCATGCGACGACGATCTCGCGGATCGTCATCCTCCGCTTCACCCTGTGGATAACTCCGATCAGGGACACGTCACCCCGGTGGATCGTCCGTCGTGGCGGCCTCAGCCCTCGGACGTCCTTGGGTGGTGCTCTGGCAGCAGGCCTCTCACCCGCCACCGGCCGCCCGCCACCCGCCACCCGCCACCCGCCGGAGGACAGCGCATTGACTCCCTACAACACCCCGCCGCGGACGCGGGCCGCCGGTCCGGCATCGTGGCGTGAGGGGGCGCTCAGCCCGCCGCGGCAAGAACCAGGGGAAGAACCTGTTCGCTGCCCGCCCGGCGCAGCAGACGGGCGGCGACCGCGAGGGTCCAGCCGGAGTCGGTGTAGTCGTCCACGAGCAGGACGGGGCCCGGGGAGCGGGCCAGGGCACCGGCCAGGTCCTCGGGAACGGCGAAGGCACCGGACAGTGCCCTCAGGCGTTGGGCGGAGTTGCTGCGGCGTGCCGCGTGCGCGCCACCCGGCCCGGTGTACGCCAGCGTGCCCAGCAGCGGGATGCGGCCGACGGACGCGATGCCCTGGGCGAGCGAGCCGACCAGGTGCGGGCGGGCCAGGGACGGCACGGCGACGACTCCGACCGGCCGGGCGGAGGCGTCCGGAACGTCCGGCGCCCAGCCACCGGGAGAGCGCGCCCAGTCGGCGAGGACCGCCACCGCGGCCCGTAGGACGTCGTCGGGGACGGGTCCGTCGGGGGCGTTCTCGGCCAGCAGCGGACGCAACCGGTTGCCCCAGCCGATGTCCGAGAGCCGCCCCAGGGCACGCCCGGTGGAACACTGCTCCGTGGCCGGGATGCGCCCCTTGAGGTCGATGCCCAGCGCGGGCATTCCCGTCGGCCACATCCGGCGCGGCTCGACCTCCACCCCCGGGCGGTCCAGCTCCTTCGCCGCCCCGGTCAGCGTCTCCGCCGATACCGATGGGTCGGCCCAGGATCCCGCACAGTTGTCACAGCGGCCGCACGGAGTCGCCCCCTCGTCGTCCAGCTGCCGGCGCAGGAACTCCATCCGGCACCCGTCCGTGCTCACGTAATCGCGCATGGCCTGCTGCTCGGCCGCGCGCTGCCGGGCGACCCAGGCATACCGGTCGGCGTCGTAGACCCACCGCTCACCGGTGGAGATCCAGCCGCCCTTCACCCGCTTGACCGCGCCGTCGACGTCCAGCACCTTCAGCATCGTCTCCAGCCGGCTGCGCCGCAGGTCCACCGACGCCTCCAGGGCCGGCACGGACAGCGGCCGTCCCGCCCCCGCGAGGGCCGACAGGGTCTGCCGGACCTGCGTCTCGGGAGGGAAGGCGGTGTCGGCGAAGTAGCGCCAGATGGCCTCGTCCTCCTTGCCCGGCAGCAGCAGCACATCGGCATGGGCCACACCGCGGCCCGCACGCCCCACCTGCTGGTAGTAGGCGATCGGCGAGGAGGGCGAGCCGAGATGGACCACGAAGCCCAGGTCCGGCTTGTCGAAGCCCATGCCCAGGGCCGACGTGGCGACGAGCGCCTTGACCCGGTTCTCCAACAGGTCGGCCTCGGCCTGCAGCCGGTCGGCGTTCTCCGTGCGCCCCGTGTAGGAGGCCACGCGGAAGCCGCGCTGCCGCAGGAACGCGGTGGTCTCCTCCGCCGCCGCCACCGTCAGCGCGTAGATGATGCCGGAGCCCGGCAGCTCGTCCAGGTGCTCGGCGAGCCAGGCCATCCGGTGTGCGGCATCCGGCAGCCGGACCACGCCCAGTCTCAGGCTTTCCCGGTCGAGCGGACCGCGCAGCACCAGCGCCTCGCCGGCACCGGTACCCAGCTGCTCGGCCACGTCCGCCGTGACCCGCGCGTTGGCCGTCGCCGTCGTGGCCAGCACCGGCACGCCGGGCGCGAGCTCGGCGAGCATCGCACGCAGCCGCCGGTAGTCCGGCCGGAAGTCGTGTCCCCAGTCGGAGATGCAGTGCGCCTCGTCGACCACCAGCAGACCGGTCGTGGCCGCGAGCTTGGGCAGCATCTGCTCGCGGAAGTCCACGGAGTTGAGACGTTCCGGACTCACCAGGAGGACATCGGTCTGGCCGCGCTCGACCTCCTCGTGGATGGTGTCCCACTCCTCCGGATTGGCCGAGTTGATGGTGCGCGCCCGGATACCGGCCCGCGCCGCCGACTCGACCTGGTTGCGCATCAGCGCCAGCAGGGGCGAGACGATCACCGTGGGGCCGGAGCCACGCCGGCGCAGCAGAGCGGTGGCGACGAAGTACACCGCCGACTTGCCCCAGCCGGTGCGCTGCACCACCAGCGCTCTCCGGCGCTCCCGCACCAGGGCCGCCACCGCCTGCCACTGGTCCTCCCGCAGCCGAGCGGAACCCGCCGGGTCACCGACGAGTTCGGCGAGGATGGTGTCGGCTTCGGTGCGCAGCTCCAGGTCGTCCATGCCTCCATGCAACCCGATGGCACTGACAATCGGCCACCTCACGCCGAGTGACACCCGGCTCACGAAGGGTCTATCGGCTTGCACCGATCGACCTGCGGCATGCGGGGCACGCCGTCGAACCGCTTCGGCATGCTGACGCGATGCCGGTACCCTCCTCGCTTTGGATGCGGAGCCTCGCGGCTGTGCTCCTGGTCTGCACGCCGGTGCTGACCTGCGGCTTCCCCGTTCGTGAGGTGGTCCGCTACAGCACTGGGCAGGAGGCGCGCACCGTCGAGGAGGTGTCGTGCGACCGGAACACGGGAGCCCGACTGCCTAACCTCCCGGGTCCTCCCGGACGGCCGTCGCGGCAGCGGGGAGGTCGGCAGGGCTCCACTTCGACGCCGGCGAAGAGGACGACCATGCGATGCTCACGGTGTTCGCCGGGAAGGGACTGGGCGGCGTGGAACCACGGCCGGCTGCGGTGGTCCGCCGCCCGGCAGCTCACTCTCGTCACACCCGCCGCCGTCCTGGTCGTGGGGCTGCTGGGGCGGAAGTGGCTCCCAGGCTTTCACCTCGCCGGACGACCGCCGGATGCTTTTGACCAGGGGGCGCGCCAGGGACCAGGTGCCACGTCCGACGGCGAATGCTCGACGACGCGACGTCTCCGCGTGCCGACGGCGCGGCACCGGGGAACACCACCACGACGGTGGGTGAACCGGGCGTGTACGGCGAGCGGACGCGTCATGGCACCACCAGTGGGTAGGGATATAAGACCCGCACCGCCATATAACGGTCGGTGGCCCCAATTGCTCGTTGCCGCATCCCAGTTCGACAGGAAGAATTGAGTTCCGCTCCCCCCGCATGGCTCGCCCGTGGTCCGGTAGGGCCTTGCCGTGGTGTGCGCTCCCCCCGAAACCGACCCGCCCGCAGTGTGGGCCGTAGCCGAAGGGAGGCTCGTGACCCTCGGATTTGCTCCGTCCTCGGCGGCATCGTTGTCGACGTCCACGTCCGCCGCCTCCGCCAACCGCTTGCTCGAGCCTGCCGAGTGGGCCGCGGCCGGCATTCCGCTGCTGCGCAGTCCGCGGGAGGTCGTCAGCGGACTGCACGCACGCCATCGGCCCAGACCGTCCACCGCCGTGGTGGCCGTGCTGGATCCCGAGGAGCGGCTGCTGGCCAGCGCCTCCTTCACCCGGCGTCAGGCGTCCGCCGACGGCTGGATGTTCCGCAACGCACTGCTCGCACAGTTGCGCCGGGTCATCCCGCACGACTTGCGGCGCCGTACACCGGTGCGCACCGCCGTGCTGCTCTACTGCCGCGACGGCGACGCACGCTGGACGGAGGAGGACGGCGCCTGGATGTGGGGGCTGCGCGACGCCTGCACCCTGCACGGGTTGCGCTGCGGGGCGTACATCACGCTGACGGGCGACGGTTGGCAGGTCCTGGGTGAGGGTCGGGGAGGCCGCCGCCCCAACGCGGATTCGCCTCCGGAGCCCTTCGGTCTGTCGCAGGCCCCTCCTCCGCTGCCCCGCACCGGCGGCGCCGCTTCTGAGGTCCTGCGCCGCGCGGCCGCCCGCTGAGGGCCTTCGGCCGGACACGGAGAGCCGCGGCGGACACCGCCTGTCCCTTCGAGCCCCCGTCGAGCCCCTTCGAGGGGTGAGGAGCTCGGGCCGACCGCCCGACGTGCCGCCGCGGAAGCGGACACCGCCCGCGGCGGCACGTACGAGGGTTTCCTCGGGGGCACCGCCCGGCACGCCTGTCCGACGCGCCGTCGGCGCGCGCGTCCCGGGAGTATGCCAGGGCGCGTGCGCCGGGACGCACGTCATGCGCGCGCGAGGCCTACCGTGGAGGTGTCGCGGCCGCGACACCTCCGCCGGTCCGGTGCCGTCCCGGATGACCGGGACCGGCTCAGACGCCCGCGCCCAGCACCGCGTTGATCTGCTGCGGGTCGCCGCAGACGATCAGCAGGGCGCCGGCTCGCTTGTGGGCCAACGGCAGAGCGGTGGCAGCCGTGGTTTCGGAACCGCCGTTGACGGCGACCACGACCACGGGACGCACACCTGCCCGGTCCACGACGGCGGCGTCCGCGTAGAAGACGTCGTCCCCCGCCTCGTGCTGAGCCCAGTAGGACGCCTCACCGAAGGACAGTTCGTGGGCGGCCCAGGGGTGCTGCTCGCCGGTGGTGATCACCAGCACCTCCCCCGGGGCGCGACCCGCGTCCAGGAGCAGGTCCACGGCCTCCTCGGCCGCATCCAGCGCACCCTCGGCCGAGGCCGGGATCAACTGGAGCTGGGGAGCCGCGGAGGCGGCCGCGGAGGGGACAGGGGCAGCCGGGGCCGGGGGCCCGGGCTTGGCGGCGACGTCACGCGGTGCGCGTTGCACCGGCGGCGTGGGCCGCTGGGGTCCGGGACGACCGGGACGCGACGGAGCCGCGGGACGGGGACCGGGTACGGGTCGAGGGGTCGGCGCGGTGCGGCCGCTGGCCGGAGTGGCGCGGGGACCCTGGGCACTCTCGTGAATCTGAGGCTCCTCGGGAATGAGAGGCATGAGCTGTTATTTATCAAACGTTGGTGCGGCTCGCGCCAGCGGGTGGCACATACGTGCGAGCAGAATCGTCAGAAGTCGAAGCCGAGCTGACCCTCGATCTCCGGAACGCTTCCGTCCGCCCAGCTACGGGCCCTCTTGAGATGCCGCCACTGGGGCAGCGCATCAAGATACGCCCACGACAACCGGTGGTACGGGGTGGGGCCCCGCTCCTCCAGTGCGGCCTTGTGCACGGGCGACGGATACCCGGCGTTGTCCGCGAATCCGAAGTCTGCATGGTCGATACCCAGTTCGGCCATCATTTTGTCGCGCTGAACCTTGGCGATCACCGAAGCCGCCGCGACCGCCACACACGACCGGTCGCCCTTGATCACCGTGCGCACCTTCCAGGGGGCACCGAGGTAGTCGTGCTTCCCATCGAGGATCACCGCATCAGGGCGGACCGGAAGGGCGTCCAGGGCGCGTACGGCGGCGAGCCGGAGCGCGGCCGTCATCCCCAGGTCGTCGATCTCCTCGTGGGAGGCGTGACCCAGGGCGTACGAGGTCACCCATTTCTCCAGTTCCGCGGCGAGCGCGGTGCGGCGCTTGACGGAGAGGAGCTTGGAGTCGGTGAGCCCCAAGGGGGGCCGGCGCAGTCCGGTGACCGCCGCGCAGACGGTGACGGGACCGGCCCAGGCACCTCGGCCCACCTCGTCGACCCCGGCAATGACCTTCGCTCCGGTCGTGGCGCGAAGGGAGCGCTCGACGGTATGAGTAGGCGGTTCGTACGGCATGGCGCCCTTAGGGTACGCCGCCCGGATCCCCTCGCGACACCCAGGTTTCCCTGTGCGACTCCCCCGCCCGCGGCGACGGCGCCCGGACCCCCCTCACCCCGCGTCGGGTCGCAGGAGCGGCAGCATGAACTGGTCGACCATCTCCTCCAGATCCCGATCATTCCATTCACTGGTGCACATCTTTGATCGGTACATCATCATGGCCGGCATGGCGTCCAGGACATAACCGTTCACCGCTCCGGGCCGCACCTCACCCCGTTTGATTCCGCGGCTGAGAATCTCGCGCAAGGCCTTGACCGTCGGCTCCACCACTCCTTCCACGATCAGCGCATGGAAGCGTTCCACCTGCGATGGATCGCATTCGTGAATGATCGACCGCACCGCCAGACCCGGTCTGGACAGCATCGCGTCACGCGCCGCCCGGCACAGCGCGATCAGATCCTCGCGCACACCCCCCAGGTCGGGTACGGCATCCAGCCGGGGCAGCCCGGCACGCAGAGCGTCCGCGACCAGGTCCTCCCTGGAGGGCCACCGGCGGTACACGGCCGCCTTGCCGGTCTGCGCCCCGGACGCGACCCCCTCCATCGTGAGGCCGTTCCAGCCGACGGTGCCCAGTTGCTCCAGGGCGGCATCGAGGATCGCACGTTCGAGTACGGCGCCGCGCCGGCGCGAGGAGGCCGCCTGAGCGGGGGCGGCGGTCCAGCGCGAAGTAACCATCTGAGTGTCTCCAGCGAGCAGAGGGAGGAAGGGGAGAGGGGACGGAAGGGGATCGCGGGGAGGGCGGCGCCATACGGCAGTGACGAGGGGCAGGCCGGGAGACCACCCCTCAAGTGAACGCTTGCGTTCACTACTGGGGACTCACTACCGTTGGCGTGACAGTGAACGCCAGCGTTCACTAATGCCTTTGTGGGGGACCCATAATGACGACCTCTCAGTTAATCGATGACCAGAAGCCAAGTGCGGGTGCGGCCCGCCGGCAGGGACACCCGGGCATCGCGCTCACCGTCATCGCCGCGTGCCAACTCATGGTGGTACTCGACGCGACGATTGTGAACATCGCGCTCCCGCACATTCAAGACGCGCTCAGTTTCAGCACCACCGACCTCACCTGGGTGGTCAGCGCGTACACGCTCACCTTCGGCGGCCTGCTGCTGCTCGGCGCCCGAGCCGGTGACATCCTCGGCCGCCGCCGGGTCTTCCTGACCGGCATCCTGCTCTTCACGTTCGCCTCGCTCCTGGGAGGGGTGGCCCAGGAACCCTGGCAGTTGCTGGCCGCCCGCGCCCTGCAGGGCATCGGCGGTGCCATCGCCTCGCCCACCTCGCTGGCGCTCATCACCACCACTTTCCCGGAGGGCCCCGAACGGAACCGGGCCTTCGGCGTCTTCGCCGCCGTGTCCGCGGGCGGCGGCGCCATCGGGCTGCTCGCCGGCGGCATGCTCACCGAGTGGCTCGACTGGCGCTGGGTGCTGTTCGTCAACGTGCCGATCGGCGTCCTCATCGCCGTACTCACCCCGCTGTACATCAGCGAGTCCGAACGTCACCCCGGCCGCTTCGACATCGCGGGCGCGCTGACCTCGACGGTTGGCATGGCCTCCCTGGTCTATGCCTTCATCCGCGCGGCGGAGGAAGGGTGGGACGACAACCTGACCCTCGGGGCCTTCGGTCTCGCCCTGGTCCTGCTGGTCGCCTTCGTCTTCACGGAGATGCGGGCGACGGATCCGATCACGCCGCTGAGGATGTTCGCCGACCGCAACCGCTCCGGCACGTACGTGATCATGCTGAGCCTCGCCGCGGCTATGTTCGGCATGTTCTTCTACATCGTCCTCTTCGTGCAGAACGTGCTGGGCTACAGCCCGATCAAGGCAGGGCTCGCCTTCCTCCCGGTGACGCTCGCGATAGCCGTCGGCGCGGGCCTGTCGCAGCGGTTCCTGCCCGTCCTGGGGCCCAAGCCGTTCATGCTCGGTGGCTCCGCCCTCGTGGTGATCGGCCTCACCTGGCAGACGTTCATCAGCCCCGACAGCTCGTACACGGGCGGAGTGCTCGGACCGATGGTGACCTTTGGGTTCGGCATGGGGTTGAACTTCGTGACGGCGACGGTCACAGCGGTGTCGGGTGTCGCCCAGCACGACGCGGGTGCCGCGTCCGGCCTGCTCAATGCGACGCAGCAGGTGGGCGGTTCGCTGGGGCTGGCCATTCTGACGACCGTCTTCGGCTCGGCGAGCAAGGACGAGGCGGAGCGGCAACTGCCGGACTTCCTCGCGCACGGTTCGGCGGAGCAGAAGGCCGAATTCGCCACCCAGCACCAGCTTCCCGCCCCCTGGGGACACGAGGTCCTCGCACAGGGCATCTCGACGGCCTTCGTACCGGCCGCCGCGATGGCCGCACTCGCCCTGGTGACGGCCTGGCTGGTGATCCGGGTCCGCAAGAGCGACCTGGAGGCCCTGTCCGGCACGGCGGGACCCATGGCCGGCTGACGACACACAGGGCTCACGGGCCGGCCGCGGGCCGTCGCCGACGCACGTCAGGACGAGCGTCGTGCGCACGCGTTCGGGGCCGGTCGCTCCACCTACCCCAACGGTCGGCGGAACCGCGCCTCGCCCCGTCAAGCATGACAACCCCCGGGCCCTCTCCGACCCCACCGACCACGCCAATCCCACCGACCAGAGCCCGATCGCAACCAGCGCAATCGGCACCACCACCAGCACGAACCCCATGCCCCACCCCCGACGCTCCAACTGTCTGCACGCCTTTGGACGCCCGCTTCTGCGCACAGACCTCGCAGAGCGAACACCCGAGGAACGCACGCGCGGTCACGCTGAGTTCCCGTCAGGCACAGAGAGTTTCTACCGAAAGGTCCGGCGGCGCCTCAGCAAGCCTTCACGCAGCCGTCGGCACCCATGCCGGGAACGCCTCGACCTGCTCCGCCCAGGACCTCGGAGGTGCCCCGGCCTTCCCCGATGCCAGCACGCCGCCCACAATGGCGCAGGTCGTGTCCACATCCCCACCGACCTGGGCCGTCGTCCAGAACGCCCCCTCGAAGTCGCCCAGCGAGCGAGCGGCGGACCAGAGGGCGAAGGGCACGGTGTCATGCGCCGTCGTACGCCGTCCGCACCCCAGCACGGCTGCGACGGTGGTGGAGTCGCCGTAGTCGAGCATGTCCCGGGCCCGGCGCAGGCCGGCCCCGACGGCGCTCTTCGGGACGAGGGCGATGACGCCGTCCAGGAGTGTCTCGGGGCTGGGCGGCCCGTCGGGCGAGCCGGCCAGCGCGGCGGCCGCGGCGACTGCCATGGCCCCGACCACGGCCTCCCGGTGCTGGTGCGTGGGATAGGCGGAGATCTCCGCCTGGTGGGTCGCCTGCTCGGGGTCGTCGGCGTACCAGGCGCCCAGGGGGGCGATGCGCATGGCGGCGCCGTTGCCCCAGGACCCCTGCCCGTCGAACAGTGCGGCCGACAGTTCGCGCCAGTCGCCGCCCTCCCGGACCAGCCTCAGCAGCCGGTTGACCGCCGGGCCGTAGCCGCGGTCGAAGTCGTGGTGCTCCGCGAAGGAGTGGGCCAGGGCGTCCTGGTCGATGCGGTGGTGGGCGGCCAGGACTGCGACGACGGAGCAGGCCATCTCCGTGTCGTCCGTCCACTGCCAGGGACCCGACGGCAGCTCGCGGCGCTTCAGCAGCGGGTAGTTCGCCGGCACGAAGAACTGTGAGCCCAGCGCGTCTCCCACCGCGAGTCCGCGCAGGCCGGCAAGGGCACGCTCCAGGCGCCCTTCGGGAGAGGAGTCAGCCGTCATCTTCCTGCCACTCTATCCGCTGATCCCGTACGGCTCCGGGTCTCGCCACCGGTCGAACGGCCGGTCAAGGACGTACCTGCCGTCGTCTCCGAGAACGAGCACGCGCATCTCGGCGTTCCCCGGGTTCGACAGCGACTCGAACTCGGCGACCGTCCAGTGGAACCAGCGCATGCAGAACAGGCGCATGGCGAGGCCATGGGTCACGATGAGGACGTTCGGCGGGTGGTCCGGGGCCTCGAAGCTGCGGAAGAGGCTCTCCAGGAAGCCGCCGACCCGGTCGTAGACGTCGGCGCCGCTCTCCCCCTGGGCGAAGCGGTAGAAGAAGTGCCCGTAGGCGTCCCGATAGGCCTTCTGCAGGCGGACGTCGTCGCGGTCCTGCCAGTTGCCCCAGTCCTGCTCACGCAGCCGGGGCTCCTCGCGCACCCGTATCAGGTCGGGGTCGAGATGGAACGCGCGGAGGGTTTCGTGTGTCCGCCGGTAGGGCGAGACGTAGACGCTGACCCGCTCGGAGCCGAACAGTTCCCGGAGGGTCTTTCCCGTCTCCTCCGCCTGTCGGCAGCCCCGCTCGGTCAGAGCCAGTGCGTGGTCCGGTTCACGCTCGTACACGGTGTCATCAACATTGCCCGTTGACTCCCCGTGCCGGACAAGGACGATGCGCCGTGGTCGTGCCATGCCGAAACACTAGATCGGGTGGCGGCCGATCGGGCAATCGAACGGCTCCTGTACGGCGTACGTCACACGGATCCCCCGCAGGAACGCCCGCTGGAACGCACAGACCGCGAGTCCGGGCTCACACCGTCCAGGTCGGTTCGAGTTGCACGATGTCACCGGTGAGGGAGGAGATGTCCGCCTCGATCTGGGCGCGCAGTGCGAGCCGCTCGACACGCTCGGTGCGGTACTTGCCGTGCTCGGCCTCCGAGCGCCACATCGACAGCACCAGGAACTCGTGGCCCGGAGCCTCCGCGAACAGGCCACGGATCATCCCCGGGGATCCGGCCATGGCGGGGTTCCACACCTTCTCCTGCATGAGCGTGAAGTGCTCGGCGCGCTCCTCGCGCACCCGGCACAGGGCGACCCGCAGCAGGTCGGAATCGGTGAAGCGCGGTTCGAAGCCCGTCTTCACGTCGAAGCGGTAGTCGAACAGTCGGACCTGGGCATCCTTGAAGGTGCCCGCCTGGGCGGCCGCGAGCCGGTCGTGGGAGCGCGCCATGAAGGAGTCGTAGAAGGCACGGCTCTCCCAGAAGGCGAAGACATGCGCGACGGAGGGCCGTGCCCTGCTCCAGCCCCCGCCCTGTCCCCGAAATCCCGGCTCCCCCAGAAGCCCCGCCCACTTCCGCTGCCCCCGCTCGAAACCGCGGCGGTCCACCACGGTGCAGCGAATCCACTTGACCAGCACCGCGCCATCGTACGGCCACCGGGCGTGGCGCCGGTGTCCTCGGGCACCGAGCAGTCCTGCGCGGGTGCACACGCGCGTGGCAGGATGGGCAACCGGCCCTGACGATCCGGCAGTTCGGGGCGACGGCAGACGGGGAACGGGGAGGGCAGTCCGGTGAACGGCCTCAACAAGGGGATCGGCAAGGTCGAGATAGCGCTGAAGTGGGACCCCAGTCCGGCGGGACAACCGCCCACCGATCTGGACCTGGTGGCCGCGACCTACCTGTCGGACGATCCGCAGGGCGCCCCCGCCTACGTGGTGCACTTCGACAGCCGCTCCCCGGACGGCACCGTCCATCTCAACCGGGACAGCAAGGACGGCAAGGGCTTCGGCTGGGACGAGATCATGGTGGTGGAGCTGAACCGGCTGGATGCCCGGTACGCGCGCGTGGTGGTCGGTGTCGTCATCCAGCAACAGCCCGCCCACCGGACCTTCGTCAGTGTGCTCAATCCCGCCGTCCGTATCCGTGAGGGATACACCGACCTGGCCGTGGACGACTTCGGCGGCGTCCTCGGCGCGACGGCGGCGACGGTCGCGGAGTTCAGGCGTGTCTCGGCCGACGGATGGGCGTTCGACTCCGGTGTCCGCGGTTTCGAGGACGACCCGGCGACGTTCACGCAGATCATGGGCCAACTGCGCCGGAACTGATCTGCGCCGCGGGAACCGGGCACGTACGCACCAGGGCGGTGGCGCCGGGTAACCGGCTCCACCGCCCTGGTCAGTAGGTCACGCCACGAAGGGCGCCCGGATCAGCTGCAGCCGCTGGTCGAGCCGCAGCCCTCGCAGATGTAGCAGGAACCGGCCCGCTGCATCTTCGTGCCGCAGGAGAAGCACAGCGGGGCGTCGGCCTGGATGCCCAGCTGCATCTCCACCAGCTCGGCGCTGGTGTGGGCCTGCTTCGGGGCGGGCGCGGCCGCCTCGACCTCCGCCTTCGGCGTGGCCACGGCCTTCAGGTCCGTCTGGCGCGGAGCCGACTGGGCCAGACCCTCGACGTCGACGTCCTCCTCGGCCGGCTCGTAGGAGCCGGTCTCCAGGTGCCGCTGGCGCTCCTCGGCGGAGTGGATGCCGAGCGCGGACCGCGTCTCGAAGGGCAGGAAGTCGAGCGCCAGGCGGCGGAAGATGTAGTCGACGATCGACTGGGCCATCCGCACGTCCGGGTCGTCCGTCATACCGGCCGGCTCGAAGCGCATGTTGGTGAACTTCGAGACGTACGTCTCCAGCGGCACTCCGTACTGAAGGCCGACGGAGACCGCGATGGAGAAGGCGTCCATCATGCCCGCGAGCGTGGAGCCCTGCTTCGACATCTTCAGGAATACCTCGCCGAGACCGTCGTCCGGGTAGGAGTTGGCGGTCATGTAGCCCTCGGCGCCGCCGACCGTGAAGGAGGTCGTGATGCCGGGGCGGCCCTTGGGGAGGCGCTTGCGGACCGGGCGGTACTCGACGACCTTCTCGACCGCGGTACGGATCGTCTCCTCGGCCTTCTCCGTGACCTCGGCCTTCTCCTTCTCCTTGGTCTTCGCGGAGAGCGGCTGGCCGACCTTGCAGTTGTCGCGGTAGATCGCGAGCGCCTTGACGCCCAGCTTCCAGGCCTCGTAGTAGATCTCCTCGACCTCCTCGACGGTCGCCGTCTCCGGCATGTTGACCGTCTTGGAGATGGCACCGGAGATCCACGGCTGGATCGCGGCCATCATGCGGACGTGGCCCATCGGGGAGATGGCGCGCTCGCCCATGGCGCAGTCGAACACCTCGTAGTGCTCCTGCTTGAGGCCGGGCGCGTCGATCACGTTGCCGTTCTCGGCGATGTGGGCGACGATCGCCTCGATCTGCTCCTCCTGGTAGCCCAGGCGGCGCAGGGCCTGCGGGACGGTGCCGTTGACGATCTGCATCGAGCCGCCGCCGACCAGCTTCTTGAACTTGACCAGGGCGAGGTCGGGCTCGACGCCGGTGGTGTCGCAGGACATCGCCAGGCCGATGGTGCCGGTCGGGGCGAGCACGGACGCCTGGGAGTTACGGAAACCGTTCTTCTCGCCGAGACGCAGCACGTCTTGCCAGGCCTCGGTGGCGGCGGCCCAGACCGGGGTGTCCAGGTCGTCCATGCGCCCGGCCGTGCCGTTGGCGTCGGAGTGCTGCTTCATGACGCGGTTGTGGGCGTCGGCGTTGCGGGCGTAGCCGTCGTACGGGCCGACGACCGCGGCCAGCTCGGCGGAGCGGCGGTAGGCCGTGCCCGTCATCAGGGAGGTGATGGCGCCGGCCAGGGCGCGGCCGCCGTCGGAGTCGTACGCGTGGCCCGTGGCCATGAGCAGGGCGCCGAGGTTGGCGTAGCCGATGCCGAGCTGGCGGAACGCGCGGGTGTTCTCGCCGATCTTCTGGGTCGGGAAGTCCGCGAAGCAGATGGAGATGTCCATCGCGGTGATGACGAGCTCGACGACCTTCTGGAAGCGCTCGGTCTCGAAGGACTGGTTGCCCTTGCTGTCGTCCTTCAGGAACTTCATCAGGTTCAGCGAGGCGAGGTTGCAGGACGTGTTGTCCAGGTGCATGTACTCGCTGCACGGGTTCGACGCGGTGATCCGGCCGGACTCGGGGCAGGTGTGCCAGTTGTTGATGGTGTCGTCGTACTGGATGCCGGGGTCGGCGCAGGCCCAGGCGGCTTCGGCGATCTTGCGGAAGAGGGACTTGGCGTCGACCTCCTCGATCACGTCACCGGTCATCCGCGCGCGCAGGCCGAAGTTGCCGCCCTGCTCGACGGCCTTCATGAACTCGTCGTTCACGCGGACCGAGTTGTTGGCGTTCTGGTACTGGACGGACGTGATGTCGTCGCCGCCCAGGTCCATGTCGAAGCCCGCGTCGCGCAGGACGCGGATCTTCTCCTCCTCCTTGACCTTGGTCTCGATGAAGTCCTCGATGTCGGGGTGGTCCACGTCGAGGACGACCATCTTGGCGGCGCGGCGGGTGGCACCGCCGGACTTGATGGTGCCGGCGGAGGCGTCGGCGCCGCGCATGAAGGAGACCGGGCCGGAGGCGTTGCCGCCGGAGGAGAGCAGTTCCTTGGAGGAACGGATGCGGGAGAGGTTCAGGCCGGCACCGGAGCCGCCCTTGAAGATCATGCCCTCTTCCTTGTACCAGTCGAGGATCGACTCCATGGAGTCGTCGACGGACAGGATGAAGCAGGCGGAGACCTGCTGGGGCTGCGGGGTGCCGACGTTGAACCAGACGGGGCTGTTGAAGCTGAAGATCTGGTGCAGGAGGGCGTAGGCGAGCTCGTGCTCGAAGATCTCGGCGTCGGCGGGCGAGGCGAAGTAGTGGTGGTCCTCTCCGGCCTTCCGGTAGGTCTTCACGATGCGGTCGATCAGCTGCTTGAGGCTGACCTCGCGCTGCGGGGTGCCCACGGCGCCCCGGAAGTACTTGCTGGTGACGATGTTGACCGCGTTCACCGACCAGAAGTCGGGGAACTCGACGCCACGCTGCTCGAAATTGACCGAGCCGTCGCGCCAGTTGGTCATGACGACGTCACGGCGCTCCCAGGCCACCTCGTCGTACGGGTGCACGCCGGGAGTGGTGTGGATGCGCTCGATACGCAGCCCCTTGGTGGCCTTGGTGCCCTTCGCTCGGGAACCTCGCGCCGGACCGCTCGCCGTCTCTGTCATGCCGCCTCCCTGTACAGGCAAAAACGCCCTGAAATGCCACGATGTTCCGTGGCACGGTGTTGTGTCTGGTACTGCGGGCAACCCACACGCTTTGCGCCCGCAGCAAGTCTTCTTCGCCGCCGCCCGGCCGGATCCGGGGGCCCTGGCCCCGTTCCGGCCCGCCGGTCAGTCGGCGGCGTGGGCGGGCTCGGGGACCTGTACGGTCCCTCCACGCCCGCCGTCGTCTTCTCGGCCTCCCGCGACAGCGCCTTCGGCGTCCTCGCGGTCGTCGTCGTCCGCGGCGGGGTGCCCCGTCTGCTCCCTGAGTTCCGCGATCGCGGCCTCGAAGTCCTCGAGCGAGTCGAACGCCCGGTAGACGGAGGCGAACCGCAGATAGGCGACGAGGTCGAGCTCCTGCAACGGTCCGAGTATGGCCAGCCCCACGTCGTGGGTGGTCAGCTCGGCGCTTCCGGTGGCGCGCACCGCCTCCTCGACCCGCTGGCCGAGCTGGGCGAGGGCGTCCTCGGTGACGGGCCGGCCCTGACATGCCTTGCGTACACCGTTGATCACCTTGGTGCGGCTGAAGGGCTCGGTGACCCCGGACCGCTTCACCACCATGAGCGAGCACGTCTCCACGGTCGTGAAGCGACGGGAGCAGTCAGGACACTGGCGGCGCCTGCGGATCGACGTGCCGTCGTCGGTCGTACGACTGTCGACGACGCGGCTGTCGGGGTGCCTGCAGAAGGGGCAGTGCATGGATTCCCAACCCTCCTCACAGCAGACTCATGCGCCTCACGGGGCCTCACGGGCCCCTCGAAGCAGCCCCAAGCATAGGCGATCCATGAGCATGCGATGACCCGGGGGACCACAACTTGTGGGCCGCTGCCGCCATCCAACCACTAGATATGGGGCTTGGCTCATTCGCCCAGGCTGTTTCGCGTGTCGCACCCACGACCCTCACGCACCGCTGTCCCAAGGTCACACCGGGCACACGGAAGCGGCGCTGACGCGCGCGTGCACAGGCGCCGCGACGCCGGACACACGGGGATACGGTGAGCACCACAAGGAGGACCGGTAGGACTCTCGCGCAGAGCCGGGCCCGGTTCCCGGACGAGGGGAGGGCGGATGGCAGACTGGGGCGACACCCCGCAAGGCCATCGGCCCCGGCGGGGAAGAGTACAACAGTGAGCTCCCCCGTCCGCCGGCCAGCGCGTTAGCCATACACCCAGACACATGATCAAGTCAGGCAATACACGCTTTTTCACTCGAACGTGTGTTTGGCGCAACCTTTCGAAAGCAACTACCGTTGTCCAGCAGGGAGACCATCGAGAGGGGCCGACGTGACCACCACCGCAGACAGTGCCACCATCACCGCCCAGGACCGCTCCCAGGGCCGACTCGAGCCGGTGCATGCGATGAACGAAGCCACGAATCCCGAGGGGCACAAGCGCTCCCTGCCGGGCCGACCTCCAGGCATCCGAGCGGACAGCTCGGGGCTCACGGATCGGCAGCGGCGGGTGATCGAGGTCATTCGGGACTCCGTGCAGCGGCGCGGTTACCCGCCGTCCATGCGGGAGATCGGCCAGGCGGTCGGCCTGTCCAGCACCTCCTCGGTCGCGCATCAGCTGATGGCGCTGGAGCGGAAGGGCTTCCTCCGCCGGGACCCGCACCGCCCGCGCGCGTACGAGGTACGGGGCTCCGACCAGGCGGCCGCCGTGCAGCCCACGGACACCGCCGGAAAGCCCGCCGCGTCGTACGTCCCGCTGGTCGGCCGGATCGCCGCCGGTGGCCCCATCCTCGCCGAGGAGTCGGTCGAGGACGTGTTCCCGCTGCCCCGGCAGCTGGTCGGTGACGGTGAGCTGTTCGTGCTGAAGGTCGTGGGCGACTCGATGATCGAGGCCGCGATCTGTGACGGCGACTGGGTGACCGTCCGCCGCCAGCCGGTCGCGGAGAACGGCGACATCGTGGCCGCGATGCTCGACGGCGAGGCCACCGTCAAGCGTTTCAAGCGCGAGGACGGCCATGTGTGGCTGCTCCCGCACAACGCGGCGTACGAGCCGATCCCCGGCGACGACGCGACCATCCTCGGCAAGGTGGTGGCCGTTCTGCGCCGGGTCTGACACCGGCGGCGGACGGGCCTTCTCGACCCGCCCCCCTGACTGGGCCCCGGGATCCCTGCGCCGGTTCCGGGGCCCTGTGCTGCGCCCGGCCCGGCCGGAGGCCATGACTCACCGGCCCCTGCCAGGGCTGCCCCAGTCCGTCCCGGGTCCGTCCGACCAGCCCCCGGCCTGCCCGCACCGGCGCGTCCCACCTGGACAGGGCTTGCCCGACCGGCCTACGTCCGGCATGCCTGATCGACCCCATGCGGCTTGCCCGGCCGGCCTGGCCCGACCCGCCCGACCGATCTGGATCCGGCCCGTCCGATCGGCCCCTGCACGGTCCCCCTCCGCCACTGCGGGTAGGTCTGCCCTCGCAGCCGGGGACAGACCCTCCCTCACCGCGCCGCCGTCGCTGCCTCCGCTTCTGCTTCCGCCTTCCTGGCCACCGCGTCGATCGCCGCCAGCGACTTCCGGACCTGGTTGCGGTCCGTGGTGTACCAGAAGTCCGGCATGGACGCCTTCAGGTAGCTGCCGTAGCGGGCTGTCGCGAGGCGCTGGTCCAGTACGGCGACGACACCGCGGTCGCCCGACGCGCGCACGAGCCGGCCCGCGCCCTGCGCCATCAGCAACGCGGCGTGTGTGGCGGCGACTGCCATGAAGCCGTTGCCGCCCGCGTCCTCCGCCGCCTTCTGGCGGGCACTCATCAGCGGATCGTCCGGGCGCGGGAACGGAATCTTGTCCATGACCACCAGCTGACAGCTCGGTCCTGGTACGTCGACGCCCTGCCAGAGCGACAGCGTGCCGAAGAGGCAGGTCATCGGGTCCGCGGCGAAGTTCTTGATCAACTCACCGAGGGTTTCCTCACCTTGCAGCAGGACCGGGAACTCGGGGATGCGTGTGCGCAGCTCCTCGGCGGCGAGCTGGGCGGCCCGCATGGAGGAGAAGAGGCCGAGGGTGCGGCCGCCGGCCGCCTGGATCAGTTCCGTCAGCTCGTCCAGCATGTCCGCCCGGTCACCGTCGCGCGCGGGGCGGGACAGATGCTTGGCGACGTACAGAATGCCCTGTTTGCGATAGTCGAAGGGCGAGCCGACGTCGATGCCCTTCCACTGGGGGACGTCCTCGCCCTGGGTGCCCTCCGGGGCGAGACCCAGTGAGGCACCCACGCCGTTGAAGTCACCGCCCAGTTTCAGGGTCGCCGAGGCCAGTACCACGGAGCGGTCCGTGAAGAGCTTCTCCCTCAGCAGACCGGACACGTTGAGGGGGGCGACACGCAGGGAGGCGCCGAAGCGGTCGTGGCGTTCGTACCAGACGACGTCGTACTCGGAGCCGTTCACGATGCGCTCCGCCACGTCGTGCACCGTCTCCACGGAGGCGAGTGCCTGCTTGCGGATCGCGTCCTCGTCCTGGACGGACTTGTCGCGGGTCGCGCCGATCGCGGAGATGACGGTGCGTGCGGCGTCGCGCAGCGCCATGAGGGCGTATCCGAGGTCTTCGGGGATCTCCTCCAGGCGGCCGGGCAGTGCCAGCTCCATCAGCCGTTCGAAGCCCTCGGCGGCGGTCTGGAGCTGGTCGGCGGCCTTCTCGTTGACCAGCTTCGCCGCGCGGCGTACCGCGCGGTTGACCTGGCCGGGGGTGAGCTCGCCGGTGGCGACTCCGGTGACCCGCGAGACCAGTTCATGCGCCTCGTCGACGATGAGTACCTCGTGCTGCGGGAGGACCGGGGCGCCCTCGATGGCGTCGATGGCGAGGAGGGCGTGGTTGGTGACGACGACCTCGGACAGCTTGGCGCGCTCGCGGGCCATCTCCGCGAAGCACTCCGCGCCGTACGCGCACTTCGAGGCGCCCAGGCACTCCCGGGAGGAGACCGACACCTGACTCCAGGCGCGGTCGGACACGCCGGGGGTCAGGTCGTCGCGGTCACCGTCCTCCGTCTCGTCGGCCCAGTCGCGCAGCCGCAGCAGGTCCTGTCCGAGCTTGCTGGTGGGTGCGGCTGCCTCGAACTGGTCGAAGAGGCCCTCTTCCTCGTCCTGCGGCATGCCTTCGTGCAGACGGTGCAGGCAGAGGTAGTTCGAACGGCCCTTGAGCATGGCGAACTCCGGGCGGCGGCGCAGCAGCGGATGCAGCGCGTCGACCGTGCGCGGCAGGTCGCGCTCCACGAGCTGACGCTGGAGGGCCAGGGTGGCGGTCGCCACGACGACTCTCTCGCCGTGGGCGAGCGCGGGCACGAGGTACCCCAGCGACTTACCGGTGCCGGTGCCGGCTTGGACCAGCAGATGGGAGCCGTCGTCGATGGCCTCTGCGACGGCTTCGGCCATGGCCACCTGGCCGGGGCGCTCCGTACCGCCGACTGCGGCGACGGCGGCATGGAGGAGTTCGGGGAGTGAGGGCTTCGTCATAGCGCGACCACCCTACGGCCCGGCACTGACAAACGGGTGGCCTTGCAGGTGGACGGTGGCGAGAACGGAGACGTGATCACGGTTCGGACGCTTCTCGGGTCGGTGGTGGGCCGGGCGGACGGAAGGGACCAAAGGGGCCGATGGAGGGTGACGGGATCCAAGGAGCCGATGGGCTGGAGAGATCGAAAGGGGGCGGGTGCGGAAAAAAGTTCGGACGGCGGGGAACCGGCCCGCAGGCCGGTCCGTTCCATGTGTGACGACTCGATTGCGAAGAGTCACGACAGGAAAGGTGGTGGGTTCCGGTCTCGGAGCATGAGGGCCGCTCGCTTTGCGGGCAGGTCGACCTCGGCGGAGAGCCGGAAGCCGGCGTTGAGGAAGGCGGCTACGGAAGCGATGTTGCGAAGGTCGGGTTCAGCGATGACGCGTGCGCAGGCGGGTCTGCCGCCGAATACGAGGTCGGCGACGGCCCTGATCAGAACGCCACCGAGTCCGCGGCCACGATCGGCGCCGCCGCCGATGAGGAGGTGGATGCCGGTGTCGTGAGGCAGGGCCGGATAGTGACGGGCCACCGGATCGAGGTCTGCCCGGTAGATCTCCCAGTAGCTCATCGGCGTGCCCTCCAGCAGGCCGATGCAGGGGACACTGTGGCCGTCGCCATCCACCTGGCGACGCAGATGTTCCTCGGTCACGGACGCCGGGCCGGCCAATTCCCAGAACGCGGCGACAGCGGGGTCGTTCATCCAGCCGGCGATGCGGAGCAGGTCCCTGTCGATCCGCACCGGCACCAGGTGGAAGGCGCCGGCCGCAGTGGTGACCGGATCCTCGCCGTCGAGGCGGTCCAGCAGGTCGTCGGCGGACGGATGCCCGGTCCGCGTGTCCTCGACGGTTGTGGGGGCCATGGTGAGGCTCCTCTCTGAAGGCAGGAGGGGGCTGGGCCGGGTGGAGGGAAAGAGGAAGGGGGCTGGCGCCTCGGGGCGGTGGAAGCGGTGGTCAGGCGGTGAACGTGCGTCAGGAGTGCAGGGGGTTGGCGATGGAGACGTACACGGACTGGGTGTCGACCGGGCCGACGAGTTCGTCGAGGCCGTGGAGGCGGGTCAGCAGATTGGCCTTGCACCGCAGGACGGGTGAGTCGAGCAGACGGGTGGGCAGTGGACTGCGCGTCCGGTCGCGGCCGTGGGCCGCGTCGGTGAGGAACCGGCGGAAGGCGGCGAGCAGCACACGCTCGTCGGCGAGTCGCTGGGAGCCGAACGCGCCGATGAGCCCGAGAACGTTGTTGATCCCGAGGTAGTAGGCGAAGCGCTCGTCGGTGACCTCGTCGGAGACGAAGGTGTCGCTGCGTTCGCCGATGCCCGGCAGTCGGGCGTCGAGTTCCGCGTGACGGGACGTGCGGAAGTAGTAGCCCTGGTTGTCGCGGTAGCGGCCTCCACCGGGCCAGCCGTCCGGATCCAGCAGAAGAAGCGTGTTCTGCTGGTGTGCTTCGAGGGCGACGCCCGCCTCGCCGTCGAGCCACAGCACCGGGCGGACGACCTGTTCCAGATAGCGCAGGAACCACTCGGTGGCCACGGCCCCGAGCGGACGTCCCGTCCTCCGGGCGAGGCACGTGACGAGCATGGCGAGACGGGACGGCAGACGGGGAGCCGGGTCCTGGACCGACAGGTCCGCTTGGGCGGAGGGCTGCTCCGGTCCGGCGTTCCGCTGTGCGTGCGGGCGGGGTGTGACGAGGGCCGCGACGCAGGTGACGTCGTCGGACGGGCTGAACGGGTTGTGCCGGATGACGACGTCGAGCCCGGTCACCGGAAGGCCGTCCGGTCCGTCGACCCCGAGCCAGGCCGGGTCGCGGACGATGTCGAAGCGCGGATGGGCCGCCTGCCAGTGCCGGGACAGGCCGGTGCGCAGCAGGCGGTGCACTTCGACACCACGGTGGAGTTCCTTGCGGAGGTTCTCACGACGGGAGTTGGTGATGCGCAGCCCCAGCGACAGCTTGAGCATCGCCGGGGCGCAGGAACGGTAGACGGTTCGGACGGAGGAGGTGGGATGCCACGGGAGGCCGTGCGCACCGAGGTCCCGGAGCAGTCCGGCGTCGAGCAGGGCCGCGACCTCGGGACGGTGGCGGGCTTCGCGCATCTGCCACGGATGCAGCGGCAGGGCCGCGTGGCCGTCGGGCAGCGGCAGCCCGGCACCGGCGAGGAGGCACGTCAGCCGGTCCGCGGGAATGCGGCGGCCGCGCTCGGTCCAGGCGGAGTCGGAGGCGATCACGGACGGGGCGACGGCCAGCCAGTGCACGGGGAAGGAGCCACCCACCTCGGGTGAGTACAACACCGCTTCGGCGTCGGAGAGGCCTTCGCGGCTCTTGGGGGTCGGGTGGTGGGGATGCCCGAGCGTCAGCGCCTGTTCGGCGGAGAGGAACAGGTCGGGCCGGTCGGCCGGGCGTTCCCGGTGGGCGCTGATGAACGTCGCGGTGCGGCGGACGGAGTCGGCGACGCGGGCGACCAGGTCTGCGCCGTCGAGGGCGTCGTGCGCGGTCGGCGTGGGACGGGGGGCCGGGATGTCGGAGGAGGGTGTGCCCTGGTGAGAGCCGGCGTGCAGCCCTCGGCCGACGGCTCGCTCGGCAGGTTCCGCGTCTGCGGTGCGCGTTCGGAGCGCTTCGCGCGCCAGCAGGGCGGCGACCGTGACCGCGTCCACGGGTGGGCTGTGCTCAGGGGCGGCCGCCAGGCGCGGGAGGCCGAAGCGGTGCCAGCCGGTCGGGGACCAGTGGTGGACGGGGGTGAGCAGCGCGGTGCCGGTGGCGGACAGCGGAATGCGCAGGAGGCCGTCGTCGGGGGCGGTGAGGCCGCTCTCGCGGACCCAGCAGCGCAGCAGGTTCTCCACAGCGGCCGCCTGGGCCGCCGTGGACGGATCGGGGTCGGTCAGGAGATCGGTGGCACCCAGGGGAGCGGTGTCGGCGGTGCCCTGCGGTTCGGCGTGCTCGGTGCGGTGCCCGTGGGGAGCGCGATCGGTGTCCCCCTGTTGGCGGGGGACGGAGAGTGCGGGAGCGGAGAACGATGACGGAACGGAGGAGGTCGAGCATGCGGGGGAAGGGGCAGTTGTCCGGGGTGCGGAACCGGCGGACTGGGGGGATGTGGTCAAGGTCGTTCCTCGTCGGGTGGGGGCGGCTCGGTCGGCGACGAAGCGAGGGGCGAGGGTGCGTGTGTTCGTCGGAAGACGTCGGGGTGCGCGTCGAGGCCGAGAGGTGGGTTCTCGGCGGAAGGGGCCTGGAGTGGCCGGCCCGAGGTGACGGGGGTGGCCGCGGGTGGTCGGCGTGGTTGCTCCGTCACGGGTTGCGGGAGCGTCGTGGTGCGCGGTCCGTCGGTGGGCTCGGCCTTCGCGGGAGGTCTGTGCGGGAGTCGGCCGGGTCAACTGTCGCCTTCGGCGCTTGCGGCCCCTGGCAGCGGGGGTGGACCGGTCGGCTGTTGCGGTGGGCCGGGTCGGTGATGGCGGGCGTGGCCCGTGCGGCCGGCGTGGCCGAGTCGGTCGGCGTGGCCAGGGAGACCGGCCTGGTACGGCCGGCCGGTGTGGGCACGGGCCACCGCGTCCATGACGTCCGCCAGCCGGTCGAGTACGGCGGCCGCCTGCTCGTCGGTGATCGTCAGGGGCGGCAGCAGGCGGACGACACTTCCGTGGCGCCCGCCGAGTTCGACGATCAGACCGCGCCGCAGGCACTCCTGTTGGACGGCCACGGCCAGGCCGGGAGCGGCGGGGTGAGGGCTACGGGCGGCTTCCGCCGCGGTGTTCGCCGCATCGGCCGGCGGGTGCGGTGTGGACGGGACGGCTCCGGCCGGGCCGCTAGCCCGGACACACGCGCCCTCGGGGTCCACCATCTCGATGCCGATCATCAGCCCCCGCCCTCGCACGTCGCCCATGCACGGGACGTGCCCGGCGAGTTGCCGGAGCTGGGCGAGCATGCGGGCGCCCAGGTGGGCGGCGCGGTCGGCGAGGCCGTTGACACGGACGTAGGCGAGGGTCGCCGTTCCGGCGGCCATGGCGAGCTGGTTGCCGCGGAACGTGCCCGTGTGGGCGCCGGGTTCCCAGACGTCGAGGCTGTCTCGGTAGACGATGACGGCCAAGGGGAGGCTGCCGCCGATCGCCTTGGAGAGGACCATGACATCGGGGGTGACCCCGCTGTGCTCCACCGCCCAGAAGGCGCCGGTCCGGCCGACGCCCGTCTGGACCTCGTCGGCGATCAGAGGGACGGACCGGTCGGCCGTGATCTGCCGCATGCGCCGCATCCAGGCGTCCGGTGCGGGAATCACCCCGCCCTCGCCCTGGACGGGCTCGAGGATCATCCCGGCGGGCGTTCGCACGCCGGACTTGGGATCGTCCAGTACGGACTCCGTCCAGCGGGCGGCGAGTTCGGCGCCCCGCTCGCCGCCGACACCGAACGGGCAGCGGTAGTCCTGCGGATAGGGCAGGCGCGTCACCCGTACGTCGAAGGCACCACCGGAAGCTTCGAGGGAGCCGGCGGTCATGCCGTGGTAGGCGCCGGTGAACGCCAGGACTCCCGTCCTGCCGGTGGCGGCCCGCACCAGCTTCAGCGCGGCCTCCACCGCGTCCGTGCCGGCCGGTCCGCAGAACTGCACGCGCGCACGTTCGGCGAGCCCGGGCGGCAGACTGCGGAACAGCTCGGTGGTGAAGGCGTCCTTGACGGGGGTGGCCAGGTCGAGGACGTGCAGGGGTGCGCCGGAGTCCAGGACCTTGCGGATGGCCTCCAGCACGACGGGGTGGTTGTGGCCGAGCGCCAGGGTGCCGGCGCCCGAAAGGCAGTCGAGGTAGCGGCGGCCGTCAGCGCCCTCGATGGTCAGCCCGCGCGCCCGCACCGGCACGATCGGCAGGGAGCGCGCGTAGGTGCGCGCCGCCGACTCACGCAGGGACTGCCGCCGCAGGATCCCCTCATGGGCCGGGCGCCCACCTGCCGACGCCCCCTCACCGGGAGCGCCCTCACCGACGGCACGCCGCGCCTCGGGCACCCTGCCGACGGGGGGTTCGGGAATGGAAGTCCCGACAGCCGCGGTCCCGTCTGCAAAAGCCCCGACGGCCGCGGTCCCGTCTGCAAAAGCCCCGACGGCCGCGGTCCCGTCCGCAAAAGCCCCAACGGCCGCGGTCCCGTCCGCAAAAGCCCCAACGGCCGGGGTCCCGTCCGCGGAGAGCCCGTCCGCGGACGCCCCGCCTCCCGGAGCCCTGACGGCCGGAGCCCCGAGAACTGGAGCCCCGGCGGCCGGGGCCTCAGCGCCGGAGGACCCGCCGACGACGGTCGCGTCGTCGGAGATCCCAGCGCAGGAGAACCCGGCGACGGAAGTGCCCGCGGCGGAAGCCCCCGCGGCGGACGTCGCAGTCGTGGACGTTGCCACGCCGGGTCCCCCGGCCGGGGCTGTCCTCACGGTGACGCCTGCGTCGACGCCGGAGCACCTCGAGGGCGCCTCCCCCGGTACAGGCTCGGTCACGGCCACGGCTCCTGTCCTCCCGCTGTGCAGAGGCGAGTCGGTGCGTGGCGGAACCCCGGGGACCGGCGTCGAGTCGTCGGCCCCGGAGAGACGGCGTCCCTCGCACTCTCGGTGAAGTTCCGCACGCGGGGCCGCACTCAGGCGGCAGGCCCCACGGCTACCAACCTCGGTGCGTCCAGCGGGTTACGGGTTGCGTCGAGACTCGTGCGGTGACGCCGTCGAGGTGGTGAGGGCGCCACCCGGCATGCCGCCTCGCCCCGTGGCTCAACCACGATCAGGACTTCCTGCCGCCCTCTCACCACACCCCCCGCCCCCGCCGTCCCTTGCCCTTGCGGCCTTGCCCTCACCCTCGCCCCCTCGCACCCTCACCCCAGAGGCGATGTCGTGCATTTTATTGACCGTGGCACAAGAATCGCCCTACATTCCCTGGGCGCTCACACCGGTCAGCAGCACACTCCACCTCCCGTGCCCAAGCCTCACGCCCCCCCACGACAGGAGTCGCCTCATGCGTGTTCGTCCTGCACTCGCCCTCGCCGCCTCGGCCACCGTCCTGATCACATCGCTCCTGTCGGCCCCGGCCGCGCAGGCGGAAACTGCGGTGGCCCGCCTCACCGGCACCCTGGCCGACGATGCCACCTGGATCGCCGACGTTCCCGCCGACTGGAACGGCACGCTGGTCCTGTACAGCCACGGCTTCGGCTCGCTGGTCGCGCAGAACGCCCCGTCCGAAGCCGTGCGCGCGGAGCTGCTCTCCGAGGGCTACGCGCTGGCCGGCTCCTCCTACGACCCCAACGGCTCGAAGTGGGCGCTGGCCAGTGCGGAACGCGATCAGTTCGCCACGCTGGACGCGGTCACGGCGAAGATCGGGGAGCCCGAGCGCACCCTCACCATCGGGCAGTCCATGGGAGGACTCGTCAACGCCCAGCTCGCGCGGGACGGCGCCGGCCGGATCGACGGCGCGCTGGGGCTCTGCGGGCTGGTGGCGGGCGGTACCGACCTGGACAACTACCAGCTCGACGCCGAGTACACGCTCGCGCGGCTGCTGCTGCCCGGCGAGCAGGTCGAGCTGGTGGGCTTCGGCTCGGCCGCCGAGGCGGCCGACACCGCCCGTATGCTCACCGACGCCGTGACAGCGGCGCAGGCCACCCCCCAGGGCCGGGCCCGCATCGCGCTGGCCGCGGCCTTCCTCAACCTCCCGGCCTGGGCCCCCGACCGGGACCGGCCCGCGGCGGACGACTGGGCGGGCCAGGAGGAACAGCAGTACGCGTGGTTCGCGAGCGGTGTCCTGTCGTTCATTGAAGGAGGGCGGTACGCGGTCGAGCAGTCGGTCGGAGGCAACAACTCGTGGAACCGGGGCGTCGACTACGCGCGCCTGCTGGCCGGTTCCGTGCACGCGCCGCAGGTGCGCGCCCTGTACCGGAGCGCCGGGCTGGATCTGGGCGCCGACCTGAAGGCGCTGACGGACGGTGCGGACATCACCGCGGATCCGGCCGCGGTGCGCACCGCCGAGCGCACCTCGTCGGCGGGTCAGGGGCTGGCCGTGCCGCTGCTGAACGTCCACACCACGGCCGACGCACTCGTCCCGGTGGAGCAGGAGCGCCGGTTCGGCGACCGGGTGCGCTCGGCGGGTGACGGCGCCTTGCTGCGCCAGGCGTACGTCGAGCGGCAGGGGCACTGCACCTTCACCGCCGCGGAGACGGTGGCCGCCCTGCGCGCCCTGGAACACCGCGTCACCACCGGGCGCTGGGACGGCGCCGCCACCCCGGCGGCGCTCCAGCGGTCGGCCACCGCACTCGGTCTGGGCGAGGCGGCCTACATCACCTACCGGCCGGCGCCCCTGACGGTCGGCCGCGACCGTCAGGGCGGTGGTAGCTGACGGCATTTCGGCGGTGGAGGCACGCCGGGGCGCGTCCTCACCCTCGCCCCACCGTCGTCGGCAGCAACGGGAACCGCCCCTGCCCACAGGGACGATGAGCAGGTCAGGCGGCTTGTAGCCGAACCGTTGCCGTTCCGGCGGAAGTCCCCCGCGGCGAACGCATATCGTGTGATGCCGTTCCACGGGGCCGTGAGACTCATGTGAACCGGGCGTGAGAGCGCCATGAGTTCCACGCCGGGAACGGCCACCGCTCCGAGTTCGTCCACAGCAGGGGGAGTCAGACCATGCGATCCATACGGCCGTCGTCGACCGTTCGCCGGGGGAGGGACGCCCGCCGCAGAACCTCCCCCGTGCTGGGCGCTGTTGCTCTCGCCTCGGTGCTCGTTCTCACCGCGACCGCGTGCGACTCGGGCAGCGCCGACGCGGGAGGCGAGGCCACCGCGTCCGCCTCGGCGGGTGGCGACGGCAAGATCACGATCCCGGACGACCTCAAGGACCGGCTCAAGGAGCACGGGATCGACCTCGACAAGTGGAGGAACGGCGCCTGGAAGGACTGGGACCGGGACGACTGGCTGCGCGAGGCGCAGGACTACATCAACCCGATCATCGAGGGCCTGTGGGACCAGGACCGGATGCGTGAGGCCGAGGACCCGGAGCGGGCGGTCGACGACAGCGGCCTCGCGGACGACCAGGGGGTGACCGACCCGACGCCGGCGGTGGTGGAGGCGACGGCCGTGTCGCCCGGGTATCACGCCAACGCTCCCGAGGCGGGCAAGGTGTTCTTCGACTCCCCCGAGGGCACGATGGTCTGCTCGGCGACGGTCGTCGAGGACCCGGCACACCCCGGCAAGTCCAACCTGGTGTGGACTGCGGGCCACTGCGTGCACGCCGGCAAGGAGGGCGGCTGGTACCGCAACATCGCGTTCGTGCCGTCGTACAACGACTCGGGCATGGCGGACGCGGAGTTGCAGACGGCCACCAAGGAGCAGGTGGCGCCGTACGGCGTCTGGTGGGGTGACTGGGCGCAGACCTCGGAGCAGTGGATCGCGCAGGGCGGGCAGACCGGCGGTGACGGGGCGCCGTACGACTTCGCGGTGATCCATGTGACGCCCGAGGAGGGTGGTTCGGGCAAGTCGTTGGAGGAGACGGTCGGTTCGGCCCTGCCGGTGGACTTCGCGGCGCCGGCCGTGGCGAAGGTGGGCAGTGTCACCGCCACGGGTTACCCGGCGGCGGCGCCGTACGACGGGCAGAAGCTGTATCAGTGCCAGGGCGCGCCGGGGCGGCTGTCGCTGAACGCCACGGACCCGACGATGTACCGCATCGGCTGCACGATGACCGGCGGTGCGTCCGGCGGCGGCTGGGTGGCGACCGGGTCGGACGGCGAGCCGGCACTCGTGTCCAACACCTCGATCGGCCCGGTGAAGGCGGGCTGGCTCGCGGGGCCACGGCTGGGCGAGGTGGCCAAAGGCGTGTACGACTCGGTGAGCGGCAAGTTCGCCGGGCAGTGATCCATGCGGTGGGCGCCGGGGGCTGCCCGGCATCCGCCGCCGTCGCCCGCCGTACGACGGGCTGGGGACGGTGGCGCGCGTCGACCGGCTCGACGGCGACCAGGGCGGTCACGACGACCGCCGTCCCCGAGCAGCCCCGTGCACGCCGACGGCCCGCCTCCTGCACCGAGCAGGGGGCGGGCCGTCGTACGGGAGGGTGTCAGGCGAGCGATGCCGGGACGTACGGCGCGAGGTCCGCCGCGAGTTCCTCGTGCACCCGCGCCTTCAGCAGGGTGCCCTCCGCCGTGTGCTCCTCGGAGATCACCTCGCCCTCGGTGTGGGCACGCGCGACCAGCTTGCCGAGGGTGTACGGCACGAGCGCCTCGATCTCGACCGACGGGCGCGGCAGCTCGTCGTCGATGAGCGCGAGCAGTTCGTCGAGGCCCTGGCCGGTGCGGGCCGAGACCGCGATGGAACGCTTCTCGATCCGCATGATCCGCTGGAGCGTCAGCGGGTCGGCCGCGTCCGCCTTGTTGATCACGACGATCTCGGGCACGTCGGTGGCGCCGACGTCCCGGACCACCTCGCGGACGGCGGCCAGCTGCTCCTCCGGGTTCGGGTGCGAGCCGTCCACCACGTGAAGGATCAGGTCGGACTCGCCGACCTCCTCCATGGTGGAGCGGAACGCCTCGACCAGGTGGTGCGGCAGGTGCCGGACGAAGCCGACGGTGTCCGCCAGCGTGTACAGCCGGCCGCTGGGGGTCTCGGCCCGGCGCACGGTCGGGTCGAGGGTGGCGAACAGGGCGTTCTCGACCAGGACGCCCGCGCCCGTGAGACGGTTGAGCAGCGAGGACTTGCCGGCGTTGGTGTAGCCCGCGATGGCCACGGACGGCACCTTGTGGCGCTTGCGCTCCTGACGCTTGATCTCGCGGCCGGTCTTCATCTCCGCGATCTCACGGCGCATCTTCGCCATCTTCTCGCGGATCCGGCGCCGGTCCGTCTCGATCTTGGTCTCACCGGGACCTCGGGTGGCGAGGCCGCCGCCCTTGCCGCCGCCCATCTGCCGGGACAGCGACTGACCCCAGCCTCGCAGCCTCGGCAGCATGTACTGCATCTGCGCGAGCGCGACCTGCGCCTTGCCCTCCCGGGACTTGGCGTGCTGGGCGAAGATGTCGAGGATCAGGGCGGTACGGTCGATGACCTTGACCTTGACGACGTCCTCGAGGTGGATCAGCTGACCCGGGCTGAGCTCACCGTCGCAGATGACGGTGTCGGCGCCCGTTTCGAGCACGATGTCGCGCAGTTCGTCGGCCTTGCCGGAGCCGATGTAGGTGGCCGCGTCGGGCTTGTCGCGGCGCTGGATCACGCCGTCGAGCACCAGCGCGCCCGCGGTCTCCGCCAGGGCGGCCAGCTCCGCGAGGGAGTTGTCCGCGTCCTGTACGGTCCCCGAGGTCCAGACGCCGACGAGCACGACCCGCTCCAGGCGGAGCTGACGGTACTCGACCTCGGTGACGTCCTCGAGTTCGGTGGAGAGGCCCGCGACACGGCGCAGAGCCGCGCGCTCGGAGCGGTCGAACTGGTCGCCGTCCCGCTCTCCGTCGATCTCGTGGCTCCAGGCGACGTCCTCTTCCATCAGGGCATCGGCCCGAAGACCTTCGGGGTAGGCGTGCGCGAAGCGCTTGGTGTCCTGGGAAGGGGAAGAAGAGGAGGTCATTGGGTCCTTACGTCGTTGGGGATGCCGATGGGGCGGTCCTTGTGGTCAACGCTCGAGTACCCCGGGAGATTCCCGTCGTCCTCGTGCCACGCCGACCTGTCGATGGTCGCACGGTACGGCCCGTCTCGTCACCGTCTTATTCTGCGACCTCGGCGGCTGGTGCGGGCGCTGCGGACGTCCACTCCGGGTGTCCGGGCATCGGCGGGGTCTTCTCGTCGTACAGCCAGTGGTGGAAGAAGGCTCCGAGGTCGCGTCCGGAGATCCTTTCGACG
The DNA here is from genome assembly GCF_042731035.1 of Streptomyces sp. NPDC059895. Classification (NCBI taxonomy): domain Bacteria; kingdom Bacillati; phylum Actinomycetota; class Actinomycetes; order Kitasatosporales; family Streptomycetaceae; genus Streptomyces; species Streptomyces sp. NPDC059895. Next base: position 160,728 of record NZ_JBHWKO010000015.1, read on the forward strand.
AGGCGCAGGAAGTCGGCGGTGCCCGCCGTGGCGTCCCGGTGGTCGCGCACCCAGGCACGCTCCACCTGCTCGAACGCGCGCGTGCCGATCTTCTGGCGCAGGGCGTACAGCACGAGGGCGGCGCCGTCGTAGACGTTCGCGCGGAAGATGCCGATCTTCTGTCCGGGCACCGGCGGCTTGGGGGCGGCGGGCGGACCGCCGGCCGCCCGCCAGCGGTCGGAGGCGCCGTACGCCGCCTTCATGCGGGCCTCCACGGTGCGGCCCGCCTTCTCCTCCGCGTGGAGGGCCTCGTACCAGGTGGCGTGTCCCTCGTTGAGCCACAGGTCGGACCAGACGCGGGGGGTGACGCTGTTGCCGAACCACTGGTGGGCCAGCTCGTGCACCATGATCGACTCGATGTACCAGCGGGGGTAGGCGGGCTCGGTGAACAGGTCCTTCTCGAAGAGGGAGAGGGTCTGCGTCTCGAGCTCGAATCCGGTGGCGGCGTCGGCCATGAGCAGGCCGTACGTCTCGAAGGGGTAGGGGCCGACCTTGCTCTCCATCCAGGTGATCTGGTCGGGGGTCTTCTTCAGCCACGGTTCGAGGAGCCGGCGGTCCTCGGTGGGCACGACGTCCCGGACGGGCAGTCCGTGCGGTCCCTTGCGGTGCAGGACGGTGGAGCGGCCGATGGACACCTGGGCAAGCTCGGTGGCCATGGGGTGGTGCGTGCGGTACGTCCAGGTGGTCGTACGGCCGGACCTGTCGACGCCGGCCGGCAGCCCGTTGGCCACGGCCGTGTAGCCGGCGGGCGCGGTGACGCGGATCGTGAACCTCGCCTTGTCGGAGGGGTGGTCGTTGCAGGGGAACACCAGGTGGGCGGCGTCCGCCTGGTTGGCCATGGCCAGGCCGTCCGCGGTCCGCACCCAGCCGCCGTCCCGTCCGGCGACGCTCACCGGATCGCTGGTGTGCCGCACGGTGACGCGCATCCGGTCGCCCGCGCGCAGCGGCTCCTCCGGTGTGATCACCAGGTCCTCGCCGGCGCCGGCGAAGGCGGCGGGCTCTCCGTCGACCTCGACGGACTCGACCGTGCCGTGGGCGAAGTCGAGGTTGATGCGGTCCAGGGCGGTGCTGGTCCGGCCGTCGATGGTGGTGACCGCCCGGAGCGGCTTGCTGTTGTCACCGGAGTACGTGAAGGACAGGTGGTAGGCGGTCACGTCGTAGCCGGGGTTGCCCAGGTACGGGAAGAGGCGGTCGCCGATGCCGAGCGGGGTCGCGGGACCGCTCGCGGCGACGAGGCAGACCGTGACGGCCGAGGCGAGCAGCGCGGAGGTGAGGCGGCGGGAGGGGGTGGTCCGGAGACGGCCGGTGCGGCAGGTGAGTGGCGTGCCGGTGGTGATGGCGGTGCCAGAGGCGAGAGGGGGGCAAGAGGTGACAGGGGTGCTGGTGGTGAGAGGGGTGCTGGTGGTGATGGTGAGGGCGGTGCGGGAGGTGAGGGGCATGCACCACCGCTACCAGCGCGTGCGGGCGGCTCCGCGACGGCGCGCGACCGGCCCACTCGAACGGATTGCCCGGGTGTGGGCGGTGGGTGAGGGGTGGGGCGCCGCTCCACCGGCCGCGGCCCCCTCGCCTGCCGGCGAGGCGCGTCTCAGGGCGCCGGCGCGTGGTGCTGTGCCCGGGTCACGTCGTACACGCCGGGCACGTTCCGCATGGCGCGCATCAGAGCGGGCAAATGGGCGGCGTCGGGGAGCTGGAGCGTGTAGGTGTGGCGTACGCGCTGCTGGCTCGGGGGTTCGACGGTCGCGGAGACGATCTCCGCGCCCTCCAGGGCCATCGCCTCGGTGAGGTCGGCGAGCAGATGGGGGCGGCCGAACGATTCGGCGACCAGGGTGACCCGGCACTCGGTGGTGTCCCCCCAGCGCACGTCGACCTGTGAGCGCCCTGCCTTGGTCATACGCGCCACGGCGGCGCACTCCACGCGGTGCACGGTCACCGCTCCCCCTCGCACGGCGAAACCGGTCACCTCGTCGGAGGGCACGGGCGTGCAGCAGCCGGCGAGCCGGACGCTCGCCCGGGGCCGGTCCACTGCGGTGATCGCGTCGCCGGGCCGGGAGACCGGCCCCTCGGGGACGGGCCGCGCACAGACGCCCTCCGCGGCTCTCCCCCCGTCTGTCCCCTCGGCGGCGGTCCCCGCTCCTGCCGTACGCGAGGCCCCGGCGGCCGTGTCTCCCCCGGCGTCCCCGCCGAAGCCACCGCCCCCGCCGAGCCCACTGCCCCCGCCGAACCTGCCGACCTTGCCGACCCTGCCGAACCCACCGTTCCCGCCGAACCCACCGTTCCCGCCGAACCTGCCGTGCCCGCCGGGCCGGCCGTGCCCGCCGCCGTGCCCGCCGTCGGGTCCGCCGTCGGAGTCCTCCGCCGCGCTGTCGGGCGCGGGATGTGTGGCAAGCCACCGTTGGATGGCGATGCGGGCGGCCGGGGTGTGGGCGTGCTCCAGCCACTCCCTGGAGGGCTCGGAGGCCGGGTCCTGGCCCATCAGGAGCTGGACGGTGTCTCCGTCCCGCAGCACGGTGCTCAGGGTGGCGAGGCGGCCGTTGACCCGGGCGCCGATACAGGCGTGGGCGTCCTCGCCGTACTGCGCGTACGCGGCGTCCACGCAGGTGGCGCCCTCGGGCAGGCCGAGGGTGCCGCCGTCGGGACGGAAGACGGTGATCTCGCGGTCCTGGGCGAGGTCCTCGCGCAGGGTCGACCAGAAGGTGTCAGGGTCGGGCGCGGCTTCCTGCCAGTCGAGGAGGCGGGAGAGCCAGCCGGGCCGGGTGGGGTCGACCCGTTCGCCGTCGCCCGAGAGGCTGTGTTCCTCCGCGGGGGAGGCATAGGGGTTGCCGAGCGCGACGACACCGGCCTCGGCGACCTTGTGCATCTGGTGGGTGCGGATGAGGACTTCGACGACCTGGCCGTCCGCGCGGGCGACGGCGGTGTGCAGCGACTGGTACAGGTTGAACTTGGGGACGGCGATGAAGTCCTTGAACTCCGAGACGACCGGCGTCATACAGGTGTGCAGTTCGCCGAGGACCGCGTAACAGTCGGCGTCCTCGTTGACGAGGACGAGCAGGCGGCCGAAGTCACAGCCGCGCAGTCGGCCGCGTTTGCGGGAGACGCGGTGGACGGAGACGAAGTGCCGGGGCCGGATGAGCACGTCGGCCTGGATGTCGGCCTCGCGCAGCACGCCGCGCATCGCGTCGGCGAACTCGGCGAGCGGGTCGTCGGCGCGGGTGGCGTTCTCGGCGATCAGCTCGCGTGTGTGCGCGTACTCCTCGGGGTGGAGGATGGCGAACACGAGGTCTTCGAGTTCGGTCTTGAGGGCCTGGACTCCGAGGCGTTCGGCGAGCGGGATGAGGACGTCGCGGGTGACCTTGGCGATGCGGGCCTGTTTCTCGGGGCGCATCACGCCGAGGGTGCGCATGTTGTGCAGCCGGTCGGCGAGTTTGATCGACATCACGCGGACGTCGTTGCCGGTGGCGACGAGCATCTTGCGGAACGTCTCGGGCTCGGCGGCGGCACCGTAGTCGACCTTCTCCAGCTTCGTCACGCCGTCGACGAGATAGCGCACCTCCTCGCCGAACTCCTCGCGGACCTGGTCGAGCGTCACATCGGTGTCCTCGACGGTGTCGTGCAGCAGGGAGGCCGTCAACGTCGTGGTCTCGGCGCCCAGTTCGGCGAGGATGAGGGTCACGGCGAGGGGGTGCGTGATGTACGGCTCGCCGCTCTTGCGCATCTGGCCGCGGTGCGAGGACTCGGCGAGCACATAGGCGCGGCGCAGCGGGTCCAGGTCGGCGTCGGGGTGGTGGGCCCGGTGCGCCTCGACGACATGGCCGATCGCGTCGGGCAGCCGGCCGCGCGAGGCGGGGCCGAGCAACGCGGCCCGGCCCAGCCGCCGCAGGTCGATCCGGGGGCGGCTGCGCCTGCGGGAAGCGACAGGCACCACCGGGCCTGGGGTCGCGGGGTTCGTGGCCTCCGCACTCATGGGGCACCTCCGGCTGCGTCGACCGGCGGACGGAGTGCCCCGGGGCGGACACGGCTCAGGGGCCTGGCAACGGTCTCCCGTCCGGGCCGGTGCTTGATGCTACCGAGCCCAGCACGCCCGGCCGACCGCCTCTCCCCGAGCGTGAAACGGATCACCCATTCGAGCGATGGTCGGGAGGTTTACGGTTTTGCGCCGCCTGAACTGCGGCAGGTCGCGGAGTCGAAGACTCGGGCCCGGCCCCGGCGGCACTCCTGTGCGCCACCGTGCCGCGTCGGCCTCCGATGCCAAGCCGGCGGGCTGGTCAGCGGGCGGCGGTTTCCAGCCACTCCGGGTCGATCGTGCCTTCGGCGACGATGACCGCGGGGCCGGTCATCTCGACCTCCCCGTCGGGGCGCTCGGTGATCACGAGGCGGCCGCCGGGGACGTCCACCGTGTACGTGGCCGGTGCGCCGGTGACGGCCGGGTCGGCGCCGTCCCGGCGCGCGGTCGCCACGGCGACGGCGCACGCGCCCGTGCCGCACGAGCGGGTCTCGCCGGATCCGCGCTCGTGCACGCGCAGGGCGACGTGCCGCGGGCCGCGGTCGACGACGAACTCGACGTTGACCCCGTCGGGGTAGGCGGAGGCGGGGCTGAAGGGCGGCGGGGCGTACAGGTCGCCGGCGTGCGCGAGATCGTCGACGAAGGCGACGGCGTGCGGGTTGCCCATGTTCACGTTCCGCGCGGGCCAGGTGCGCTCGCCGACGGTCACCGTGACGTCCCCCTCGGGCAGGCGTGCCCGGCCCATGCCGACGGTGACGTCCCCGTCCTTGGCGATGTGCACCGTCCGCACGCCCGCGCGCGTGGCGACCGTGAGGTCGCCCTCGGTGGCGAGTCCGGCGTGCTGGAGGTAGCGCGCGAAGACGCGGACGCCGTTGCCGCACATCTCGGCGATGGAGCCGTCGCCGTTGCGGTAGTCCATGAACCACTCCGCGTCGGCCGCCATGGCCCGCGCCTCGGGGTGCGCGGCGGACCGCACGACGTGCAGCAGCCCGTCGCCGCCGATCCCCGCGCGCCGGTCGCACAGGGCGGCGACGGCGGTCAGGGGGAGGTCGATGGCGTTCTCGGGGTCGGGAACGATCACGAAGTCGTTCTCCGTGCCGTGACCCTTGAGGAAGGCGATCCGCGTGCTCATCCCTCGATCGTACGGGGTGGCTCCGACACCGTGGCCCATGCTGGCGCGGCACCTGGGGAGCCCGGCCGGGCACGCGCGCGTGAAGGCTTTCGTCGCGCCGGTCGCGGACGCTCACAGGGCCCTTGGAAGGGCGCTAGCGGAGCCGGGTGGAAGGGCCTAGCGGAGCCGGGCGACCCGCCACACGGCCAGGACCACCACCGCGGCCACGACCAGGACGTACGCGAGGACGACCCGCCAGTCGGGGCGGCGGCCGGAGCCGCGCTGGGGCAGGCCGGGCCAGGTGTGTCCGACGCGGCGCGCGGCCATCATGCCCCAGCCGGCCGCGCAGGAGCAGATCAGCAGCCCCAGCATGGCGATCACGGCGCCGCTGTCGCCGAAGTCGAAGGCGAGGGGGAACGCGAACATCAGGGAGCCGGTCGCGGCCAGGGCCACGATGGGGGCGAGCTGCCAGATCCGCAGCCGGCGCTGGGGCCGCAGCTCGACCTCGACCTCGGGGCCGACGGCGAACATCTCCTCGGGTTCGGGCCCGTCGGCGGTCACGCCGTCCTGCGTGTCGTCGGCGTCCGGCCCGTCCGGGCTCAGACGTCCTTCCTCCGGCTCCGGTTCACCCCGCTCGGTGGTGAGGTGCTCGGTGCCTTGTGCGGTGTCGCGAGGGCCGGCCTCCATCGCCACGCGCCCTCCCAACTCGGACTCCACTTGGTCGATCGAAGCTCGATGATGGCACGGGGCCGGAGGCCCGGATGACGGCCTGAGCGTCCCGATGCCATGACGTGATCAGGCTGTAACCGGTCGTTCGACCAATGCCGACGCAAGCCGCGGAAGTTCCGTGAGGTCCGCCGCGGCCCCACTCAACCAGTGCACCCGCGGGTCGCGCCTGAACCAGGAATCCTGACGGCGCGCGAAGCGCTTGGTGGCACGGACGGTCTCCGCGCGCGCCTCGTCCTGGGTGCACTCACCGGCGAGTGCGGCGAGTACCTGCTGGTAGCCCAGTGCGCGCGAGGCCGTACGCCCCTCGCGCAGGCCTTGCGCCTCCAGTGCGCGCACCTCGTCCACGAGTCCCGCGTCCCACATCCGGTCCACGCGGCGGGCGATGCGGTCGTCGAGTTCGGGGCGCGACACGTCGACGCCGATCTGGACGGTGTCGTAGACGGAGTCATGGCCCGGAAGGTTGGCGGTGAAGGGCTTGCCGGTGATCTCGATCACTTCGAGGGCGCGCACGATGCGGCGGCCGTTGCTGGGCAGGATCGCCTGCGCCGCCTCGGGGTCGGCGGCGGCCAGCCGGGCGTGCAGGGCACCGGAGCCGCGCAGGGTGAGCTCCTCCTCCAGACGGGCGCGGACCTCGGGGTCCGTGCCGGGGAACTCCAGGTTGTCGACGGCGCCGCGGACGTACAGCCCGGAGCCGCCGACCAGGATCGGCCAGCGGCCCTCGGCGAGCAGCGCGTCGATCCGGGCGCGGGCCAGTCTCTGGTACTCGGCGACGGAGGCGGTGACCGTGACGTCCCAGATGTCCAGGAGGTGGTGCGGGACGCCGCCGCGTTCCTCCGGCGTCAGCTTGGCGGTGCCGATGTCCATCCCTCGGTAGAGCTGCATGGAGTCGGCGTTGACGACCTCGCCGCCGAGGTGCCGGGCCAGGAAGACGCCCAGATCGGACTTTCCGGCCGCGGTCGGTCCGACGACGGCGATGACGCGGGGGGCGAGGGGTGCGCTGCTCACGGCACCAGTTTCGCAAACCTCTCACCCGGCCCTCGAACGAGTTACGTGACGGGGCCGCTGCGGTGTCGTTGCCCGTTGCGAGATTCCCGTCACCCGTTCGCGGGGCGGCGCATCCCGGTGGCGCAAACGGACGCACCGGGCAACGCGGGATTTCGCCCGCACGAGTACCGTATGGAGTGGATATGGGCGTTTTGGCGCGGCTTTTCCGGAGGTCGAAGACCACGGAGGGGACGGCGGCTACGGAGGAGACGGCGGCGGCGAAGGAGACGGTCACGGAGGAGGCGACCGCGCGGGAGGCGGAGACCACCGCCGAGGCGTCGGCCGGTACGCCGGTGGACGGCGCGGAAGCGGCGCCGACCGCCGGGGACGCTCCGGGGCGGGACTCCGGTGGGGCCGGTGACGCCGAGGAGACGGTGTCGTCGGCCGATACGGACCCCGCCACCGACGGTGTCGAGATCCCCCGGCAGCAGTCCTCCGAGGAGACCGTCGACAGCGAGGCCGGCGAGGGCGCCCGCAGGTAACGGACCCGCCAGGGAAGGTGACCCATGGGTCTCTTGAACAATCTGAAGGCCAAGCTCGCTCCGGCCAAGGGCAAGGTCTCCGGGCTCGCGCACCAGCACGGGGACAAGATCCACCACGGGATCGACAAGGCCGCCAAGGTCGTCGACGACAGGACCAAGGGCAAGTACAGCGACAAGATTCACACGGGCACCGACAAGGCCAAAGGCGCCATGGACCGGCTCTCGCACAGGGACGGGCCGGGGGCGGGCGGCGACACGTTCACGCCGCCGAGCACGCCCCCGCCACGCTCCTGACCAGCGGTCCGCGGAAAACAGCGGTACAGCAGCACGGCAGCACGGCAGCACGGCAGCACGGCAATACAGCAATGCAGCAGTGCAGCAGTGCAGCAGTGCAGCAGCAGTACAGCGACATCAGCGGACAGACCGGCGGACGGCCGCGCGCGCCCCCGCCCCCGGCCCGCCCCCGGCCGCCCCCCCGGGGGCGCCCGG
>NZ_JBHWKO010000015.1:168631-199988 GCF_042731035.1 Streptomyces sp. NPDC059895
CACCACGCCCGCCTTCCTCCCGCCCCCCAGCCCACCCCCAGACCCGCCACCCCCGCGCCCCCCCGGCGGGCGGCCCCCCCGCCCCCCCCCCCGCGGCCGCCCCCCGTCCGACCGCCCGGGGACGACCGTCCAGTGACGACCGCCCGGGGAACGGCCGCCCGGGGAACGGCCGTGCACCGTCCGGCCCCACCCGGCAACGGCCGTCCCTGAACGCTCGTCCAGCGACGTCACGACCAGGCCGCGACCACGTATCCGACGCCGTACGGCGCGTCCTCGTACAGCAGTGTGCCCGCGAGGTCCGTGCCCTCGGCCGCGCCCGCGAGCACCTGCCAGGGGGCCCGGCCCGCGGCCTTCAGCTCGCGTGCCAGTCCGGCGTCGAGCGCCATGAGCGCGGGGAGGTCCGCGGCGCCGAGGGCCCGCGCGACCTCCGCGTCGAAGGGCGCCGCGCGTTCGTCGAGGTAGCCCGGCGCCTTCAGCGTGCGGCACGCGCTGGCGTCGCCCAGCACCAGCAGCGCGGTCCGCCCCGGGTGGGCGCCGATCTCCCGGCCGGTCCCGGCGCACCGTTCGGGTGCGAGCTGCGGCGCCACGCCGAGTCCCTCGACCGGGATCTTCGGCCACCCGTGCCGCGTCAGCAGCCAGGCGCCGACGGCGAGCGAGGACGGCAGCTCGCGCTCGGCCACCGGCTCCCCGCTGCCGCGTCCGAGCCGTACGGCGAGATCCACGCCGAATCCCCGGAACGAGCCCCGTGTGCCCTCCGTATAGGTGCCCCGATCCGACTCGTCGGCGGGTCCGACGACCAGGAGCCGGTCCGGCCGTGCCGCGGCGAGCACGCCGAGCGCGTCGGAGCAGGCGGCGCGCGCGGCGTCCAGCTCGGGTGCGGCACCCGCGGCGACCTCGGGCACGAGCAGGGGCGGGCAGGGGCAGACAGCGGCGGCGACAAGCATGACCGGCAGCGTAGTCCCCGCCCGTCGTCACCCCGCGATCAGTACGTCCGGACGGTCGGCCGTACGTCGGTGAGCCGGCCGTGCCGTGTCCACCTGCCGTGCGGCCGTGCCTGCCGTGTCCGCCCCGGGGGCGGGCGCGCACGCCCCCGTCAGTCGCAGCCGCAGCCGCTGCCGGTGGCCACCGGGAGCGGGGCGGGGGTGCCGACGCGGGGCAGGCCGAGCATGACGCCCGCCGGCTTGGCCGCCTTCTCCGCGGTGCGCTTCTCCCAGGCGTCCCCCGCGCGGGTGCGGCGCACGCCGAGGACGGCGCCCTCGGCGAGGAGGTGGTGCGGGGCGGCGTAGGTGACCTCGACGGTGACCACGTCGCCGGGGCGCACCTCCTTCTCCGGCTTGGTGAAGTGGACCAGGCGGTTGTCGGGGGCCCGCCCGGAGAGGCGGTGGGTGGCGCCGTCCTTGCGGCCCTCGCCCTCGGCGACCATCAGCTCCAGGGTGCGGCCGACCTGCTTCTTGTTCTCCTCCCAGGAGATCTCCTCCTGGAGGGCGACGAGACGCTCGTAGCGCGCCTGGACGACCGCCTTGGGGATCTGGTTCTCCATGGTCGCGGCGGGGGTGCCGGGACGCTTGGAGTACTGGAAGGTGAACGCCTGGGAGAAGCGGGCCTCGCGCACGACGTGCAGGGTCTGCTCGAAGTCCTCCTCGGTCTCGCCGGGGAAGCCCACGATGATGTCGGTGGTGATCGCCGCGTGCGGGATGGCGGCGCGGACCTTCTCGATGATCCCGAGGTAGCGCTCCTGGCGGTAGGAGCGGCGCATCGCCTTCAGGACGGTGTCCGAGCCGGACTGGAGCGGCATGTGCAGCTGCGGCATCACGTTGGGCGTCTCCGCCATGGCGGCGATCACGTCGTCGGTGAAGTCGCGCGGGTGCGGGGAGGTGAAGCGGACGCGTTCCAGGCCGTCGATGGTCCCGCAGGCGCGCAGCAGCTTGCTGAAGGCCTCGCGGTCGCCGATGTCGGAGCCGTACGCGTTGACGTTCTGGCCGAGGAGGGTGATCTCGCAGACGCCCTCGGCGACCAGGGCCTCCACCTCGGCGAGGATGTCGCCGGGGCGGCGGTCCTTCTCCTTGCCGCGCAGCGCCGGCACGATGCAGAAGGTGCAGGTGTTGTTGCAGCCGACGGAGATCGAGACCCAGGCGGCGTACGCGCTCTCGCGGCGGGTCGGCAGGGTCGACGGGAACGCCTCCAGCGACTCGGCGATCTCGACCTGCGCCTCCTCCTGCACGCGCGCGCGTTCCAGCAGGACCGGCAGCTTGCCGATGTTGTGGGTGCCGAAGACGACGTCCACCCAGGGCGCCTTCTTCACGATGGTGTCGCGGTCCTTCTGCGCGAGGCAGCCGCCGACCGCGATCTGCATGCCCGGCCGGCCCGCCTTCTTCGGCGCCAGCCGGCCGAGGTTGCCGTACAGCCGGTTGTCGGCGTTCTCGCGGACGGCGCAGGTGTTGAAGACGACGACGTCCGCGTCGCCGTCGGACCCCTCGGGGGCGCGGACGTAGCCGGCCTCCTCCAGCAGTCCGGACAACCGCTCGGAGTCGTGGACGTTCATCTGGCACCCGTAGGTGCGGATCTCGTAGCTCTTGGGTGCTGGAACGTCCACTGCCGGGCTCCGGTCGCTGCTGCTGGTCATGGCTCAAGGGTAGGCGGTCCCGGGGAGCGGGCCCGCTGCCGAGTGGGGACCCACGCGGTGCCCCCCTCGGCGTCCGGCCGGGCGTTCAGCGGCCGAGGGCGTCGACGGCGTCCTGGACGGCCGGGTGGAGGGGGAACAGCTCGTCGAGTCCCGCGATCCGGAAGAGCCGGTCCAGGGCGGGGGTCAGCCCCGCGACCGAGAAGGTCACGCCCGCCGCCTCGGCGCGGTGGAAGGCCCTGATGATCTCGGTCAGTCCGGTGGAGTCGCAGTAGTCCAGGCCAGACAGATCGGCGACGACCCCCGTGCCCGGGCTCCGCAGCACCTCGTCCACGGCCAGGCGCAGCCCGGGGCCCGTGTAGTGGTCCAGATCACCGGTGACGCGCAGCACCACGGGACCCGCGGAGTCGGACTGCGGGGTGATCTCCACGGCCAGCGGGCCCTCTGCCTCAGTCACCCTGTCTCCTGCCCGGCCGCCGCGATGGGGTACGCCGGGGGGGGGGCGGGTCCGGCGGCCGGGGTGCCGGCGCACGGTCCGGGACCGTGTGTCCCCGATTCCCTGCGGATCGGCCTTCCCCCTTGACGCGCACCGGGTTCCCCGACCGGCTGGATTACTCTATCGGTCGTCAACAGCCCGTACAGAGCCTCGCCGAGATCACCGGCAGCACGACCTCCGGGGGCGCGGTGACGGTACGGGCACGGGCCGGAGCGAGGAGGCCGTCGGCCGGGCGGAGAGGCGGTGTCGCTCTCCGCCGGCGGCGGACGCGGAGGTGCGGCGGTCCGTCGGCGGCGGACGCGGAGGTGCGGCGGTCCGTCGTGTGCCGGCCGGGGCGCGGTCGGCGTCCCCGCGCGGTCGGTACGGCGAGGGTGCCGGGGGTGGACCGGCAGAACGGGAGGGTGTCGCGTGGCGCGTTCGGACGACGCTGTGCCCAGGCCGCCGTCGGCGGCCGGAGGCGATGTGTTCGCCGCAGACCGGGAGGTCGGCGCGGATCTCGCCCGGGTGGACTGGGCGGCCACCCCCCTCGGCCCGCCCGGCGGATGGCCGCAGAGCCTGCGGACGGCGGTGAGCATCCTGCTCTCCTCCCGGTTCCCGATGTGGATGGCCTGGGGCGAGCGGCTGACGTTCTTCTGCAACGCCGCCTACCGGCGCGACACGCTGGGGAGCAAGTACCCGTGGGCGCTGGGTCGTCCGGCGAACGAGGTGTGGGCGGAGATCTGGGACGACATCGGCCCGCGCATCGACTCGGTGCTCGGCACGGGTGAGGCCACCTGGGACGAGGGGCTGCTGCTGTTCCTGGAGCGGTCCGGCTACCCCGAGGAGACCTACCACACGTTCTCCTACAGCCCGTTGCGGGACGACGCCGGTGACGTGGTCGGCATGCTGTGCGTGGTCAGCGAGGACACCGAACGGGTGATCGGCGAGCGGCGGATGGCCACGCTGCGGGACCTGGGGTCCGACCCGAGCGTCATCCGCACCGAGCAGGAGGTGCTGGCCTTCGTCGACCGGCAACTGGCCCGCAACCGGCAGGACCTGCCCTTCACCCTGACCTATCTGTTCGACGAGGGGGCCGCCCGGCTCGCCGGTGCGGCCGGTGTCCCGGCCGGCCACCCGGCCGCACCGGCGGTCCTCGCCGCCGACGCCCCGGACGCGGTGTGGCCGGTCGCGGCCCTGACCGAGGGCGGGACGAGGCTCGTGCCGCTCGCCGGCGATGCGTTCGCCGACCTGCCCCGCGGTGACTGGCCCGAACCGCCCGTACAGGCGCTCGTGGTCCCGCTGATCCAGCAGGGCGGCACGCCCTACGGCTTCCTGGTGGCGGCGCTCAACCGCTACCGCGAACTGGACGCGGGCTACCGCAGCTTCGTCGAGCTGACCGCGGGTCACATCGCGTCCGGCATCGGCAGCGCCCGCAGCTACGAGGCGCAGCAGCGGCGGGCGGAGGAGCTGGCCGAGCTGGACCGGGCGAAGACCGCCTTCTTCTCCAACATCAGCCATGAGTTCCGCACCCCGCTGACGCTGATCATGGGGCCGGTCGAGGAGCTGCGCGGCCGGCTCGCCGACGCGGCCGACGCGCAGGTGCGGCAGGAACTCGACGTCGTCCACCGCAACGGGCTGCGGCTGGGCAAGCTGGTCAACACGCTGCTGGACTTCTCCCGCATAGAGGCCGGCCGGATGCAGGCCCGGTACGAGCCGGTCGACCTGGCCGCCGTGACGGCCGAGCTGGCCAGCGTCTTCCGCTCGGCGGTCGAGAAGGCCGGGCTGGCCTACGACGTCGACTGCCGGTCGCCGGCCGAGCCGGTGTACCTCGACCGCGGCATGTGGGAGAAGGTGGTCCTCAACCTCCTCAGCAACGCCCTGAAGTTCACCTTCGACGGCGGGATCCGGGTGAGCGTGCGGGGTGAGGACGGGCAGGCCGTGGTCACCGTGGCCGACAGCGGCACGGGGGTGCCGGAGGCGGAGATGCCGCGGCTGTTCGAGCGGTTCCACCGCATCGAGAACGCCCGCTCCCGTTCGAACGAGGGCAGCGGCATCGGGCTGGCCCTGGTGCAGGAGCTGGTGGGGCTGCACGGCGGCACCATAACCGCCGAGAGCACCGAGGGTGCGGGCACCCGCTTCACCATCCGGCTGCCGTTCGGCAGGGCCCATCTGCCCGCCGAGTCGGTGGTGCCGGAGGCGGACGGTGCCACCGGATCCGGTACCGCCGAAGCAGGCACCGCCGGAACCGGTACCGCCGACTCCGGTACCACCAGAACCGGTACCGCCGACTCCGGTACCACCGAAACCGGTACCGCCGACTCCGGTACTACGCAAGCCGGTACCACCGAAACCGGTACCACCGATTCCGGCACCACCGACTCCCGTACCGCCGCGCCGTATGTGCAGGAGGCGCTGCGCTGGCTGCCCGGCCAGGACTCCGGCACGCACTCCGGCGGACCGGCCGGCGGCACCGCGGCGGAGGCCGGGGAAGGCTCCGGCGCGCCGCGGGCCGCGGGGCAGGGGGCCCGGGTCCGGGTGCTGGTCGCCGACGACAACGCGGACATGCGCGAGTACCTGACGCGGATGCTCGCCGGGGCGGGCTACGACGTCACCCCCGCCGGCGACGGTCTCGAGGCGTTCCGGTCCGTCCGCCGCGACGCCCCCGATCTCGTCGTCAGCGACGTGATGATGCCGGGTCTGGACGGCCTGGGGCTGGTGGAGAGGCTGCGCGCCGATCCGCGCACGGCCTCCGTGCCCGTGCTGCTGCTGTCGGCCCGGGCCGGGCAGGAGGCGTCGATCGAGGGTCTGCGGGCGGGCGCGGACGACTACCTGGTCAAGCCGTTCGCCGCCGCGGAGCTCCTCGCCCGGGTGCGGGCCAACGTCGAACTGGCGCGGCTGCGCACCCATCACGCCCGCTGGCGGACGGCGCTCGTCGACTCCCTCCAGGAGGCGTTCTTCGTCTGCGACGAGGCCGGGGCCGTCGTGGAGATCAACAGCGCGTTCACCGACATCCTCGGCTACGGTCCCGAGGGCGTGCCGTACCCGCCGGTCCACCCGTGGTGGCCGGACGCCGACGCCGATCCCGAGGCGCACCGGCGGACCCGGGAGGCGTTCGCCGGGCTGCTGGAACGCGCCCGGGGCTCCTACACCGTCCCGGTCAGCCACCGCGACGGCCACCGGCTGTGGGTGACGGTCACCTTCGCCCGGGTCGAGGACCCCGACTCCGGGAGCGGCGTCATCGTCGGCACCTTCCGCGACGTCACCGCCGAGCACTACGCCGTCCAGCGCGAGACGGCCCTGGCCGCGCTGAGCACCTCCCTGTCGCTGGCGTCCAGTCTGCCGGAGGCCCTGTCGGGTGCCCTGGAGGAGCTGAAGGGCCTGTGGCGGGCCCGGCATGTCGTGGCCGCGGTCTTCGGCAAGGGGGCCGTACCGGCGCTGACGGCGACGGACCCGCCACGGCGGTGGGAGGAGCTGCCGGCCGCGCGGCGGGAGGCGCTGGCCGCTCTGCGCGACCGGACCCCGCTCACCCCGGTCGCCGAGGGCACCGGGGCCGGCGTCCTGCTGGAACACCCCGACGGCCCGCTGGCCCTCTGGGTCGACCTGGGCGAACACCGGCCCTTCACCCGGGAGGACCACCTGCTGCTGTCGCTGCTGGCCGGCCACCTCGCGCAGGGGCTGGTGCGGGCGCACCAGATCGACCAGCAGCGGGAGACCGCGATCGCCCTTCAGCGCGCCATCCTCGGGCCGTCCCGGCTCCCCGACGGCTTCGCCGTCCGCTACGAGCCCGCGACCCGGCCCCTGGAGGTGGGCGGCGACTGGTACGACACCGTCACGCTGCCGGACGGACGGATCGGCATCGTCGTCGGCGACTGCGTCGGGCGCGGTCTGGAGGCGGCGACCGTCATGGGCCAGCTGCGCAGCGCCTGCCGTGCCCTGATGCTCCAGTACTCCAGTCCCTCCCGGACGCTGATGGCCCTCGACCAGTTCGCCGCGGGCGTCACGGGCGCGATGTGCACCACCGTCTTCTGCGGCGTGCTCTCCCCCGAGACCGGGCTGCTGACCTACTCCAGCGCGGGGCATCCGCCGGGCATCCTCACCCACCCCGACGGCACCATCCGGCTCCTGGACGACGGGCGTTCCCTGCCCCTCGCCGTACGCCCGGGCCGGCCGCGTCCGGAGGGCGAGTGCACGCTGCCGGCGCGGGCCACGCTGCTGCTGTACACCGACGGGCTCGTCGAGCGCCGCCGGCGCTCGCTCAACGTCGGCATCGACCTGGCCGGCCGCGCGGTGCAGCAGGGCCGCAACGTGCCCGTCGACGAACTGGCCACGCGGGTGATGGCACAGCTCGCGCCGGCCGGAGGCTACGACGACGACGTCGCCCTGCTCCTCTACCGTCACCCGTCGCCGCTGGAGATGACCTTCCCGGCCGAGTCGTCGCAGCTCGCGCCGGTCCGCAAAACGTTGCGCGGCTGGCTCGCGCAGTGCGGCCTGTCCCCGAACACCGTGCAGAACGTCCTCGTGGCCGCCGGTGAGGCGTGTGCCAACGCCATCGAACACGGCCACCGGCACGCCCCGGGGGAGGCGGTGCGCCTGCGCGCCGAGGCCTTCGTCGACGACCTGCGTCTGACGGTCGCCGACAGCGGCCGGTGGAAGACCCCGCGGCCCGAGCTCAACCCCCACCGCGGCCGTGGTGTCTTGCTGATGCGCGCCATGATGCAGCACGTCACCATCACCCCCGGCCCGTCCGGCACCACCGTCGACATGCAGATGAGGATCGCCTGATGACCACCCCTCTGGTTCTCACCCCCGGCCGGGGTCCGGACGGCACCGCCCGGCTCGTGGCCGCCGGGGAGATCGACATGAGCAACATCGGTGCCCTGGCCGACGCCCTCGACGCGACCTCCGGCCCCCTCGTCCTGGACCTGACCGCGGTGGAGTACCTGGACAGCGCCGGGCTGAGCGTGCTCTTCGCGCACGCGGACCGCCTGGTGCTCATCGCCACCGAGCTGCTGGAGCCCGTCCTCACCGTCTCGGGTCTCGCCGGGCTGACCACCGTCCGGGGCCCGGACCCGGACGACGCGCCGCCGCGGTGACCGGTGACCGGGGGACGGTGGCCGGGGGACGGTGACCGGGGGACGGTGACCGGGAGACGGTGACGGGAGACGGTGACCGGGAGACGGTGACCGGGAGACGGTGACCGGGGGACAGTGGCCGGGGGACGGGCGCGGTCCGGTGCGGCCGTCGGCGCCGGACGCGCCGGGAGGGGCCGCCGCGCCGGTGAGGGTAGCCCGGGCGTCCTGGCAGTCGGACAGATGTTCCGTTTAGGGTGCTCGGGTTCCGGTACTGCTCGGGCAGTACCGCGAAGGACGAGGAGAACGCGATGACGGAGCAGGCTCCGGCGGTCGGCCCGGCGCCCGGGCGGCTCCCGCGGCCCGCGCCGGACGCCCGGGACGAGCTCCTCTCGGCCGCGGCCCCCGCCGACGAAGGCGCCACCGCCACCACCCCCACCCCCGCCCCCGCCCACACCACCGCAGCGCCCCCGCACCTCGGCCAGGAGTGATGACCGCGTGACCGACACCCTCCAGGTGACCGTCCAGCACCTCGACGAACACCTCGCCGTCCTCGCCGTCACCGGAGACGTCGACCTGCACACGGCCCCGGCGCTGCGTTCGCGCGCGCTGGCCCTCCTCGAAGGGGGCACCGTACATCTCGTCCTGGACCTGGCGTGGGTCGACTTCTTCGACTCCACCGGTCTCAGCACGCTCATCGGGCTGTGGCACGCGGCCGAGGGGGCGGGCGGCTCGCTCGGCCTGGCCGCGGTTCCCGACCGTCTGGAGCGCATGATCACCATGACCGGTCTCTCCCTGATCCTGCCGGTCCACGCCACGGTGGCCGACGCGCTGGCCGGGCGGAGCGCCGACGGTTCGCCCGGCGGTGCGGACACCGGGGGCGGAACCTCCCTCTGACGCCCGCGCCGGGGCGTCGGTAGGCTGGTGGACCGCTGTGACGCTTCGGCCCGGTGCACCGGCAGGGGGAAGATGGTTCCGATGCGGGGTGCGTCCGTCTCCGCCGGCCGCGAGGCGGCCGCGGACCGGCATGTCGCCGTGGTGTTCTCCACCGACGCCGAGTGGGCCGGCCATCTCGTCGCCTTCGTCGGGAGGGGGCTGGACCGGGGCGAGCAGGTGCGGTACTTCGCGGACAGCACCGATCCCGGCCGGGTGCTGCGCACGCTCACCGACCACGGCGTGGACGCCCCGTCCGCCGTACGGCGCGGACAGCTGGTGGTGACGCCCGCCGCCGGGACGTGTCTGGCCGGCCCGCGCTTCGACCCCGACGCGATGATCGGCCTGTGGCACGGGGCCGTCGAGGCGGCAGCGGCACGGGGGCACCGGGGGCTGCGGGCGATCGGCGAGATGTCGTGGGGGGCCAGGGGCGTGGCCGGCGCCGAGCGCCTGATGGAGTACGAGCTGCGCATCCACCACGAGGTCATCGACCGCCTCCCCCTGACCGCGTGGTGCTTCTACGACCGGCGACTGCTCCCCCGCGACGATCCGCGGGTCCTGACGGCGGCACACCTGACCCGGCGGGGCACGGCCGGCGACGACCGCGCGCCGGGTCTGTCGGCCGCTCCCCTGACCGACCGGCCGGGCGTGCGGCTGTCCGGGTCGGCCGGGTACGAGGGCCGCCGTGTCACCGCCTCCGCGGCGGCCGCCCTCACCGCGTCCCCGGCGCGGGAGGTGACGCTGGACCTGTCGGATCTCGACCACCTCGACATCGCGGCGCTGGCCGGCATCGCCCGCGCGGCGGCACGGCGGACCTCCGGGACACCCGTGCGGGTCCTCGGTGCCCCGCCGGCCCTCACGCGCATGCTGGAGCTCTTCCCCGAGCTGGGCCGCGGCCTGGAGGTGGGCGACCGATGACGACGTACACCCGGGCGCCGTCCGAGCGGAGCCAGGACGTCGATTTCCGGCACCCGGCCTTCCTCTACACCTCGGAGGAGGACTACCTGGACGGCGTCGGGGAGTTCGCCCGCTCCGAGGCGATGCGTGGCCGTCCCCTGCTGGTCGCCGTGCCCGGCGGACGCCTGCGGCTGCTCCGGGAGGCGCTCGGCGCCGGTCTCCCGGAGGTGACCTGGGTCGACCTGCGGCAGGCCGGGCGCAACCCCGGGCGCATCCTGTCGCTGCTCCACGAGTTCGCCGACCGGCACGCGGGCCGGCGCCCGTCCCTCGTGGTCGAGCCGGTCTGGGTGGGGCGCACCCCGGCGGAGGCACGCGAGGCCGCCCGCCACGAGGCACTGGTCAACCTCGCCTTCGCCGACCGCCACGCCACCGTCCTGTGCCCCTACGACCGCGCGCTGCCCGAGCGGGTGCTGGCGCAGGCGCGCCGGACCCACCCGGCCGTCGGCCGGCCCGGCGCCTGCCGGCCCAGTCCGGACCACACCGACCCGTACGAGGTGTGCCGTGACTGCGACACCCCGCTGCCGGAACCCGAGGACGCGGTCGTGGTGCGCTTCGGCGAGAACGACCTGGCCGACGTGCGCGCCGCCGCCGGGGACTGGCCCGGGACGGCGGCCCTGTCACCGCGGCGCCGCACCGACTGGCTGCTGGCGGTCAACGAGGCGACCAGCAACTCGGTGCGCCACGGCGGCGGGCGGGGCACCCTGCGGCTGTGGCGCACGCCCGGCTTCCTCGTCGCCGAGACCCGGGACCGCGGCCGGGTGACCGACCCGCTCCTGGGCCGGCGCCGGCCCAGCGCCCTCTCCGCGGCCGGCGGCCGGGGCGTGTGGATGATGCACCAGCTCTGCGACCTGGTGGAGATCCGGACGCCGCCGTCCGGCCTGGTCGTCCGCCTGCACATGGCACTGGACTGACGGCGCGGCCGCGTCGGGGCGGCCGGCGCCGGTGGGTGCCGTCGGCGCGGCGGCCGCACCCCGCGGACCAGCCCGGCGACGTCACCTCCGGCCGCCGCCGGAGGCCGGCGACGCCGATGCCGTCGGGTGTCCGGGACTACTTCTCGAGGAACTCCAGGAGGTCCCGGTTGAACCTCTCCTTGTCGCCGGGAACCATCGCGATGCCGTGCGAGCCGCCCTCGTACACCTTCAGCTCGGCGTTCGGGACGATCCGCGCCGACCTGCGCCCGGTGGCGTCGATGGGCACGACCTGGTCGTCGTCGCCGTGCACGACGAGGGTGGGGACGTCGAACGCCTTGAGGTCGTCGGTGAAGTCCGTGTGGCCGAAGGCGTCGACGCAGCGGACACCGCCTTCGACGGTCTGCGCCATGGCCATGTACCAGAAGGCGTCCTTGTTTCCCTGCGTGGCCCTGCTGCCGGGCCGGCCGGCGGAGAAGAAGCCCTCCGCGGTGTCCTTCCAGAACTGCGAGCGCTCGTTCAGGATGCCCGCCTTGATCCCGTCGAGGACGTCCTGCGGAACACCCCCGGGGTTCGTGTCCGACTTCACCAGGACCGGTGGCACGGCGGACAGGAGGACGGCGGAGCGGATCCGGCCCGTGCCGTGGCGGCCGATGTAGCGCGCCAGCTCGCCGCCGCCCATGGAGTGGGCGACGAGCGTGACGTCGCGCAGATCGAGTGCGGTGAGGAGATCTCCGAGATCGTCCGCGAAGGTGTCGAAGTCGTAGCCGTCCCACACCGGGGTGGAACGCCCGTGTCCGCGGCGGTCGTGGGCGACGCCGCGGTAGCCCGCGTCGGCCACCGCCTTCAGCTGGTCGTGCCAGGCGTCGCCGTTGAGCGGCCATCCGTGGAGGAACACCACGGGACGCCCCTGGCCCCAGTCCTTGTAGAAGATCTCGACGCCGTCACGGGTGGTGCAGACGGGCATGGGCTCTCGTTCCTTTCCTCGGGCACGGATACCGGCCGCCGCCCCGCTCGGCGGACCGCATGGCGCCTGCGCGGTGCCGTGCCGGACGCCCCCACCCTTCGATGGTCCCGGTCCCTGTCGGGGGCGCAACCCGGGGCGTGGCCCGGGGCGGCGAGGAGCACTCAGGGGTCGATCAGACCCGCCCGAATGGCGTAGCGGGTGAGTTCGAGACGGTCGCGCATGCCCAGCTTCCGGAGGAGGTTGGCGCGGTGCCGCTCGACCGTCTTCGCGCTGATGAAGAGGAGCGCGCCGATCTCCTTCGACGTGTGGCCCTCGGCGACGAGTTTGAGGATCTCCTCCTCGCGTTCGGTGATGGGCCGCTCGGGCAGCCCGTCGACGCCGTGCCCCCGGTGCAGCCGCTCGAGATAGGAGCGTACGAGCGCCCGTTCCGCGCCCGGGTAGATGAAGGGCTCGTCGCGCATGACCGCCCGGCACGCCTCGACGAGGTCGCGGTCGGCGACCGACTTCAGGACGTAGCCGCCGGCGCCGGCCCGGAGCGCCTCGAAGAAGTACTGCTCGTTGTCGTACATCGTGAGGATGAGGATGCGCAGGTCGGGGAGGCGGCGGGAGAGTTCCCGGGCCGCCTGGAGCCCGGTGGTGCGGGGCATCGCGATGTCGAGGACGGCCAGGTCGACGTCGCCGGCCCGGGCCCGCTCGACGGCCTCGGCCCCGTCCCCGGCCTCGGCCACGACCGTCAGGTCGGGTTCGCCGTCGAGGATGAGCCGCACGCCCCGGCGCACCAGCGTGTGGTCGTCGGCGAGGAGCACCCGGACCGGCGGGGCGGCAGGAACCGGCGAGGCGGCAGGAACCGGCGAGGCAGAAGGAACGGATGGGGCAGAAGGAACGGATGGGGCAGGAGGGGCGGGCGGGGGCGACGGCCTGTCGGGGGTCACCGGCGGCCGCCAGGGGTGGCCGCGGGACGTTCACGCAGGGCGGCGGCCCGGCGCCCGCCCGCCCCACGGCCGACGGCCGCGACACCGCATCCCGTGTCCGCGGGCAGGTACCCCTCCGTGCCGGTTCCCCGGCCCTCCCCCGTGCCGATGCCCCGGCCCTCCCCCGTGCCGGTTCCCCGGCCCTCCCCCGTGCCGATGCCCCGGCCCTCCCCCGTGCCGATGCCCCGGCCCTCCCCCGTCCCGGCCCGCCCGATCCGCAGCCGTACGTCCGTCCCGCCGTCCGCGCCGGACGTCAGGGTGAGCGTGGCTCCGACCAGCAGGGCCCGTTCGCGCATGCCGCGGATGCCGGCGCCCTCGGCCGCGGGGCCGAGACCGGTGCCGTTGTCCCGGACGAGGAGTTCCACGCCGCCGGCGACCGGGCGGAGGCTGAGGTCGGCGCGGTCGGCGCCGGAGTGCCGGGCGGTGTTGGTGAGGGCTTCCTGGGCGACGCGGTACAGCACCAGTTCCGTCTCCTCGGTCAGCGGGGGCAGGCCGCCCGGCAGGTCGCGCCGGACCGTCAGCCCGTGGGTGGTGAACTCGGCCGCGAGAGAGCGCAGGGCGCTCGTCAGGCCGAGTTCGTCGAGGACGCCGGGGCGCAGGCGCCGGGCGATGCGGCGGATCTCGTCGAGGCCGGCGCGGGTGGCCTCCTGCGCCTGGCCCACCTCCTCGCGCAGTCCCTCGGGGACGCGGTCGGCGACGCGCTTGAGCTGGAGGAGGACGGCGGTGAGGGTCTGGCCGACCTCGTCGTGGAGTTCCCGGGCGATGCGGTGACGCTCGCGTTCCTGCGCGGACAGGGCCCGGGCGGCGCTGGTGGCGCGTTCGGCCTCCAGCCGGTCGAGCATGGCGTTGTAAGTCGTGATCAGTTCGGCCGTCTCCACCGGCCCGGAGACGACGGCCCGGGCGCCGGGGTGCAGCAGGTCGGCGCCGGCCATGGCCCGGCCCAGCCGCGCCAGCGGGGCCAGCCCGACGCGCAGCACGACCGCGTTGACGGCGAGCAGCGCGGCCAGGCCCGCCACCACGACGAGCACCTCGCCGGGCAGCACGGGCGTGGAGACGGTGATCGGCCCGAGGAGCAGCGCGGTGGCCACGACGAGGCCGGCGGCGTTGAGGGCGAAGATCCGCCAGAACAGCGACACGTGCGCGGTTCCTCCTCTCCCGGGCCCCGCCGTCCGCCGGGTCCTCGTCCATGGCACCGCCGTGACCAGCCTCTCCGTCCTGCACCGGCCCTGTCCATCCGTCGCGACACCCATGTCGCCACCGTACGGGGGGATGGCAGCATGGCTGCTCCGGGCACCCGTGGGCGGTCGGCCGCGACGGAACCCCGGCCCAGGGAACACGACCACACCGGCACCCCGTCGACCACGACGTCGACCCCCACTCTCACAAGGAGAAGAAACGTGTCTGCTCCGCGTCTTCGCACGACCCCGCTGCCAGGGATCGGCGTCCAGTACGACCTCGTGACGCGGGAGCGACGGCACCTGTCCGTGGTGGCGCACCGCGACGGCAACCGGACGGTGAGCGTGTACCGCGCCGACGACCCGGACTCCTGCGCCCAGTCCCTGCGGCTGACCGGCTCCGAGGCCGGCGCGCTGATCGACGCGCTCAAGCCCTCCCACCACAGCGCGAGCCTGCTGTACACCACGGACCTGGGGCTGGTCGCCGAGCGCGTCGAGGTGACCGCGACCTCGCGCTGGAACGGGCGGCTGCTGGGCGAGACCCGGATGCGCACGGAGACCGGCGCCTCGATCGTGGCGGTGCTGCGGCGGGCCGAGGCCATCCCGTCCCCGGCACCGGACTTCCGGCTGGCGGGCGGTGACACCCTCATCGTCATCGGCACCCGCGAGGGCGTGGACGCGGCCGCGGCGATACTCGGGCGGGGGTGAACCGGTGCACTCCTCCGCCGTCCTGCTGATCGAGTTCGGTTCCATCATCCTGGGCCTCGGCCTGCTCGGCCGGTTCGCGGCCCGTTTCCAGTTCTCGCCCATCCCCCTGTACCTGCTGGCCGGTCTGGCCTTCGGTGAGGGCGGGCTGCTGCCGCTCGGCGCGAGCGAGGAGTTCGTGGCCATCGGCGCCGAGATCGGCGTCATCCTGCTGCTGCTCATGCTCGGCCTGGAGTACACGGCGAGCGATCTGGTCTCCAACCTCAAGGCGCACTATCCGTCCGGTCTCGTGGACTGCGCCCTGAACGCCCTGCCGGGTGCGGCCGCCGCGCTGCTGCTCGGCTGGGGGCCGGTGGCCGCCGTGGTCCTCGCCGGCGTCACCTGGATCTCGTCGTCCGGGGTCATCGCCAAGGTGCTGGGCGACCTGGGCCGGGTCGGGAACCGGGAGACCCCGGTCATCCTCAGCGTCCTCGTGCTGGAGGACCTGGCGATGGCCGTCTACCTGCCGATCGTCACCGCGCTGGTGGCGGGGGTCGGGTTCGCGGCCGGCAGCGTCACCCTGGCGATCGCGCTCGGCGTCGCGGGTCTCGTGCTGTTCGCGGCGGTGCGCTACGGCCGGGTCATCTCCCGGTTCGTGTCGAGCGACGACCCGGAGAAACTGCTCCTCGTCGTCCTGGGTCTGACGATCCTGGTCGCCGGTGTGGCGCAGCAGCTCCAGGTGTCGGCGGCGGTGGGCGCCTTCCTGGTGGGCATCGCGCTGTCCGGGGAGGTCGCCGAGGGCGCGCACACGCTGCTGAGTCCGCTGCGGGACCTGTTCGCCGCCGTCTTCTTCGTCTTCTTCGGGCTGCACACGGATCCGGCGAGCATCCCGCCGGTGCTGCTGCCGGCCCTCGCGCTTGCCGTCGTCACCGCCGCGACGAAGATCGCCACCGGTTACTGGGCGGCCCGGCGCGCCGGGATCTCGGTCCGGGGCCGCTGGCGCGCGGGCGGGGCGCTGGTGGCGCGCGGCGAGTTCTCGATCGTCATCGCCGGGCTGGCGGTCACCGCCGGCATCGAGCCCTCGCTGGGCCCGCTGGCCACGGCGTACGTCCTGATCCTGGTCGTCGTTGGACCGCTCACCGCCCGCTACACGGAACCGCTGGCGACGTGGTGGACACGACGCCGGGGCACGCCCCAGGGCCCGGCCCGGCCGCCGGCCGAGGTAGGGGCCGGGTCACGCGTGGGGGACTGAGCGGACGGCCCGCCAGTCCGGACGCCAGGGGGCCGACGCCGGGCGGGCCGATTCAAGGCGGGCCGGCTCCGGGCGGGCCGGCTCCGGCACCCGCGGTGGGCGGTGTACGCGCCCACCGCAGGTGGCACGGTACGCGCCGCGTCCCCCGCCCCCGCCCCTCAGCCCGCCCCGCCCGGCTCCCACCCCTGGCGCCGCAGCACCGCCGACACGTCCGGGGCCTCGTAGTGCTCGCCCTTGAGGACCTTGCCGTCGGCGCGGCGGGCGATCCGGCCGTCGGGGCCCCGCTTGGTCATGTTGGAACGGTGGATCTCGGCTATCACCGCGTCGAGGTCGATGCCGTGCACCAGGGCCGTCCCGTAGGCGACGTAGACCACGTCGGCCAGTTCGTGCGCCAGCCGGTCCAGCGGGCCGCTCACCGACACCTCGGCGACCTCGGCGGCCTCCTCGGCGAGCAGCTCCCCGCGGTGCGCGGCGAGCCGGGGCGACACCTCGGTGGGCGTACTGCGGACGTCGAGCCCACAGGCTCGGTGGAACGCACGGACCAGGTCGGCGGGCGAGGAACTCATGCACCGACTGTAACGACTCCCACTGACACCCCCGCCCCCGACCGCTGACACCCCGCCCCCGACCACTGACACGCCCGCCCAGGCCCCGGCCCGCCGCGGTGTACGAGCCCCGCCCTGGTCAGTCCCCGTCCCGGCCTGGCAGGATCGCGCGCATGTCCAAGGTGTTCCCCCGTACCGGCAGGCGCCGGGCCCTCCAGGGCGCGGCCGCCGGCGCCGTCGTGCTCGGGCTGCTGCTGTGGTGGCTGCTGCCCCTGGGCGAGGATCCGCCGAGCGGATCGATCACCTTCAGCACGGGCACGACGAGCGGCGTCTACTACGAGTACGGCAGCCGTCTGCGCACCGAGCTCGCCGAGGACATGCCCCGCCTGGACGTGAACCTGACGACGAGCAACGGATCGCAGGAGAACGTCGCGCGCGTGGCGGAGGGCCACGCGGACTTCACCATCGCCGCGGCCGACGCGGTCGCCACGTACGAGGCGCAGCACCCCGGCTCGGCCGCCCGGCTGCGCGGTGTGGCCCGGCTGTACGACGACTACGTGCAGCTCGTCGTGCCGCGCGACTCGGACGTCCGGTCCGTCTCCGACCTGAAGGGGAAGACGGTCGCGACGGGTCTGCCCCGCTCGGGTGTGCGGCTGATCGCCAACCGGGTGCTCAAGGCGGCGGGGCTGGACCCGGCGAAGGACCTCAGTGCGGTGTCGGAGGGCATCGACACCGGGCCGGAGCAGCTGAAGCAGGGCACGATCGACGCGTTCTTCTGGTCCGGCGGGGTGCCGACGGCCGGGCTGGAGAAGCTGGCGGACGGATTCAGCTTCCGGTTCGTGCCGATCGACGCCGGGCTGGTCGCCAAGATGCACGAGGAGGACGACACCACGGGCTACTACCGGGCCACCAACATGCCCGAGTCGGCCTACCCCACCATCCAGAACGGCGCCACCGTGGCGACGATCGCGGTGTCCAACCTGCTGATGACCCGCACGGACACCGATGCCCGGCTCACCGAGTGGCTGACCCGGACCGTGATCAAGAGCCGGGACGGCATCGGGGCGCACGTCCACTCCGCCCAGCTGGTCGACCTGCGCACCGCCATCTACACCGACCCGCTCCCCCTGCACGAGGGCGCACGACGCTACTACCGGTCCGTCAAGCCGTAGGCGGAGCCCCTCCCTCTCCTCGATGCCGTGGACGCACCGGGTCTGCCGTGGACGGATCCGGCCCCCGGCCGGCTCAGGCCAGGGGCCGCGACCGCGGCACCGACACCGTCACCCGCAGCCCGGTGGGCTCGTGGCGGTCGTACGACAGCGATCCGCCGCCGGCCGCGAGCAGGGCCCGGGAGATGGACAGGCCGAGGCCGGAGCCCTTGATGTTCTGGTGGCGGCCGCTGCGCCAGAAGCGGTCGCCGACGCGCGCGAGTTCCTCGTCGGTCAGACCGGGGCCGTTGTCCGTGACGACGACGGTGGAGGTCTCGCCGTCGGCCGCGACCGCCACCTCCACGCTCTCGCCCTCCGGGGTGAACTTGACCGCGTTGTCGATCACCGCGTCCAGGGCGCTGGACAGGGTGACCGGGTCGGCCCAGGCCGTGGTGGGCGGGCAGTCGCCCAGCAGGCGGACGCCCTTGGCCCCGGCCGTGGGCGCCCAGGCCGCGACGCGCTCGGCGGCCAGCGCGCCGATGTCGGTGACCCGCAGGTCGGCCTCGGTGTGCTCGGCCAGGGCGAGGTCGAGCAGGTCGTCCAGGACCTGGGCGAGGCGCTTCCCCTCGTTCTGGACGGAGGCGATCTCCTCGTTGCCCTCCGGGAGTTCGTAGGCGAGCAGTTCGATGCGCAGCAGCAGCGCCGCGAGCGGGTTGCGCAACTGGTGGGAGGCGTCGGCGACGAAGGCGCGCTGCTGCTCCAGCACGTCCTCGACGTTGTCCGCCATCTCGTTGAACGCCCGGGCCAGGCGTCTGAGTTCCGGCGGGCCGCTGGCGACCGCGACCCGGGACTTCAGACGACCGCTGGCGACGGCGTGGGTGGTGGCGTCCAGGACGCGTACGGGCTTGAGCACCCAGCCGGTCAGCTGGAGGGCCGCTCCTATGGCGAGCAGCATCGCGGCGATCTCGCCCGCGCCGATCACCAGCCAGCCGTGCAGGATCCGCGACCGCATCGCGCCGGTGGGCGAGTCGGTCACGACGACGGCGACGACGTCACCGTCGCGGATCACCGGGGACGCCACCACCAGGCGGTTGCGCTGCCAGGGCCACACCTGCCGCGGGTCGTGGCTCCGGCGGCTGAGGAAGGCCTCCTCGTACGCGTCCCTCACCTCACCCGTCTCCGGGAGGTACCAGTCCCTCGGCGCATGGGCCATGGGGGTGTCGCTGCGGTAGAAGACACCGGCACGGATGCCGTAGACCTCGTAGTAGCTGGCCAGCTCGCGGCCGAGGGTCGCGCGCCGCTCGTCGTTGGACGTGGACGCCTCCCCGGAGCCGGCGGGCGGGGCGGTGACGAACTGGGCGAGGGCCGCGAACCGCGCGGTGTCGTCGATGCGGTCCACGACGACGTTCTGCTGCTGCGCGCCGGCCACGCTGACGGCCAGGGGCACGCCGAGCGCGAGCAGTACGGCCGCCATCAGCACGATGAGCAGCGGCAGGAGACGTGTGCGCAACGGTCCCCGCTACCCGGCCGGGGCGACGAGCCGGTAGCCGACGCCGCGTACGGTCTCGATCAGCGCGGGCATGCGCAGCTTGGCCCGCAGGGAGGCGACGTGCACCTCCAGGGTGCGTCCCGTCCCCTCCCAGCTGGTGCGCCACACCTCGCTGATGATCTGCTCCCGGCGGAAGACGACGCCGGGGCGCTGCGCGAGCAGGGCCAGGAGATCGAACTCCTTGCGGGTGAGCTGGACCACCGTCCCGTCCACGGTGACGCGCCGGGTGGGCAGCTCGATCCGTACCGTTCCGAGGCTCAGCGCGTCCTCGCCGGCCGCGGCCGGGTCCTCGGGGACGGTGCGCCGGCTGACGGCGTGGATCCGGGCGAGGAGTTCCCCGGTGTCGTAGGGCTTCACCACGTAGTCGTCTGCGCCGAGGTTGAGGCCGTGGATGCGCGAGCGCACGTCGGAGCGGGCCGTCACCATGATGACCGGGGTGGAGGTGCGCTTGCGGATCTTGCCGCAGACCTCGTAGCCGTCCTGGTCGGGCAGGCCGAGGTCGAGCAGGACGACCCCGAAGCCGGGGCCTTCCGGGACCAGCGCCCGGAGCGCCTCCTCGCCGCTGCGCGCGTGGGTGACGTCGAAACCGTGCCTTCTCAGGACCGCGGACAGCGCGGCGGCGACATGGTTGTCGTCCTCGACGAGCAGCAGCCTCATCCCGGCCCCCTTCGGTTCATCGGTCGTACGGTTCCGCCCTGTAGACCCGGTCGTACACCCGGGGCGGGCGGTTCCGCGCGTGACAGCGGTGCGCACCCCCGTGCGCACCATGGCAGTCACGCTGATGGACGAGGACGCCGTCAAGGGCGTTCCGGTTGCGCGCCGCTTCCGTTATGCGGCCGATATGCGCGCTGATCACCAGTGCTACGACACGTGTCCGATCGCTATCGGATCGTGATGCTCAGATTCCCCTCAGATGTAATGACGCTGGTCGAGACTGGTTACTACTGTCCTCCGAAACCGAGGAGGACGGAGCCTGAGAGCGATGACCGAAGTATCGGTGGCCAAGGAAGACACGGCCGCGCCCGGCGAACTGGTCGTCCTGAAGAGCGTCAACAAGCACTTCGGCGCGTTGCACGTTCTCCAGGACATCGACCTGACGATCGAGCGCGGTGAGGTCGTCGTGGTCATCGGACCCTCCGGGTCCGGGAAGTCCACGCTGTGCCGCACCATCAACCGCCTGGAGACGATCGACGCGGGGACGATCACCATCGACGGGAAGCCGCTGCCCCAGGAGGGCAAGGCGCTGGCCCGGCTGCGCGCCGACGTCGGCATGGTCTTCCAGTCCTTCAACCTGTTCGCGCACAAGACGGTGCTCGAGAACGTGATGCTGGGCCAGATCAAGGTCCGCAGGACCGACAGGAAGCAGGCCGCGGAGAGGGCCCGCGAGCTGCTGGACCGGGTCGGCGTGGGCACCCAGGCCGACAAGTACCCCGCGCAGCTCTCCGGCGGCCAGCAGCAGCGTGTCGCGATCGCGCGGGCGCTGGCCATGAATCCGAAGGTCATGCTCTTCGACGAGCCGACCTCCGCCCTGGACCCGGAGATGATCAACGAGGTGCTGGAGGTCATGCAGCAGCTCGCCCGGGACGGCATGACCATGATCGTCGTGACCCATGAGATGGGCTTCGCCCGGTCGGCCGCGAACCGCGTGGTGTTCATGGCGGACGGCCGCATCGTCGAACAGGCCGCGCCCGAGCAGTTCTTCAGCAATCCGCGCAGCGACCGCGCCAAGGACTTCCTGTCGAAGATCCTGCACCACTGACGCGCCCCGGCGCGCACCGACGACCTGCGTCACCCGCCTTTCGACGGCCCGTATCCCTTCACCACCCGAAGGCACCATCCAAAGGAAGTTCACCATGAAGCTTCGCAAGGTCACCGCCGCCTCGGCCGCCGTCCTCGCCCTCGCCCTGTCCGCCACCGCGTGCGGCGGCGACGACAAGGACGCCTCCGGCAGCGGCTCCGGCTCCAGCGGCGGCGAGAAGATCAAGATCGGTATCAAGTACGACCAGCCCGGTATCGGCCTGAAGGAGCCGGACGGTTCCTTCTCCGGGTTCGACGTCGACGTGGCGACGTACGTGGCCAAGGAGCTCGGCTACGACGCGGACCAGATCGAGTTCGTCGAGACCAAGAGCGCCGACCGCGAGAACGCGCTCGCCCGCGGCGACGTGAAGTTCATCGTGGCCTCGTACTCGATCAACGACGAGCGCAAGCAGAAGGTCGACTTCGCCGGCCCCTACCTGCTGGCCCACCAGGACCTGCTGGTCAAGTCCGACTCCAAGATCACCAAGGGTGCCGACCTCAACGGCAAGAACCTCTGTTCGGTGGCCGGCTCGACCTCGGCGCAGAACGTCAAGGACAAGATCGCCCCCAAGGCCAACCTGCGTCAGAACAGCGGCTACTCCGAGTGCGTCGCCGCCCTCCAGAGCGGCGCGGTCGACGCTCTGACCACGGACGACTCGATCCTCGCGGGCTACGCCGCCCAGGACAAGTACAAGGGCCAGTTCAAGCTGGTGGGCGAGAAGCTCAGCAACGAGAACTACGGCATCGGCGTCAAGAAGGGCGACACCGCCACCGTCGACAAGATCAACGCCGCGCTGGAGAAGATGGTCGGCGACAAGTCCTGGGAGAAGGCCGTCACCGAGAACTTCGGCCCGGCGAACTACCAGAACGAGCCGGCCCCGAAGATCGGCGTCATCGTCAAGTAAGGCGTCCTCCGCACGCCATGCGGCATCCGCTGCCGCAGGAATCCCGCGGCCTGCGTGGGGTTCCGCGGGGCGCGTCGCCGACCGTCGCGATCACGGCGGCGGCGCGCCACGCCCTCCACGTACGCCACACACCCGGAAGCGCGGGAGATCGTGTTCGACTTTCTTGAAGGCTACGACGTCCTCGCGGCGTTCTGGATGACGGTGAAACTGACCGTCTTCTCCGCCGTCGGCTCCCTGGTCTGGGGCACCCTGCTGGCCGCGATGCGGGTCAGCCCCGTCCCGCTGATGCGCGGGTTCGGCACCGCCTACGTCAACATCGTCCGGAACATCCCCCTGACGGTCATCATCGTGTTCACCTCGCTCGGCCTCGCCGACATCTTCGGCATGACGATGGGCGCGTCCGACGACTTCGAGCTCCAGGGCTTCCGGCTCGCGGTGCTCGGTCTGGTCGCGTACACCGCGGCCTTCGTCTGCGAGGCGATCCGTTCCGGCATCAACACCGTGCCGCTCGGCCAGGCCGAGGCGGCGCGTGCCATCGGGCTCGGCTTCAGCCAGACACTGCGGCTCATCGTGCTGCCGCAGGCGTTCCGCGCGGTCATCGGCCCGCTGGCCAACGTCCTGATCGCCCTGACCAAGAACACCACCGTGGCGGCCGCGATCAGCGTGGCCGAGGCGGCCTTCCTGATGAAGGAAATGATCGAGAACGAGGCCCAGACGCTGGCCATCGGCGCGGTCTTCGCCTTCGGGTTCGTGGTCCTTACCCTTCCCACCGGCCTGCTGCTCGGCTGGCTCGGCAAGCGACTGGCGGTGAAGCGATGACCTCCGTCCTCTACGACGCCCCCGGCCCCCGCGCCAAGCGGCGCAACGTCCTCCTCTCCGTCCTCTTCGTCGTCCTCCTCGCCCTGGCGCTGTGGTGGATCTGGCAGAGGATGGACGACAAGAATCAGCTCGAGTGGGCCCTGTGGGAGCCGTTCACCACCGCCCAGGCCTGGACCACGTACCTGCTGCCGGGCCTCGGTGACACCCTGAAGGCCGCGGCGCTCTCCATGGTCATCGCCCTCCCTCTGGGCGCGGTCTTCGGCATCGCCCGCATGTCCGACCACCGCTGGGTGCGTGTCCCGGCCGGCGCGGTGGTCGAGATCTTCCGGGCGATCCCGGTACTGCTGCTGATGCTGTTCGCCAACGAGTTCTACGTCCGCTCCACGGGCGTCAGCAGCGAGGACCGGCCCCTGTACGCCGTCGTCACCGGCCTGGTGCTGTACAACGCCTCGGTGCTCGCCGAGGTCGTCCGGGCCGGCATCCTCGCGCTGCCCAGGGGCCAGACGGAGGCCGCGTACGCGATCGGTCTGCGCAAGGGCCAGACGATGACCAGCATCCTGCTGCCGCAGGCGGTCACCGCGATGCTGCCGGCCATCGTCAGCCAGCTCGTGGTGATCGTGAAGGACACCGCGCTGGGCGGCGTGATGCTCGGGTTCACCGAGCTGCTGAACGCGCGCAGCACGCTGGCGGCCAACTACGCCAACGTCATCCCCAGCTTCATCGTCGTCGCGATCATCTTCATCGTCCTGAACTTCCTCCTCACCTCCTTCGCCTCCTGGCTGGAGGGCCGGCTGCGGCGCAGCAAGCGCGGTACGGGCGCCGTGCTCGGCGCGGAGGACGTCGACGACCTCAACGCGGCGGAGGTCGGCGGCCTCCACGGGGCGGGCCCGGTCGACAAGGCCTGACGCGCACTCAGGTGGTGTGACCTGTACGGAGGCAGTGGCGTGCTCGCCACTGCCTCCGTCGCTTGACGCAAGCAGCGGCAATGGGTTGCATACGTTCTGTGATCGTGCACCCTGCTCCAACCTCTTGTTCACCCACGTCCCTGAGGACACCGTCGCGGGCAGGGGGCGCCACGCCGTGGACCCGGTGATCATCGTCGGAGCGGGGCCCGTGGGGCTCACGCTCGCCCTGGCACTGGCGCGTCAGGAGGTCCCCTCGATCGTCCTCGACGAGGGCCCGGGCAAGGACGAGCCGCGCCTCGCGCGCACCGTCGTCCTGCGCCAGGACACCACGGCCCTGGTCGAGCGGCTCACCGGAACGTCCCTGGCCGGGGCCGGAGTCCGCTGGACCGGATGGCGGGCGATGCGACGCCGGCAGGTGACGCGCGAGATCACCTTCGAGGACGCCGGGCCGGCCCCGCTGCACCTGGCCCAGCACATGCTCACCGGAGCCCTGCGCGCGGCCCTCGCGCGCGAGCGGCTGGTGCGGATCGCCGTGGACAGCCGCCTGGACGCCGTGGAGCAGGAACCTTCCGGCGTCACGGCCCACACCCGGGGCCCCCGGGGCACGTGGTGGCGCGGGAGTTACCTGGTCGGCTGCGACGGCCCCCGCTCCACGGTCCGCAAGCTCCAGGACATCCGCTTCCCCGGCCGTACGGCGGTGGAACGGCACGCCGTCGCCGCGCTGCGCACGGAACTCCCCTGGGCCGGTGAGGCGTTGCTCCACCGGATGCCGCCGTGGCGGACGTCCGGTCCGTCCGCCGGGGAGGTCACCGGGCGTCCGCTGCCGGACGGCGTCTGGCGGCTGGACTGGCTGCTGCCGCCCGGCAAGGACCTCGTCACGCCCGAGCTGCTGGTCGGCCGGATCCGCGAGACCCTCACGGGCTGGAGCGGCGAGACGGCCCCCGCGTACGAACTGCTCGACACCGGGGTGCACACGGTCCACCACCGGCTGGCCCGCCGCTGGCGGGCGGGGCGGGTCTTCCTCGCCGGGGACGCCGCCCACCTGCTCGGCGCGCTCGGCACCCAGGGCCTCGACGAGGGCCTGCGGGACGCCGACAACCTCGCCTGGAAGCTGGCCCTGGCCTGGCACCACGGGCCGCACGAGGGACTGCTCGACAGCTACCAGACGGAACGCCGCGCGGTGGTCGCCGCCCGGCTGCGCGCCGCCGACCAGGCGCTGCCGCTGCTGCGGAGCGGCGGCGGCATAAGGGCCTACGTCCCCGGCGCCGTCCGCGGTCACGACTCGCTGCTCACGGACGGTCACCTGGGCCGCGGCCCGCTGGGCGCGCCGGGCACGTACGCCGCCTCCCCGCTCGCGCCCCCCGAGCTGGAGTCGGAGGTCTCCGTGGACACGCCCCCCGGCTCGCCGGTGGAGGACGTACGGGTGACGGCGGAGGACGGCTCCTTCGTACGGCTCCACGACCGGCTGGGCCGGGGCGCCCTGCTCGTCCTGCTGATCGCGCCGGGCACGGGGGTGTGGGAGCGCAAGCACTGGGTGAGCGCCGGCGTGATGCCCCGGCTCGCCGCCGCCGTGACGGCGCTGCCCGGTCCGGCCGAGCTGCTGGTGGCCGAGAGCTACCCGGGGGCGGCCGCCCACACGGTCCTGCTGATCCGGCCCGACGGCCATCTCGTCACGGCCCTGGGCGGGGTGCGGCCGGCCGACCTGTACGCGGCGGCGGAGGCGGTGGTGGGCGGTCCGGTCGGCGCGCAGGCCGGAGCCGGGGCAGGGGCAGGCACCGAGGCCGGAGCGGGGGTGAAGTAGCCGTACGAGCGGCGGCCGAACGCGGACGACGGCCGCCTGCCCGCACGCACGGTCACCGTGCGGTCCGCATGGTGACAGCGAGTTGACCGGTGTGCACCGGCATGGTGTACTCCGGATCGTGACCGACACCGATGTGCGCCTGTGGCGGAGGGTCCATATGGACCTCGTCCGCTACGCGGGCTGCGTGTGTCGTCCGTCCTGCTGAATTCGCGTCCTTCTCCCCCCGCGCGCCCCGCCGAGCGCTTCCGCGCCGCCGCGCGCTCCTCCGCGAACGTTCCCAGGACGGTACCCGTGTCTGTGTTCCCCTCCGTCGACCCCCCATCCGCGCCCGCCGCCACGCCCGTCGCCGCGCCCACGCAGGCGGACCTCCTCGACTTCGTCCGGCGTACGGCCGCCGACGCCGAACTGATCGCCTCGCTCCCCCTCGACCCCGAGGGCCGCACCTGGGTGCGCCTGGAGGGGCCCGGCGGCAGCGAGGCCTGGCTGATCGGATGGCCGCCCGGCACCGGCACCGGCTGGCACGACCACGCCGACTCGCTGGGCGCCTTCCTCACCGCGCGGGGCGAGCTGAAGGAGCACTCGCTCGCCGCGCGGCTGCCCACCGACGGCTGGAAGACCCTGGAGCTGACGGAGGGCGTGGACCGGGAACGCCGGCTTCCGGCCGGAAAGGGCCGCGCCTTCGGACACCACCACGTCCACGAGGTGCTCAACGAGTCCACGGAGGAACACGCGGTCTCCGTGCACGCCTACTACCCGCCGCTGCCGCGCATCCGCCGCTACAGCCGCACCGGGCAGGTCCTGCGTTTGGAGCAGGTCGAGCGCCCGGAGGACTGGCAGTGAGCGGTGAGCGGCCCCCGGGCATCGACGAGCTGCTCGAACAGGTACGCGACGGGTACGCGCGCGTGGAGGCCCGGGAGGCGTACGAGGCCGCCCGCACGGGCGAGGCGCTGCTCGTGGACATCCGGTACGCGGCCCTGCGCGAGCGGGACGGGCTGATCCCCGGCGCCCTGGTCGTCGAACGCAACGAACTGGAGTGGCGCCTCGATCCGCGGGGCAGCCACCGCGCCCCCGAGGCCACCGGCCACGACCTGCGGATCGTCGTGGTCTGCAACGAGGGCTACGCGTCGAGCCTCGCCGCCGCCTCCCTGCACCGGCTGGGGCTGCACCGGGCCACCGACCTGGTGGGCGGGTTCCAGGCGTGGCGGGCGGCGGGGCTGCCGGTGACGCCGTAGAGCGGGGCGAGCGGGCCCCACGCGCGCGTGGGGCTCAGCCGGCCGACGGGCAGTACAGCGGGGCGGTGTCCGCGTTGTCCTCGGTGACGAGACGGACAGGGGTGGCCTCGATCTTGTCGGCCCGTTCGTCGCGGAGCAGGGAGATGACGTTCTCCACCGCCAGCTCGCCCGTGTCGGCGGCCGAGTTGGAGACGGTGGCGGAGAAGCGGCCGTCCTTGAGGGCGGCCAGCGCCTCGTCGGTGCCGTTGACCGTCACGATCCGCACGTCCTTCGCGCCGGCCGCGTCGAAGGCCTTCCGGGCGGCGAACGCCATCTCCTCGTTGGCGACGAACGCGTAGTCCAGGTCGGGACGGGCCCGCACCATGTCCGTGGCCACGGTCCGCGCCGTGTCGGGGTCGTACATGCCGGGCCGGCCGACGACGACCTCGGCGCTGTCCGGAAGCCCGCCGGTGAAGGCATCGACGAGAACGTCGGAGGCGGCGCCGGGGGCTCCCGCGATCACACCGACCGACACCGCGCGGCCGGCGGCGTCCTTCTCGATCCACTCGGCGTCCAGCTTTCCCACCTCCTTCAGGTCGACTACGACGGCACCGAGGATGTCGGAGGTGTCGTCGGGGGTGACCGAGGTGAGGAAGATCGGCACACCCGCCTTCCTGGCCTTGGCGATGTCGCCCTCGAGGGCGTCCACGTCGACGGTCTGCACGATCAGGGCGTCGACGTCCGAGGCGATCAGATCCTCGATGTTGGCGGCCTCCGTCTCGGCGTCCTGACGCGAGTTCGCCGTGAGCAGCTCCACGTTGTTGTTGCGGGCCGTGAGCCGGACGGACTCCTGCAAGCAGGTGTGGAACTCGGAGGTGCCGCCGTTGACGAAGCCGAGCGTGATCTGCCCGGTGATGCCGTCCGTGGACTCCTGCGGCGCCCACAGTCCGCAGCCGCTCAGCAGGCAGACGCCGAGGGCGGAGGCGACCAGCGGTCTTCGGGAGCGGACGGACACGGGCATGGCTGAGCGCCTTTCGGACGTGCGGGTGGAATGGGAGGTGTGCGTGGAGTGGGAGGTGTGCGTGGAGTGGGAGGTGTGCGTGGAGTGGGAGGTGTGCGTGGAGCGGGACGTGCGGGTGGAGCGGGACGTGCGGGTGGAGCGGGACGTGCGGGTGGAGCGGGACGTGCGGGTGGAGCGGGACGTGCGGGTGGAGCGGAAGGTGCGTGGAGTGGAACGTGCGGTTGGAGCGGGACGTGCGGGTCCCGGCGGCTGTGCGGGTCGCGGCGGCTGTGCGGGCATGAGGGTCGTGCGGCGGGGGGATTCGCACGGGACCGAGGGCTGCTGCGGCGGCGCGACGGAGGCAGACGGTACAACCGGGCCGTCGGGACCTCACCCTCCCGGGAGCGCAAGGTAATCCTGCGCTCCGCAGGGGGCTCAGCCGGCGCGGCAGCCCCTACCCTCGAACGCTCGACGGGCGGGGCGGGGCGGAGTGGAGCCGGGTGGGGCGGGACCGGGCGGGGCGGGGCCGGACGGGGCGGGGCTGCTCGGCCCGACCCGGGGCGGGCGGCTACGCCCCGGGTCACTCCTTGGCCGTGGCCACCGTCACCGCGCGGATCCTGAGCGCCACACGGCCGGGCAGCGCGGTCGCGACGAGCGCGAGGAGCGCGGCCCCGGCGACGACCGTGACGTAGGCGAGGGGCGTGACCGAGGGCGCCGCCCGGCCCGTCATGCCGACGCTGAACGCCGTCAGGACGGCCAGGGCGACGGCGCTGCCCAGGGCCGTGGCGAGGAGCAGCAGGGACAGGGCCTCGGTGCGCAGCATGCGCAGCACCTGACGGCGGGTCGCCCCCGCGAGACGCAGCAGCGCGAACTCCCTCACCCGTTCGGAGACGGACATGGCCAGCGTGTTGACGACGGCGATGGCAGTGAAGGCCGAGACGAGCCCCATGGCCAGGAAGTTGACCTCCGCGTTCGCCTGCTGCCGCTGCGCCTGGAGCGAGTCGGCGGCGGCCGGGGAGAGAATCTCGACCCCCGGGAACTCACGCAGCGTAGTCGTGAGTTGTGTCTGTGTGCGGTGCGTGCTGACGAGGAGCGAGGAGGAGAGCGGGTTGTCGACATGGCGTACGAGCAGGTCGTGCGCGAGGGTGAGGTCTCCGAAGCCGAGCCCCCTGGTGTAGACGGCGGCGACGGTGAGCGTGGCGGGCGCGCCGTCACCGAGCGTGAGCTTCAGGGGGCTGCCGGGTGTCAGGTGGAGCTGGTCGGCGGCCAGTTCGCTGACGGCGACGGTGCCCGCGGTGAGCCTGCCGAGGGAGCCGGCGGTGACGTCCGGGTCCCAGGTGCGGGTGAGCCCGGCCGGGGTGACGCCCTGCGCCGCGTACTTGTCGAGGCCGACCCGGACGGTCGTACGGACCACTTCGGTGACGGTGTCGCCTCCCCCGCGGAGCCGGTCCGCCGCCTCGGTGGGGACGCCGGGTCCCCGGGAGGCGACGACCCAGTCGGCACGGACGCCTTCGCGGGCCTGGGCCCGGGCCGCGTCGCCGAGGGTGGGCTGCACGAACAGGACCGTGCAGGTCATCCCGATGAGCAGGGTGAGGGGGGTGACGACGGAGGCCATGCGGACGGCGTTGCCGCGCAGGTGGGCGATGGCGAGGCGGCCGCCGGGCCCGGTCAGGCGCAGCGGGCCGGCGAGGAGCAGGGCGGCCGCCTTGACCAGGAGCGGCCCCAGCAGGGCGACGGAGGTGGACAGCACGACGACGGCGAGGAACGTCACGGGCGTCGACGCGGGTTCGGTGCGCAGGACACTGAGCAGTGCGACGAGGACGGCACCCCCCGCGAGCAGGAACAGACCGGCGAGGACACGACCCCAGGCGGGCCGGATGCGGGCGACCCGGCGGGAGGCGATCCGCGCGGCGGCCCAGGCACCGAACAGGGTCGCGGCGACGGCGGCCAGGGGCGGGACGGCACCAGCGGTGTGCTCCAGCGTGGCGGGCACGGCGCCCAGGGCGACGAACCTGCCGTGCAGCCAGGTGCCGAGGGGAAGCCCCACAAGGGCCCCGGTCGCTCCTGCGGCCGCGCCGACGATCAGTGCCTCCCGGCCGAGGAGCCTGCGGATCTGTCCGGAGGTGGCGGCGATGGCACGGAGCAG
This sequence comes from Streptomyces sp. NPDC059895, assembly GCF_042731035.1. Taxonomy (NCBI): domain Bacteria; kingdom Bacillati; phylum Actinomycetota; class Actinomycetes; order Kitasatosporales; family Streptomycetaceae; genus Streptomyces; species Streptomyces sp. NPDC059895. Next base: position 198,469 of record NZ_JBHWKO010000015.1, read on the forward strand.
GGCGAGTTCCCGGTGGCGCTGCTGGACGGAGAGCGCGAACGTCCCGACGACCACCAGGACCGCCACGAGCAGCGAGGTGCCGCCCATCGCGCCGCCCATGCTGACGAGCTTGGTGCGGGCCGCGGCGGCGTTCAGGAACTCGGCCCGGCCACGGGCGTCTCCGGCACTGACCTGTGCGCTCGTGCCGTGCAGCGCCGCGGCCACGTTGTGCCGCAACCGCCCCGCGCCGACGCCCGCCTCCGGGACCACTCCGAACGCGGTGACCTGCCCGGGGTGGCCGGCGAGCCGACGGGCCTCGGCGGCGGAGAAGAAGAGGGACGTCTGGTGGCGTACGTCCGTGGCGGGGGCGACGATCCCGGAGACACGGTAGGTACGCGGGGCCTGCGTCGACTGAACGGTGAGACGGTCGCCGGGGGCGAGGTGGGCACGCTCGGCCAGGTCCCGGTCGATGACGACGTCGGTGGCGGCCAGGGGCGCGGTGCCCGCGGTGAGCCGGTACGGCGTCAGCGCGGCGGACTCCCAGGCGTGCCCGTGGGAGGGCCGGTCGGCTGCCGGGACGAGGGTGCGGGTGTCCGTGCCGGTGCCGGTGCCGGTCGCGGTCGCCGTCGCCGTCGTGGTCAAGGGCTCGGCGAGGAAGGTGAGTTCCGGGATGACGCGGGCGACCCCGGGGATGCCGGTGAGGGTGCGGCCGAGGTCGGCCGGGAGCCAGGCGCGCTCGGCGATGGGCTTGGCCTTGTGCTTGACCTTGGTCTTGCCCTTCTTGTGCTTGACGGTGCTTTGGTGGACGTTCTGGTCCCCGGAGACCACTACGGGGGCCGCCGCATAGCGCTCGGTCCGGATGGCGCCGCGCAGTCCCGTCTCCAGGAGGGTGCCGCACGCGGTGATCAGGGCGGCCGCACACATCAGGGCGAGGAAGGAACCGAGGAAACCCGCCTTGCGTGCGCGCACGGTCTTCAGGGCATAGCGCAGCATCATGACGGGCCGCTCTCTCTTCTGTTGTGTGCCGTGTCGTGGCCGGGCGCGGGGGCGGGGCAGGCGAAGAAGCGGGCGGGTGTCGCCGAGGTGGCCGGTCCGTGCGGGGTGAGGTGCTCCACCATGCGCTGACGACGACGGGGCTGCGCAAGCGTCTTGAGCGTGGCGAGGTCTCCGGGTTCGACGGGGGCCGCGGGCTCGGGGCTTTTGGCGGCGGGGCCCGCGAGGGCGGGGCCACCGCCGGCGGGTTCGGTCGCCGGGGGCTCCTGGGCGACGGGTTCCTGGGGCATGCGCCCACAGTCCTCTGTGCACAGGTGTCCGTGCAGTGCGGTGGCCCGGTGTCCTCAGTGGGGGGTCAGCCCTACCCCGGGCCGTGAAGTCGGCACCCGGATCGTGGAGTTCGCACCCGGACGGTGAAGTCAGCGGCTTGGGAGCGGGGAACGGCGGCCCGGCACTCCAGTCAGGGCCCAGGGCCGGAGGCCGGGGCCCAGAAGCCGGAGGCCGGGGCCCAGGGCCGGAGGCCGGGGCCCAGGGCCGGAGGCCGGGGC
>NZ_JBHWKO010000016.1:0-188748 GCF_042731035.1 Streptomyces sp. NPDC059895
ATGCCGGAGCGGCCGACGGCTGGTACTGCGAGGGACGGCCGACACGAGGAACGGCGGCCGACAGCCGGTGCCACGGGGGCGGCCGCCCTCGGCTCAGCGGGTGACGACGTGCCGTTCGTCCGGGACGCAGTGCGTCATCGTGAGGCCCTGCACGTCGCGCGGCGGATTCTTGCCCAGGTGGGCTAGCCGCTCACGGTCCTCCTCGGTCAGGTCCTGGCCGGCCAGGGGCTCCAGCGCGGCGACGTCCTCGGCGGTGATGCCGATGCCCTCCCCGACCCTGAGGCCGAGATCGTTGTCGACCAGGAGGAAGTGCCACACCATGCGCTCCTGCACCTGCCGGTCGCACTGGGCGAGCGCGGCGGTGAAGTTCTTCACCAGGTCGTCGCGCTCCCACTGCTCCATGAGCGCGTAGCGCTGGCCCGCCTGCAGGTAGTCGTTGGTGCGGGGGATGCGCTTGCGCGTGAGCCGGCCGGTGATCTCCGGCCCCTGCTCGTCGTGCGCGGGGTAGTCGTCCTCGTGCAGTCCGCCGAGGATGGACGGCTCGTAGTTGACGATCGGGTTCACACCTCCGCCGTCCACGTGGTAGGCCATCTGCCCGTCGCGCTGGTTGGTGCGGACGTCCGCGTGCTTGGCCTGGTTGACCGGCAGCTGGAGGTAGTTCGCACCGACGCGGTGGCGCTGGGTGTCGCTGTAGGAGAACGTCCGGCCGACCAGCATCTTGTCGTCGGAGAAGTCCAGCCCGTCGACGAGGACGCCGGTGCCGAAGGAGATCTGCTCGTTGTCCGCGAAGAAGTTCTCCGGCATGCGGTTGAGCACCATCTTCCCGACCGGCTTGGGCGGGAACTCCTGCTCCGGCCAGGTCTTGGTGTCGTCCAGCGGGTCGAAGTCCAGCTCCGGGTGCTCGTGGTCGTCCATCATCTGGACGAGGAGTTCCCATTCGGGGTGGTCGCCGCGCGCCACCGCCTCGTAGAGGTCCTTGGTGGCATGGCCGAGGGAGTCCGCCTGGACGTTCGCCGCGTCCTCCTCGGTCATGCTGCGCACGCCCGCCTTGGGCATCCAGTGGTACTTGACCAGCTTGGTCGCGCCCTGCTCGGTCACCCACTTGTAGGTGTTGACGCCGAACCCCTGCATGTGGCGGTAGTCGGCGGGGATGCCGCGAGGGCTGAAGAGGTTCACGAGCATGTGCATGGCCTCGGGCGTCTGCGACATGAAGTCGAAGATGCGGCGCGGCTGCTGCTCGAAGGTGACCGGGTCCGGCTTCAGGGCGTGGATGACGTCCGGGAACTTGATCGCGTCCCGGATGAAGAAGACGCCCAGGTTGTTGCCGACGAGGTCCCAGTTGCCGTCCTCGGTGTAGAACTTCACGGCGAACCCGCGCGGGTCGCGGGCGGCCTCGGAGGAGTCGCGTCCGCCGATGACCGTGGAGAAGCGGACGGCCAGGTCGGTGCGCTTGCCGCGCTCCTGGAACAGCTTGGCGCGGGTGTAGCGGCTGATCGGCTCGTCGCCCCAGCTGCCGTACGCCTCGAAATAGCCGTACGCGGTGACGCCCCGGGCGTGGACGACGCGCTCGGGGATGCGCTCCCGGTCGAAGTGGCTGATCTTCTCGAGGAACTGGTAGTTCTCCAGCGTGGCCGGGCCGCGAGCGCCGACGGTGCGCTGGTTCTGGTTGTCGTGGACGGGGTGGCCCTGCCGGTTGGTGAGCACCTTCCGGCCGTTTTCCGGGCCGGATCCGCTGCTCGATACGTCCGTCATGTCCTTGAGCTCCTTGGGGATCGTCCCCCCACGCTTGCGAGGGTGCGGGGCCGCACGGCAGCCGCCGCCGGACCGCTGAGGGACCGTCCGGGTACCCGACACCCCTCATTCACTCACGTCCCTCTGCGCTTCGCCGGGGGAGAGCCGTCCGTGTCGTCGGGAAAGCCACGCGTGCCGGTGTCGGGGAGGCCGTCCGGGTCACTGGGCGGTGGCCGGCCTTGGGGGGCGTCGCCGGCCGTGAGGTGTTCGAGGACCTCCACCAGTTCCTGGCAGGCGCGTTCGATCGAGCGCCGGGTGTTGCGCTGTTCGGTGATGACGGCCGAGAGCAGCAGGGCGGTCAGGGCCATCGTGCCGTTGAACGCCTGGAGGTTGATCATGACTTCGACGCGGGTGCGACCGGCGAACGGGCCGATCCGCTCGGTGGCCGCGACGGTGGCCATGACCGAGGCGAACAGGGCGCACAGCATGCCGCCCGCGAGCCGGAAGCGCAGGGCCGCCCAGATCAGCAGAGGGTAGACGAGGAAGAGGAGGCTTATGTTGCTTCGGGTGGCCACGGTGACGAAGGTGGCGGTGACCAGCGCCAGGCACGCGGCCTCCTTCCAGCGGCGCATGGGGGGCGGGCTGCGCGTGCTGTACAGGAGCAGCAGGAGCGGCGTGACGAGCAGGACCCCCATCGCGTCGCCGACCCACCAGCCCAGCCAGACGGGCCAGAAGCTGTCCGTGTCCAGCCGGTCGGTGAGGACGAGGACGCCGACGCCGACCGTGGAGCTGATCAGCATGGCGGTCAGGGCGCCCAGGAACACCAGGGCGAGGGTGTCCCGCATACGGGCGAGGTCGGTGCGGAAGCCCACTTTGCGCAGCATGAGGTAGGCGCAGACGGGAGCGGCCGTGTTGCCCACGAGGTTGACGATCACGAGCGGCCGGAGCGCGGTGATCGACAGGATGACGAGCAGTGCCCCGAGGGCGATGCCCGCCGACGCCCGCAGCCCGAGGACCAGCAGACACGCCAGCGCGACGCCGGAGGGCGGCCAGACGGGGGTGAACACCGCGCCCTCGACGACGAGCTCCCGCAGCAGGCCGAGCTGTCCGGCGGCGTAGTAGCAGGCGGCGACCGCCGCCGTCTCGACGGCGAGGACGGCCGGCCGGCGCAGCTCGCTGGTACCCACCACAGCAGCCATCAGACACCGGTGCGGCGCCGTCGGCGAGGCGAGCGGCGCGCGGTCCGGCCCTATGGCTGAACACCGTCCGGCCCCTGCGGCGGAACCGGGCGTCCGTGTCCGCCCGGGGTCCCGTCGTGCCCGACGACGAGGACGGCCGCGTCGTCGTCGTGCCCCACGCGGTCGGCGCCCTCCAGCACGGCGGCGGCGAGCGCGTCGGCCCCCATGCCCGCGACGGCGGCGATGCCCACCAGCTGGACCACCTGGTCGAGGCCCTCCTCGACGCTCATCGACGGCCCCTCCACCACCCCGTCCGTGAGCAGGACGAACACACCGCCCTGGGTGAGCCGGTAGCGGGTGACCGGGTAGTCCATGCCCTCCTGGATGCCGAGGGGCGGTCCGCCCTGGTCCTGGGCGATGCCCGATCTGCCGTCGGCGGTCGCCCACACGCAGGGGATGTGGCCAGCCCGGGCGCTCTCCAGGACGCCGTTGGCCGGGTCGAGGCGCATGAAGGTGCAGGTGGCGAAGAGGTCGCCGCCGAGGGAGAGCAGCAGGTCATTGGTACGGGTGAGGAGTTCGCCCGGTTCGCTGGTGACGGAGGCCAGGGCGCGCAGTCCGGCCCGGACCTGGCCCATGAACACGGTCGCCTCGATGTTGTGTCCCTGGACGTCGCCGATGGACAGCCCGATCCGGCCGTCGGGCAGGGCGAAGGCGTCGTACCAGTCGCCGCCCACGTTGAGTCCGTGGCAGGCGGGCGCGTACTGGACGGCCAGGCGGAAGCCGCGGACGGCCGGCAGGTCACGCGGCAGCATGCCGCGCTGGAGGGCGATGGCCAGCTCGACGCGGGAGCGCTGCACCTCCGCGCGTTTGCGCGCCTGGGCGGTGAGCGAACCGAGTCTGGCCAGCAGCTCGTCGCCGTCGTCCGAGGGACGCTTGCTGGACATGGATCACTCCGGAGAGGACGGTAGCCCCTTCGGGGCGAATGTCACATATCGCGTTTAGAGGATGATACCGACCTGGGGGTTGGGATCGACAGTGCGGGCGGGACGAGCGGACGGCTGACGCGGGGCTCAGGCGACGGCGCGTTCCGGTTCGCCGCCGCCTCAAGCCCCCGGCCGTCACCTTGGGCCCCCGGCCGTCACCTTGGGCCCCCGGCCGTCGCCCGGGGCCGCCCGGCGCGTCAGCCGCGGGTGCTCAGCCGCTCAGCCGCTCAGCCGCCGAGCGCCGCGCCCACCACGGCCCTGGCCTCGTCCTGGACCCGGCGCAGGTGGTCGGGTCCCTGGAACGACTCGGCGTAGATCTTGTAGACGTCCTCGGTGCCCGAGGGGCGGGCGGCGAACCAGGCGTTGGCGGTGGTCACCTTGATGCCGCCGATGGCGGCGCCGTTGCCGGGGGCCTCGGTGAGCACGCCGGTGACCGCTTCCCCGGCGAGGGTGTCCGCGGTGACCTGGGCGGGCGAGAGCCTGGCGAGCAGCGCCTTCTCCTCTCGGGTCGCGGGGGCGTCGATGCGGGCGTAGGCGGGTTCGCCGAAGCGGGCCGTCAGGGCGGCGTAGTGCTCCGACGGGGTCTTCCCGGTGACCGCGGTGATCTCGGAGGCGAGCAGCGCCAGGATGATGCCGTCCTTGTCGGTGGTCCACACCGAGCCGTCGCGGCGCAGGAAGGACGCGCCGGCCGACTCCTCCCCGCCGAAGCCGAGCGAGCCGTCGACCAGCCCGTCCACGAACCACTTGAAGCCGACGGGCACTTCGACGAGCCGGCGGCCGAGGTCGGCGGCGACGCGGTCGATCATCGAGGACGACACCAGGGTCTTGCCGATTCCCGTGCCGTCGGGCCACCGGTCGCGGTGGGCGAAGAGGTAGGCGATGGCGGCGGCCAGGTAGTGGTTGGGGTTCATCAGGCCCGCGTCGGGGGTGACGATGCCGTGCCGGTCGGCGTCGGCGTCGTTGCCCGTGGCGATCCGGAACCGGTCGCGCTGCTCGATCAGCGAGGCCATCGCGTACGGCGAGGAGCAGTCCATGCGGATCTTGCCGTCCCAGTCCAGCGTCATGAACCGCCAGGTGGGGTCGGTGCGCGGGTTGACTACCGTCAGGTCGAGGCGGTGCTCCTCGGCGATCCGGCCCCAGTAGGCGACGGACGCCCCGCCGAGCGGATCGGCGCCGATACGGACACCGGCGGCGCGGATCGCGTCCAGGTCGAGGACGCTCGGCAGATCGGCGACGTAGGTGCCCAGGAAGTCGTAGCGGCTCGTGCCCGGGGCGGCGAGCGCCCGGGTGTACGGGATGCGGCGTACGTCCTTGAGGCCTCCCACGATGATTTCGTTGGCACGGTCCTGGATCCAGGAGGTGGCGTCGGAGCCGGCGGGGCCGCCGCTGGGCGGGTTGTACTTGAAGCCGCCGTCGGCGGGCGGGTTGTGGGACGGGGTGACGACCACGCCGTCCGCGAGGCCCGTGGTGCGGCCCCGGTTGTGGGTGAGGATGGCGTGCGAGACGGCCGGGGTCGGCGTGTAGCCGTCGGCGCTGTCGACGAGCACCGTGACGTCGTTGGCGGCGAACACCTCCAGCGCCGTGACCCGGGCGGGCTCGGACAGGGCGTGGGTGTCGGCCCCGAGGAAGAGGGGGCCGTCGGTGCCCTGGGCGGTGCGGTACTCGCAGATCGCCTGGCTGGTGGCGGCGATGTGGTCCTCGTTGAACGCCGTGTTCAGGGACGACCCGCGATGGCCTGACGTGCCGAACGCGACGCGCTGCGCCGGGTCGGCCGGGTCGGGGTGCAGCGCGTAGTACGCGGTGACCAGCCGGGCGACGTCGACGAGGTCCTCGGGGCCGGCCGGCCGGCCCGCTCGTTCGTGCGTCATGGTCCGTTCCTCCGCATGGGTTGATCCGTCACTCGCCGTCTCATCTTTCCTCGTCAAGGTGCCGGTACGCGAGGGGACTCCGCTGTGACAGCACATGAGGCCCGTCGGAAGGCGCGGACGAGGGCACGGGCGAGGGCACGGGCGAGGGCCCCCGCACGGCGGCGAGAACCGCGCGGTGGACGGCGCGCGCGAGGCGGGCGCCCCACGGCGAACGCGGGCCGGCGAAGGCGTGGACCTCCTCGCCCGGCCGGGGCGCGAGGGCCGCGACGCACACCGCGTCGGTCGGCGTGCCGGAACAGTCGTGGCCGGCCTCGACCAGGGCCTGGACCTTGGCCTCGACCGCGGTGGCGACGGCGTTGACCAGCGCGGCGTCGCTCAGCGCCGCCGGGACGGCCGCGACGATGTTGATCGTGCCGGGCCGGAACGCACCGGCGGTACCGGCCACATAGGCCGCACCAGCCCCATTGCCGACCGCACCGACCCCACCGACCCCACCGACCCCACCGACCCCACCGACCGCACCGACCGCACCAGGCACGTCGAACACCTCGGCGACGGCGGCCCAGCCCCGTACGTCGATCCCCGCGGTGACCACCGCCTCCACCTGACCGTCACGGGCGTGGGAGTACGCCGAGACGTCGGCCGCCGTCATCAGGCCCACGCCGTCGCCCGCGAGGCCCGCCGCGGCCGCCAGATCCCTCAGATGCCCGGCCGGATCGGTACGCCGGTAGCCGTGTGCCACCTGGGCGTTGAGCACCCACCGCCGCTCCCCCACTCCCCCGCCGAGCACGGCGCTGCTCACCATCCGCCACCCGGGCCCCACCCGCCACAACAGCGCGGGGAGCACCTCGCCGTCCTCGACACGGCTCAGCCGCTCCGGGCTGAACCGTCGGCCAGTGGGCGGCGGATCGGCAGACGGCACGGTGAACTCCTCACTGAGGGCGGCCAGGACCTGCCCATGCTACGAAGCGGGCTGATCAAGGCCCGTGGGGGGATATGCGGGTCGCGCCGCCAGGGGGCTTGGGGAGCGGATCCGGGACCGCCCCGGGCGCTGATGTCTCCTTTCGCTCACATATGTCGGCTCCGAGCCCATCCGTCGGGGGCCCAGCGTCCGAATAGCCAGTGAAAAGGAGTGAGAAGGTGAACAGCGATGAGAAGGTCGTCCACCTGCCCTGTCGTCCGGACGGATGGATCCCTGCGCGGGCTGCGCGGCCATGTGCGCGCCCAACTGCGGGCCTGGCGGCAGGAGGCTCTCGCCGATGACGCCGAGATCGTGGTCGGCGAGCTCGTGACCAACGCCCTGCGGCACGGTAGGCCGCCGGTACGGGTCGCCCTGAGCCTGCGGCACCAGCCAGGGGTGCGGAACACGGTGCGGATCGAGGTCTCGGACGCGGGCGCCGCCTTCGACGTGCGCCTCGTCCGCGCCCGCTGGCGGCATCCGTCCTTCACCGCCAGCGAATCGGGCCGCGGTCTGCTGATGGTCGACGCCCTCACCTGCGGGTGGGGCGATCACGACAACTATCACGGGCACACGGTCTGGGCGGAGCTGGTCTGCGAAGGGAAAGTGGCCCGTGTCCCGGCGGTCCGGTAGGGGCCGCCGAGGCGAACGCCACGTCCGCGGTCCGCGGGTGCCGTAGCCTCTGGGCGAAGATCACTTGTCGAGGGGAGGCCGGATGAACGAGGCCGAGTCGGGAAGTTGTTGTGCGCCCTCCGTCGGCCGGGGCGGGGCGGATCTCGCGCTTTGGCCGGGGCCGACCGTCCGTACCCAAGGGCACGCCTCGACGGGAGGGCCGAAAGACCGGGACCGGGATCGGAACCGGGAACAGGACCACGACCAGGGCCACGACCAGGGCCACGACCACGACCAGGGCCATGACCAGGACCAGGACCAGGACCAGGAACAGGACCAGGACCGGGACCAGGACCGCCTCCCGGACGAAAGCAGAGGCAAGGGCCGAGCCCCGGGCCCCGATCACAGCGTCCTGCTGCAAGGCGGCTCCTTCCTGATGGGGACGCGGGACACCGACGGCTTCCCCGAGGACGGCGAGGGACCGGTCCGGGAGGTCACCCTGTCGCCGTTCCGGATCGACGCCTGCGCGGTGACCAACGACCGGTTCGCGCGGTTCGTCGACGCGACCGGGTACGTCACGGAGGCGGAACGATTCGGCTGGTCCTTCGTGTTCGCCGGTTTCCTGCCGGCCGCGCTGCGGCGCGGGGCGCGGCGGCCGCCGGGGACACCGTGGTGGTGCGGGGTCGAGGGGGCCTGCTGGCACGCCCCGGAGGGTCCGGGCAGCTCGGTCGGCCCGCGCGGCGACCACCCGGTGGTCCACGTCTCGTGGAACGACGCCGCCGCCTACTGCCGCTGGGCCGGCGCCCGGCTGCCCACCGAGGCCGAGTGGGAGTTCGCCGCGCGGGGCGGCCTGGTGCGGCGCCGCTATCCGTGGGGGGACGAGCTCACGCCGGGCGGCGAGCACCGCTGCAACATCTGGCAGGGCCGGTTCCCCACGAAGAACACCGCCGAGGACGGCCACCGGGGCACCGCGCCGGTGACCGCGTACGAGCCCAACGGCTACGGGCTGTACAACGTGTCCGGCAACGTGTGGGAGTGGTGCGCGGACCGGTGGGGAACCCGGCACCCGGACCGTCCGCGGACCGATCCGAAGGGCCCCGCGCACGGCTCGTCGCGTGTCATGCGCGGTGGCTCCTACCTGTGCCACCACTCGTACTGCAACCGCTACCGCGTCGCGGCCCGCACGGCGAACACCCCGGACAGCAGCACGGGGAACCTCGGGTTCCGGTGCGCGTGGGACGCCTGAGGCACGCCGCAGCACCCCCGTCCCGCACCCCCCGTCCAGCACCCCCCCGCACCGCTCCACCGCGCCCGTCCGTCCGTCCGTCACGGGAACATTGCAGCCTCATGAAAGGTCACCGGCTCCACCGACAGCCACCTCACCCATCCTGACCTGCGCCTTTCCGCCCCTGCCGAAGCCGCTCGGCACATCCCCGGTTTTTTCCGGGCTGTTGACGTAATTACTCCGGCTCCCCATCCTGAGCCCCATGCCGCACGATCAGGAAAGCCCGCTGGCACGGCTGCGCCGAGGTCACGAGGAACTCGTCCTCGGGCTTCTGCGCACGCACGGCCCTCTCAGCAGGGGTGAGCTGGGCAGGCTGACCGGCCTGTCCCGTACGACCCTGTACGACATCGTCGCCGTCCTCGTGGACAGCGGCGCCGTCGTGGCCACGCCGCCCGCCGGCACCGAGCGGCGCCGGGGCCGTCCGGTGGAGACGCTGAGCCTGCACCCCGGCGCCGGGCAGGCCATCGGCATCGACTTCGCCCGGCGCGCGGTGCACGTCGCCGCGGTCAACGTCGCCCACGAGGTGATCGGTTCCGCGAGCGCGCCGCACGCCGAGGGCTTCGGCTGGGAGGAGCGCGTCGACCTCGCCGGGCGGCTGGTCGGCGGGCTGGCCGGCGGCACGCTCCGGCTGGGGGCGCTCAGCGGCGTCGGAGTCGGGGTCGTCGGACCGGTGAACGGCGCGGCGGCCGCCCCGCCGGGGGACTCACGGGCCCGCGACGACGGGGCACGGCCGCGCCGGGACGACCTGCCGGTGCTGCTGCGCAAGCGCTTCGGGGTTCCCGTCCTGCTCGACAACAACACCCGGCTGGCGGCGCTGGCCGAGGCCACGTGGGGGGCCGCGGCCGGTGTCCAGGACGTCCTGTATCTGCGGCTGTCGCACGGCGTGGGCGGCGGTCTGGTGGTCGGCGGCGCCCTGCACCGCGGCGCGCACGGGCTGTCCGGCGAGTTCGGCCACATCACGGCCGAGCCCGGCGGCCGGCGATGTTCCTGCGGCAAGGACGGCTGTCTGGAGACCGTCGCCTCGATCGGTGCCGTGCTCGACGCCCACCCCGGCGCCGACGACCTGGGGGCGTTCCTCGCCGCGCTTCCCGGCGATCCCGGCGCCCGCCGCGTGCTGGCCGAGGCCGGCGCCCGGGTGGGCACCGTGCTCGCGGCCGTGTGCAACGCGATCGGCCCCGACGTCACGGTGCTGGGCGGCGAACTCGCCGAGGCCGGACCGGCGTTGTTCGAACCCGTCGAACGCGCCCTGTCGGCGCACCTGATGCCGGTCTCCCGGCCGCGGATCGACCTGCGGCCGGCCTCCCTGGGCGAGGCGGGCGGCGCACTCGGCGCCATCGCGCTCGTCCTGCACGAATCGCCCCTGCTCACCCGCTATCCAGCACCCGACCCCGTGGAGGGAACGTGACCGCCCCCGTCCCGTCGAGGCCGCCATGGCCGTGATCACCGCACCCGACAAGACGCCCGCCGCGTCCGCCGCGCGACGGCGGCGCCGTACCGTTCCCACGCTCCTGCTGAACCTGGTGGCGCTGGTCGCGGGGGTCGCCGTGTGGGGGACGGCCGCCGCGACCCACCTGGCCGACGTCCCGGGCCCGCCGGCGGTGGCCGTCCGGGCCGGGGAGATGCTGGGCGACGGCACCCTGGTCGACGACACGCTGGCGAGCCTGCGCCGGGTCTTCCTGGGCTTCGCGCTCGGCACGCTGCTCGCCGTGCCCGTCGGCTTCCTGATGGGCTGGTACCCGCTCGCCCGCGGCCTGCTCGAACCGTACGTGCAGTTCTTCCGGACCGTGCCGCCGCTGGCGATCATTCCGCTGGCGATCGTGCTCATGGGCATCGGTGAGACCCCGAAGGTCTTCGTCATCTTCCTGGCCGCGTTCCTGTCCGGTGTGGTCGCCGCGTTCCAGGGCGTGGTGGGCGTGGACGGCACGCTCGTGAACGCGGCCCGCGTACTGGGCGCCCCGGACCGTGTGATCTTCCTGAAGGTCGTGATCCCGGCCGCCACACCCTTCCTGCTCGTCGGCGTGCGCATCGGGCTCGGGGCGTCCTGGGCGACCGTGGTCGCCGCCGAACTCATCGCCGCCGACAAGGGCCTCGGCTACGAGATGATGCACGCGCAGACCTACTACGACCTGCCGACGATCTTCGTCGGGCTGATCACCATCGGGGTGATCGGGCTCGCGATGGACCGCCTGCTGCTGCGGGCGGAACGGCATCTGACGGCCTGGCAGGAGCGGCGATGACCGACGTGCCCACCCTCTCCGAGGCCAAGATCTCCTTCCAGGGAGCCGGCAAGAGCTTCCCCTTGAAGGGAGGCGAGTTCACCGCGCTGGACCGGGTGTCGCTGGACGTGGCCGACCGCGAGTTCGTCACCGTCGTCGGGCCCTCGGGCTGCGGCAAGTCGACCCTGCTGAACATGGCGGCCGGCCTGGTCGAGCCGACCACGGGCCGGGTCCTGGTGGACGGGGATCCCGTGCGGGGGCCCGGTCCCGAGCGCGGGGTCATCTTCCAGCAGTACGCGCTCTTCCCCTGGCTCACCGTGCGCGGCAACGTCGAGTTCGGCCTCAAGCTCACGTCCCTGTCCGCCGCCGAACGCCGTGGCCGGGCCGACCGGGCGATCGAGCTGGTCGGGCTCACCGACTTCGCCGACACCCTGCCCAAGACGCTGTCCGGCGGCATGAAGCAGCGGTGCGCGATCGCCCGGGCGTACGCGGTCGATCCCGAAGTGCTGCTGATGGACGAGCCGTTCGGCGCGCTGGACGCCCTCACCCGGGTGCAGTTGCAGGACCAGTTGCTGCACACCTGGACCCGGGAGCGCCGCACGGTCATGTTCGTCACGCACGATGTCGACGAGGCCGTCTACCTGGCGCGCCGCGTCGTCGTGATGGCCGCCCGGCCGGGCCGCGTCCACCGCGTCATCGACGTGGACCTGCCCTACCCGCGGACCGAGGAACTGCGGCTGTCCGCCGAGTTCGCGCAGATCCGCAACGAGGTCTGGCACGCCGTGTACCACCAGCCGCCCGCCGGCCCCGCGGCCTGACACCCCGCCCCTCGCCCGGCGACCCGCCCCTCACCCCGCCCGCCCGTCCCGCGGCCCGACAAGCCCCTCGTTCCGCCCCTCGCGGTGACAGCCCCTCATCCCACCCCTCGCGGTCCCGCACTGCCCGCACGCCCGAAAGGCCTCCCTGTCATGAGCATGCCCCGCCGCACCTTCCTGGCGTCACTCTCCGCCACCGCACTGGCACTGTCCGCCTCGGCCTGCTCCTCGGACGAGGACGCCGGCAGCGGCGGCAGCGGCGGCACGACGACGATCCGCTTCGGCTACATCGCCGACTACAACGGGGCCAGCCTGCTGGCCATCGCCGACGACCAGGGCCTGTGGAAGAAGCACGGCCTGTCCGCCTCCTACAAGACCTTCGTCAACGGCCCCATCCAGATCCAGGCGCTGGGCAGCGGCGACCTCGACTACGGCTACATCGGTCCCGGCGCCATCTGGCTGCCCGCCTCGGGCAGGGCGAAGATCGTCGCGATCGACACACTGACCTACGCCGACCGGGTCATCGCCAAGCCGGGGATCACCTCCATGGCCGGCCTCGAGGGCAGGAAGGTCGGCGTCCCCGAGGGCACCTCGGGCGAGATGATCCTCAACCTCGCGCTGCGCGAGGCCGGAATGACCATGGACGACATCGAGAAGGTCGCGATGGACGCGCCCACCATCGTCTCGGCGTTCTCCGCCGGGCAGATCGACGGCGCCGGCATCAACTACCCCCTGATCGACACCATCAAGCAGAAGGTGCCCGACCTGGTCGAGCTGGCGAGCGCCGAGGACATCGGCGGTTCGTTCCCCACCGCGTTCGTCTCGGGCGTGAAGACGGACGCGGCCGCCGAGGCGAAGGTGGTCAAGGTGCTCCAGGAGGCCAACGACTGGCGCGCGGCGCACCCCGCCGAGTCGGTCGGGCTCACCGCGAAGCTCCTGAAGGTCTCCGAGGACAAGGTCGAGGCGGACGCGAGCCACGTCAAGACGCTCACGACCGCCGAACTGGTCGCCCGGACGAAGGACGGCACCGTCGCCGAGTGGCTGGACGGCATGACGGAGTTCTTCGTCAGCACCGGCCAGCTGAAGAAGGCGCCCTCCGCCGACACCTTCTACGCGGGCGACGTCTACACGGAGGCGGCCGCGTGAACCTCCTCTTCCTCATGACCGACCAGCACCGCGTGGACACGCTCGGCTGTTACGGCAACCCGCACGTCGCCACCCCGAACCTGGACCGGCTCGCGGCCACCGGCACCCGCTTCGACCGCTTCTACACCCCCACCGCCATCTGCACCCCGGCCCGCGCCAGCCTGCTCACCGGCCAGGCCCCCTTCCGCCACCGGCTGCTCGCCAACTACGAGCGCAACGTCGGCTACCTGGAGGACCTGCGCGAGGACGCCTTCACCTTCCCCGCCGCGCTGGCCGCCCGCGACCACCAGCTGGGCCTGGTGGGCAAATGGCACGTCGGCACACGGCGCAACGCCGCCTCCTACGGTTTCGAAGGCCCCGACCTCCCCGGCTGGCACAACCCCGTCGACCATCCCGACTACCTGTCCTACCTGGAGGAACGAGGACTCCCGCCGTACCGCATCACCGACCCGGTGCGCGGCACCACGCCCAACGGCAATCCGGGCAACCTGCTCGCCGCACGTCTCCAGCAGCCGGTGGAGGCGACGTTCGAGCACTACCTCGCCACCCGTGCCATCGAACTGCTGGACGAGTTCGCCGCCGACGGCCGGCCCTTCTTCCTCGCCACCCACTTCTTCGGCCCGCACCTGCCCTACCTGCTGCCGGACGCCTACTACGACCTGTACGACCCGGGACTCGTCGAACTGCCGCCCTCGATCGCCGAAACCTTCGAGGGCAAGCCGCCGGTGCAGCGCAACTACAGCGCGCACTGGACCTTCGACACCATGCCGCTGGAGGTCACCCGCAAACTCATCGCCGTCTACTGGGGCTACGTCACCCTCGTCGACGAACAGATCGGCCGCATCCTCACCCGGCTCGACGAACTCGGTCTCACCGACGACACCTCCGTCTTCTTCACCGCCGACCACGGCGAGTTCACCGGCGCCCACCGGCTGCACGACAAGGGCCCGGCGATGTACGAGGACATCTACCGCATCCCCGGCATCGTCCGCGTCCCCGGTCAGCCTCCGCAGGTGCGCGAGGAGTTCGTCGGCCTCACCGACTGCACGGCGACCATCCTGGACCTGGCGGGCTGCGACCCCACGCCCGCGACCGACAGCCGCAGCCTGCTGCCCCTGGTGCGCGGCGAACACCCCGACTGGCCCGGCGAGTTGCTCGCCGAGTTCCACGGCCACCACTTCCCCTACCCGCAGCGCATGCTCCGCGACGACCGCTACAAGCTGATCGTGAACCCGGAGTCGGTCAACGAGCTCTACGACCTCGAGGCCGACCCGCACGAGCTCACCAACCGTTACGCACATCCCGAACTGGCGCCCGTACGGCGCCGCCTGATGCGCCGCCTCTACGACCTGCTCCGCGAACGCGGCGACAACTTCTACCACTGGATGACGCCCATGTTCGACATCGGCGCGTCCGACCACGACCCGACCCTGAGCTCCTTCGAGTAGAGAGGTCCGCCGACCGTGCACCGAAGAAAGAGCCGCACCGCCCACGTCGTCACGGCCCTCGCCGGCCTCCTCCTCGCGGTGCTCCCGCCCGCCGGACACGCCACGGCCGCGCCCCGGCAGACGCCGACGTACACCAACCCGGTGACCGCTACCGTCGACACCTTCCCCGACCCGGCGGTGATCCGCGGCAAGGACGGCTAACAGCGGCTGCGCCACCGGCGACATCGACCAGGCCCAGTTCACCGACGTCGGCGGGCAGCCCTACCTGTACTGGGGCAGCTACGACACGATCTGCGTGGCGAAGATGAACGGCGCCCGCACCCGCGTCGAGGGCACGGTCACCGAGGTCGCGCAGGGCCGGCGGGTGGAGGGCGGCTTCGTCGTCCGCCGCCACGGCTACTACTACCTGTTGTACTCGGACGCCGGCTGCTGCGACGGCGCGTACAGCGGCTACCAGCCCGACCGGGCCCTTCACCGACGACCGGGGTGTCGACCTGATGGCGCCCGTTCCGGGCCCGCAACGCCCTGGTCACCGACGTACGGGTGAACGGGGTCAGCTCCGGTGAGCAGGTGACGGCACTGCCGTCCGGCTTCCGGGGAACGCGCGCGCGACGGCGGCCCGCACCGGAGGGTGCGGGCCGCGGGGACGTCGCCGCCGCCGGTACCGCTCAGTGGCCCGAGCCGTACCGGCCGCCGAGCTGGTCGCGGTGGCGCGGATCGCCCAGGTAGGTCTCCGCGTCGAACGGCGGCGCCGACCTGACCTCGTCCTTCGTCCGCGTCACCTGTACGGTCCGCGCGTCGTGGTCGACGCCCATGACCACGTCCGACGGAAGGACCACCTTCTTTCCCAGGACCCAGAACCCGGTGTGCACCACGAGGAACCGCGGGCCCAGGTCCCGGGAGTACTTGGTGACCTTCCCGGCGTGGCCGTCCGTGGCATCCACCTGATACCCCGTCAGGTCGTCGTCCGGGGTGTGACCGGCGGTCGGCACGGGGTGTCCGTGCTGTCCGTGGTGTCCGTACTGTCCTCGGGGCTCGCTCACGAAGTCCTCCCTGCTCTGCTCGTCGCCCGTGTGCCCGGAAGTCAGCCTCTGCGGCCGCGCACCGCCCAGCCGCTGCCGATGCCCGCCACGTGGAGGGCGAGCAGGGTCAGGCCCAGGAGCATGATGTTCGTGGACGTGAAGGCGTCGTTGGTGGAGATCTCCGCCGCGTTGATCAGGAAGGCGATGAAGAACGCCACCGCCGCGATGATGGCCAGCACGATGTCCGTCCCTTCGGAGTGTCGGGTCGTCGGGTTCGTTCTCCTCCGGATGCCCGCTACGGGGCCGTGAACACGGCGGTACGCGCGGAACGTCGAGAACGGCGCCCCGCTCTGAGTAGCCGTACTCAGGCGCGGCGCCCACGCCGCCACGACACTGTGGTGCACACCGTCCCGCCCGGAGAGAGGCCCCCTCGTGCTGAGCCGTGCCGCCGCCGCCCTGATGCCCGTCCTCGGACGTCTCACCGTCACCAGCGAGCTGCGGATGCGTCTGCCCGCGGGCACCATCTTCGCGGCCAACCACGACTCCCTCGCCGATCCCGCCGTCGTCCTGGCCGCACTGCGGGAGCTGGGCGTCGAGCCGGTGGTGATGGCGACCGCCGGGCTCTGGCGCGTCCCGCTGCTCGGCCGGGCGCTGGCCCGCGAGGGGCACATCGCCGTCCACCGCCGCTCGGCGCGCGCCGCGCAGGCACTCGACGCCGCCGCCGAGGTCCTCGCCGACGGCCGGCACGTCCTGCTCTACGGGGAGGGCGGGCTGCCGGACCGCACGGACGCGCGCCCCGGCCCGCCCGAGGCGTTCCGTACCGGACTCGCCCGCCTCGCCCACGCGTCCGGCGCCATGGTCGTCCCGGTGGGACACGCCGGCGCCCGGCGCATCACCTCCGGTTCCACGACGAAGCAACTGGCGGGCGCCCTGACGGCACCCCTGCGCCGCCCGCGCTGCCATGTCCACGTCGGCGCACCGCTGCGCCTGCCCGCGGAGACGGCGACGGGTACCGCGGCCGCCCGCCGCGCCGTCTGGGTGGCCTGGCGGACGGCGGTACGCGCCGTGGGCGACCGGAGTGCGGAACGGCTTGCGGTGTGACGGACCGGGACGGGTCCGCTCACCCGCCCCCGGGCGGCGGCGCCGTGCTCCGGCGCAGGACGAGCCGGGTCGGCACGAGGGTGGTGCCGCGTTCCGGGCCCTCGCGGCGCATCTTGCGCAGGACGGCCTGGACGCAGAGGCGGCCGACCTCCGCGAAGTCCTGGTGCAGGGTGGTCAGCGGCGGCAGGAAGGAGCTCGCCTCGGGGATGTCGTCGAAGCCGATGACGCTGACGTCCCCGGGGACGCGCCGGCCGCGTTCGTGCAGGGCGCGCAGCAGGCCCAGGGCCATCTGGTCGTTGGCCGCGAAGACGGCGGTGCACTCCTCGCGGGCGGCGAGTTCGAGGCCCGCGTGGTAGCCGGACTCCGCCGACCAGTCGCCGCGGACCGGGGGCGGCGGGGTGCGGCCGGCCTCGACGAGGGCCGCGCGCCAGGCGTCGGCGCGCCGTTGGGCGGCGAAGGAGTCCTCCGGGCCGCCCAGGTGCCAGACCGTGCGGTGGCCGAGGTCGAGGAGGTGCCGGACGGCGGTACGGGTGCCGCCGGCCTGGTCGGTGTCGACGACCGTGTAGTGGTCGCCGGCGTCGGAGTCGACCACCACGACCTGCACGTGCGGCGGGAGGGTGACGGTCGCCGCGTCCAGCAGGTGGACCTCCATGATGACGATCACGGCGTCGACGGCGAGTTCCTCCAGCCGGGAGAACGCCCCGCGCACCTCGTCCTGGGTGGGGACGGCGACCGGCAGCAGCGTCACCGCGTACCCCTCCTCGGCGGCGGAGGTGGCGATCGCCTCCAGCGTGCGCACGTTGCCGGTCGTGGAGAGCGTGAAGGTGATGACGCCGATGGTGCGGAACTCGCCGCGTTTCAGCGCGCGGGCGGCGCTGTTGGGGCGGTAGCCCAGCTCCTTCATGGCGGCCAGCACCTGCTGCCGGGTCTCCTCGTTCACCCCGGCGTACCCGTTGGACACCCGGGAGACCGTCTGCGACGAGACGCCCGCCAGGCGGGCCACGTCCGCCATGGAGGCCGTGGTGCGGCCGCGGGACCGGGCGCGTCGCGTCGCGCCGCCGGGCCCGGAGGCGTCCCCGGCCCCCTCCCCGGGCGTCCCGGCGTCCCTCACCGGGGCTCTTTCAGCCATCTCCACGCGCAGCCCCCACCTCTCCGTCACCGCGGGTTCCACGGTTGCCCCGAGGACCCTTGACCGTGGTCATCGGGGCAGTGTAGACATGCCGCCATCAGATGTTTACGTAAACATAACAGTTCGCCACCCTGTCGCGGTGGTCGATGTTTACGCAAACATCGTGGCGGTGCGGCCCGGTACGCCGGCCCCGCTCCGCCGGTTCCGGGACTGGACGAGCGAGGAACGACATGACGACGCTGCAATCGCCGGCGGCCGCCGCACCGCGGCCGGCTCCCCCTCCGCCGAGGCGGGACCGCCGCTCCTGGACGGGGTGGGGTTTCATCGGCCCGTTCGTGGCCGTGTTCGCCCTGGTGTTCCTGGCGCCGATCGTGTATTCGATCTACCTCAGCCTCTTCCGCGACCAGCTCATCGGCGGCACCACCTTCGTCGGCCTCGACAACTACACCGAGGCGCTGCAGGACGACCGGTTCTGGGCCTCGCTCGGCCGGGTGTCGCTCTTCCTCGCCGTCCAGGTGCCGGTGATGCTGGGCCTCGCCCTGCTGATCGCCCTGGCCCTGGACAGCGGACGGCTCTACGGCAAGAGCTTCTTCCGCATCACGATCTTCCTGCCGTACGCCGTGCCCGCCGTGGTCGCCACGCTGATGTGGGGCTTCATGTACGGCACGAAGTACGGGCTGGTGGGCGACCTCGACGAGGCGTTCGGCGTCTCCCTGCCCGACCCGCTCTCGCCCGACCTGGTGCTGGCGTCCATCGGCAACATCGTCACCTGGGAGTTCGTCGGCTACAACATGCTGATCTTCTACTCGGCGCTGCGGGTCGTCCCGCACTCGCTGTACGAGGCGGCCGAGATCGACGGCGCCGGACAGATCCGCGTGATCACCGCCATCAAGCTGCCCGCGATCCGCGGCGCCCTCGTCATCGCGACGATCTTCTCCATCATCGGCAGCTTCCAGCTCTTCAACGAGCCCAACATCCTGCGGCCGCTGGCGCGCAACGCCCTCACGACCGACTACACCCCGAACTTCTACACGTACTCGCTGTCCTTCAACGGCCAGCAGCACAACTACTCCGCGACGGTGGCCATCATCATGGGCCTGATCACGATGGTGATCGCCTACGTCGTGCAGCTGCGCGGCATGCGCAAGGGAGCGTGACCCGATGAGCAGCCCTCTGACCGCCGACTCCCCCGCCGCGCCCGTCGAGGTCCCCGGCCCCGCCCGGAGCGCGCCCCGGCTGCGCGGCCCGCGCCGGCACACCCCCGGCAGACCCCGGCGCAGCCTGCTGCTGACCGTGCTGACCTCGCTCGTCGTGCTCTACACCGTGGTGCCGCTGATCTGGCTGGTCATCAACGCCACCAAGACCCAGTCCGGCCTCGCCGATTCGAACGGGCTGTGGTTCAGCGACGACTTCGCCCTCTGGGACAACATCCGTGACACGTTCACCTACGACGACGGCGTGTTCACTCGCTGGCTGCTGAACACCCTGATGTACGTGGTGCTCGGCGCCGGCGGCGCCACCCTCCTCGCGGTGCTGGGCGGGTACGCGCTGGCGAAGTTCGACTTCCCCGGCCGGCGCGGCGTCTTCGCCGTGGTCATCGGCGCCGTGGCCGTTCCCGGCACGGCCCTCGCGGTGCCCACCTTCCTGATGTTCAGCAAGATGGGCCTCACCGACACCCCGTGGGCGGTGATCATCCCCTCGCTGGTCTCGCCGTTCGGCCTCTACCTGATGTGGGTGTTCGCCACCGAGGCCATCCCCACCGAGCTCCTCGAGGCCGCCCGCATCGACGGGGCCGGCGAGGCCCGCACCTTCTTCCGGGTCGCGCTCCCGCTGCTCGCCCCCGGCATCGTGACTGTGCTGCTGTTCACCACGGTCGCCACCTGGAACAACTACTTCCTGCCGCTGATCATGCTCAAGGACTCGGACTGGTATCCGCTGACCCTGGGCCTGAGCGCGTGGAACTCCCAGGCGGAGACCGTCGGCGGCGACGTGATCTTCAACCTGGTGATCACCGGTTCGGTGCTCACCATCCTGCCGCTGATCGCCGCGTTCCTGCTGCTGCAGAAGTACTGGCAGTCCGGCCTCGCCGCCGGAAGCGTCAAGGAGTGACCCCGCGGCCCTCCGGCCGCCCCCTCAGCCCCACACCGCGCACCACCCCCTCACCCTGTCCCGCCCACGAAGAAGTGGAAGCACCTCCATGCGCAGAAAGACCGGCCGCCTGCTGCGCGGCCTCGCCCTCCTCTCGGCACTCGCCCTGGGCGCGACCGCCTGCGGCGGCTCGGACGACGACTCCGCCCAGAAGGCGGTCTCCGCCGCGGACATCCAGGCGGCCCTGGAGAAGGGCGGCACGGTCACGGTGTGGTCCTGGGAACCCACGCTGAAGACGGTCGCCGCCGACTTCGAGAAGAAGTACCCCAAGGTCAAGATCAACCTGGTGAGCGAGCGGTCCGGCGACAAGCACTACACCGCCCTGTCGAACGCGATATCGGCCGAGAAGGGCGTGCCCGACGTCGCCCAGGTCGAGTACTTCGCGGTGAGCCAGTACGCCCTGACCAAGGGCCTCACCGACCTGAAGTCCTTCGGAGCCGACAAGCTCGCCGACCAGTACACCGCGGGTCCGTGGGACGCGGTGAGCGAGGGTGACGCCGTCTACGGCCTGCCGATGGACTCGGGTCCGATGGCGCTGTTCTACAACAAGGCGGTCTTCGACAAGTACAAGATCGCCGTCCCGACCACCTGGGACGAGTACCTCGACGCGGCGCGCAAGCTGCACAAGGCCGACCCCAAGGTCTACATCGCCAACGACGCCGGTGACGCGGGCTTCACCACCAGCATGCTGTGGCAGGCCGGTTCGCGCCCCTACCAGGTCGACGGCACGAACGTGAAGATCGACTTCTCAGACGCGGGCGCCACGAAGTTCACCGAGACCTGGCAGAAGCTGATCGACGAGAAGCTCCTCGCGCCCATCTACGGCTGGACCGACGACTGGTACAAGGGCCTCGGCGACGGCACCATCGCCACCCTGGCGACCGGCGCCTGGATGCCCGCCAGCTTCGTCACGGGCGTGCCGGACGCCGCCGGTGACTGGCGCGCGGCCCCGCTGCCGTCCTGGACCGCGGGCGACAAGGCGAGCGCGGAGAGCGGCGGCAGCTCCCTGACCCTGCCGGCGCTGGGCAAGAACAAGGAACTCGCCTACGCCTTCGTCGAGTACGCGAACGCCGGGGCCGGCGTCCAGTCCCGCGTCGAGGAGGGCGCCTTCCCCGCGACCACCGCGGAGCTCCAGTCCAGCGAGTTCCAGAGCACCGAGTTCGACTACTTCGGCGGACAGGAGGCGAACAAGGTCTTCGCCGAGTCCGCCGCCAACGTCGCCGACGGCTGGTCGTACCTGCCCTTCCAGCAGTACGCCAACTCGATCTTCAACGACACCGTCGGCAAGGCCTACGTCTCCGGCACCAAGCTCGCGGACGGTCTGAAGGCCTGGCAGGACGCCTCCGTGAAGTACGGCGAGGAGCAGGGCTTCACGGTCGAGAACTGATCACGCGACACACCCCGGGCGGCGCGGACGACTCCGCGCCGCCCTCGTGCACCACACCGGAAGGACCGCCATGATCTCCACCCTCCACTCCCGCCGCGGCGGGGCGGACGGTGACCCCGCCCCGCGCCTCGCCTACGGCGCCGACTACAACCCCGAGCAGTGGCCCCGGGACGTGTGGGAGGAGGACGTCCGGCTGATGCAGGAGGCCGGCGTCACCGTCGTCTCCGTGGGGATCTTCTCCTGGGCGCGCCTCCAGCCCGGCCCCGGCACCTGGGACTTCGGCTGGCTCGACGAGGTCATGGACCTGCTGCACGCGGGCGGCATCGGCGTCGACCTGGCCACCGCGACCGCCTCCCCGCCGCCCTGGCTGACCACCGCCCACCCGGAGATCCTCCCGGTGACCGCGAACGGCGAGACCCTCTGGCCGGGGGCCCGGCAGCACTGGCGCCCCACCTCGCCCGTGTTCCGTGAGCACGCCCTGCGGCTGGTCCGGGAGATCGCCACCCGCTACCGGGACCACCCGGCGCTCGTCGCCTGGCACGTCAGCAACGAGCTGGGCTGCCACAACGTGTACGACCACTCCGACGACGCGGCCCGCGCCTTCCGGGGCTGGCTGCGCGCCCGCCACGGCTCGCTCGACGCGCTCAACCACGCCTGGGGGACGGCGTTCTGGTCGCAGCGCTACACCGACTGGGAGCAGATCCTGCCGCCGCGGCTCGCCGCCTCGCACCCCAACCCGACGCAGCAGCTGGACTTCAAGCGCTTCTCCTCGGACGCCCTCAGGGATCATCTGCGCGCGGAGCGGGAGATCCTGCGGGAGATCACGCCCGACGTGCCCGTCACCACGAACTTCATGGTGATGGGCGGAACCCGGGGCATGAACTACCCCGACTGGGCCGACGAGATCGACTTCGTCTCCAACGACCACTACGTCCACCCCGGCCCGCAGGACCGCGACGAGCTGTCCTTCTCCGCCAACCTCACCAGCGGCATCGCGGGCGGGCGGCCCTGGTTCCTGATGGAGCACTCCACCAGCGCCGTCAACTGGCAGCCCGTCAACGTGGCCAAGCGGCCCGGCGACCTGGCCCGCGACGCGCTGCTGCACGTCGCGCACGGCGCCGACGCGGTCTGCTTCTTCCAGTGGCGGCAGTCGGCGGCCGGCGCCGAGAAGTACCACTCGGCGATGGTGCCGCACGCGGGCGCCGACAGCGACCTCTTCCGCGCGGTGGCCGCCCTCGGCGCCACCCTGAAGGCGCTCGCGCCGGTCGCCGGCAGCGAGCGGGAGCCCGCCCCGGTCGGCATCCTCTACGACTGGGAGTCGTGGTGGGCCAGTGAGCAGGACTCCCACCCCACCTCCCTGCTGGACTACCGGCAGGAGGCGCTCGACTGGTACTCCGCGCTGCTGGCCCTCGGTGTCCGGGCCGACCTCGTCACCTCCCGGGCCGACCTCTCCCGCCACCGGGTGCTGATCGCGCCGGTGCTGCACGTCGTCCCCGCCCCGCTCGCCAAGGAGCTGACCCGCTACGCCGAGCAGGGCGGCCACCTCGTCACCACCTACTTCTCCGGCATCGTCGACGAGAACGACCACGTCTGGCTCGGCGGCTACCCGGGCGCGCTGCGCGAGCTGCTCGGCATCCGCATCGAGGAGTTCGGGCCGCTGCTGCCCGGGGAGAGCGTGGAGCTGGACGACACGGCCACGGGCACCCTGTGGACCGACCGGATCACCCTCGCCGACCCCGACACCCAGGTCCTGGCCCACTACCGCACGGGCGTCCACGCCGGCCGCCCGGCGGTCACCCGGCGGCCCACGGGCGGCGGGTCGGCCTCCTACGTCTCCACGCGGCTCGGCGTCGACGGGCTCGCCGCGCTGCTGCCGCGGCTGCTGGAGCCGGCCGGGGTGCACGGCGAACTCCCCGCCGACGTGCGCGGCAAGGTCGAGCTGACCGTCCGGCGCGGTGCCGGCGCCCGCTTCCTGTTCCTGGTCAACCGGACCGACGACACGGTGGAGGTGTCCGGCCCGGCCGGCGACGTCCTGGTCGGCACCGGCACCGCGGCCGGCGCCGTCGTCCTCGGCCCGCGGGAGGTCGCCGTACTCCGGCAGCCGGCCGGCTGAGAAGAGCCCCCACGACTCCTCGGCACGGCACGCGCCCGTGCCGAGGGCCATCCCCTCCCGCCCGCGCGGCGGGAAGGGCCCACCACAGCGACCGCACCGCAGTTGGGAGCACTGATGGCACGCCGTACCCGCAGCAGACGGACCCTCACCGCCGCCGCTCTGACCGCTCTGGCCACCGGGGCCGCCCTGCTGAGCGTCCCCGTCCAGGCACATGCCGAGGCCGCCGTCACCGTGACGCCGGACCCGTCGTACCAGCAGCAGGAGTTCGAGGGCTGGGGCACCAGTCTGGTCTGGTTCGCCAACGCCACCGGCGACTATCCGCCCGCGATCCGGGAGAAGCTCGCGCGGCTCCTCTTCGACGACGACGGACTGGCGCTGAACATCGCCCGGTACAACATCGGCGGTGGCAACGCCCCGGACGTCGCGGACTACCTGCGGGCCGGCGGTGCGGTCGAAGGCTGGTGGAAGGCGCCCGAGGGCACCACCCGCACCGACACCGACTGGTGGAGCGCCGACGACCCGGCCGACTGGAACAGGGACGCCGACGCCACCCAGCGGTGGTGGGTGGAGCGCATCAAGAACGACATCGACCACTGGGAGACGTTCAGCAACTCCCCGCCGTGGTTCATGACCGAGAGCGGATACGTCTCCGGCGGGTTCGACGCCAACGCCGACCAGCTGAAGGCCGACTCGGTCGACGACTTCGCCGCCTACCTCGCGGGCGCGACCAAGCTCCTGGAGAAGGCCGAGGGCATCGAGGTCGACACGGTCGACCCGTTCAACGAGCCCGACACCGGCTACTGGAGCACCCGTCCGGGCAGCGACGGCGAGCCGGTCGGCGGCCGCCAGGAGGGCGCCCACATCGGGCCCGGGCTCCAGCAGAAGGTGCTCGCCGCGCTGGCGCCGGCGCTGAAGGAGGCGAAGGTCGGGGCGGAGATCTCCGCGATGGACGAGACCAACCCCGGTATCTTCGCGACGAACTGGAACTCCTACACGCAGGCCTCCAAGGACCTCGTCGAGCAGATGAACGTCCACACCTACGGCACCGGGCAGCGCACCACCGTGCGCGACCTGGCGAAGGCCGCGGACAAGCCGCTGTGGATGAGCGAGGTCGAGGGCGACTGGGGCGACGGGCAGAGCTTCACGGACATGCGCCCGGGTCTCGGGCTGGCCCAGCAGATCGTCAACGACCTGCGGGAACTGGAGCCCACGGCCTGGGTGTTCTGGCAGCCGGTCGAGGACTACGACAACATGAGGCCCGGCGGCGAGTCCGCCAAGGGCGGCAACTGGGGCTCCATCCAACTGCCGTTCAGCTGCACCGCCACGGACACCCTCGAATCGTGCCCGATCCACACGAACACCAAGTTCGACACGGCACGCAACTTCACGCACTTCATCAAGCCCGGCGACAAGCTGATCAAGGTGGACGACACCTCCAGCGCCGCCGCCGTGACCGAGGACGGCAAGGGCGCCTCGCTCGTCCACGTCAACAGCACCACCGCGGCCCGCACGGTCACCATCGACCTGGCCGAATTCGGCACGATCAAGGGCAACGCGACCGTCACCCCGACCGTGACCAGCGCCGACGGCAAGCTCCAGCAGCAGGCGCCCGTCAGGGTCGTCGACGCGAAGGCCACCTTCACCGTGCCGGCCCAGTCCGTGACGTCGTTCTCCGTCAAGGGCGTCTCCGGCGTCGCGAAGGACGCCGGCCTGTTCAGCAAGGGGCACTCCTACACGCTGACCGGCGTCCAGAGCGGCAAGGCCGTCACCGTCGCCGCCGACGGCACGCACCTGGTCATCGGCACGGGCGACGGCACCACCGCGCAGCGGTGGCGGCTGGACGCCCGGTACGGGAAGACCGGCGCCCGCCAGCGCTACGTGTTCGCCAACCCGGCGGAGGGCGAGCGGCTGGCCGTGCGGGACGACGTGCCCGTGGTCGAGCCCGACACCGGCGAACGGGACCCGGCCACCGAGTGGATCCTGTCGACCACCGGTGACGGCACCTGGACCCTGGTGAACGCCGCCACCGGCCGGCTCCTCGAAGTCGGCGGCCAGGCGACGAACGAGGGTGCCGCCGTCACGACGTGGCCGCCCAACTCCGGCTCCAACCAGCGCTGGACGGTGACGGACGTGACCGCCGCGGCTTCCGCCCGGGACACCGCCTGACGTTCCCGGCGGCACTGCGCACGTCTGCGCCCGCACCGGGTCGTCCCGGTGCGGGCGCAGGCGCACGTGCGGCCCGTCAGGAGCGCAGTGCCTTGCGCAGGCGGGGCCGTGAGGCGCGTCGCCAGAGATCCGGCAGCTGCCGTTCCCGTTCGGTGGCAGCGGCCTGTTCGCGGCCGTGCAGCAGGCCCCAGGTGAAACCGGGTTCGCCGGCGGCGTGGGCGGCCACCGCGTGCCGGCGCAGGGTGTCGCGGGCGACGACGCTGTCGTGGTGGTCGCCGAGCGCCTGCTGCACCGCCTTGACGTGCTTGGTCATACGCCGTGCGGGCTTGCCGAGCGCGGGACGGGCCGCCTCGGCCGCGTACCGGAGGCGCTTGGCGCCCTTGCGGGCCTGGTGGAGGGCGGCGTCGCGGTCCGCGCCCGGGGACGTCCGGTCGGCCCGCTCGATGCGGCGGGCCAGCCGGTCGTGCTCCTTCCCGATCGCCCCGGGCAGGACCTTCGCCGCCTTGCGGGAGGCCTTGGCGCGCAGGGGCGGGTGGGTGGCCAGCCGGTCCAGTGACTCCAGGAGGGCCAGGTGGCGGGCGGAGGAGAGCGCCCCGAGGGTGCGTGCGCGGGCCTCGGCCGACCGGTGGGCGTCCCAGGCCTGGAGGCGGGCGGAGACCGGGCCGAGAACCAGCTCGGGGGGCAGGTCACTTACGTGTCCGCGCAGCCGCTCCAGCAGCACCTCCTGGTCGCGTTCGGCACCGAGTTCACCACCGAGCCACTTCAGCTCCTCCCGGAGCGGGTCGGTGACCTCGCGGTCGAACAGCGAGCGGTACGAGCGCAGGCAGCTGCGCAGGCGCCGGCAGGCGACCCGCATCCGGTGCACCGAGTCCGGCAGTCCGCGCCGGACCGCCGGGTCGAGGTCCACGAGGGTGCTGACCTGCTCGCGGACGTAGGCGAGCACCTGTGCGCCGGCCGAGCCCGGGGGCAGCTCGGCGGGGCGGTCCGGGGCGGGCTCGCCGTCCGCCGGCGTCCGCGTGTCCGGGCCGCCGCGCGGAGCCGTCTCCGCGAGGGCGCGGCTCAGCTTGGACGGGGTCCTCAGCAGGGTGAAGCCCTCTTTGCCGAGTGCCTTGTCGACGCGTTTCAGGACGGCCGGGTCGGTGTTCTCGGCGAGTTCGACCTCCAGCTCCGTCCACGCCGTGTGCCCGCCGTCGGGGCGCAGCGAGTCGGCCTCGACCCGGTCGAGGACGATCTCGGCGACGCGGGTGCCGTCGGCGTCCACGAGGTCGCGCGCGGTCCGGTGGGAGCGGATGCGGACCACCGGTGCGAGGGGGGCGCCACGGGTCCGGGAGAGCGCCAGGTCCCGCAGCCGGCCGGGGACCTCCTCCTGGAGGGGCGCGCGGATCTCGTCGCGGGTGTCGTCGCCCAGCGGCAGCTTGAGGTGCCAGCCGGCGTCCGGGCCGCCCGTGCGGCGGCGCAGGGTGGCGGAGCCTCGGGTGAGCCGCAGGTCGGCGGTGTCGTAGTACACGGCGTCCAGGTCGTGGGTGCCCGCGTCGACCAGTGAGGTGCCGTTGCCCCCGCCGGTCAGCGCCGAGAGCCGGGGGAAGCCGCCCGGCGCCGGCACGTCGTACTTGTGTTCCGTCTCCTGTGTCGACTGGGTCATGTCCTTCCGGTTGACAGGTTGCGCGGAATCAAACCTCCCCGGCGCCCGCCCGTGCGGGGAACGGCAGGTCGACGGGCCCGCCGCGGGCGCCGGCCGCGGGGACGCGCTCCAGGACGCCGCCCGCGAAGACGTCGTACAGGGGCAGCGTCTCGAGGTGGACGTAGCCGATGTGGCAGTCGCAGACGGCCTGGGGGCAGGGGCGGGGGCGCAGGGCGGCGCGGTAGGAGCCGTCGTAGAGGTTGCCGAGGGCGGTGGGGACGAAGTGGCAGCGGCGTACGGTGCCGTCGCCGTCGACGGAGATCACGGACTCGCCGGTGCGGCAGGGCAGGCCGGCGCTGCGGTGCGGGTGGCGGCTGTAGGGGAACAGCGGGTCCAGGGCGGTCCACGCGGCGGCGTCGGCGTCCGGGTAGGTGTGTCCCTCGGCGGCGTTCACCCACAGGTAGACGTGGTCGGGGAGGTCGGCGCGCAGCCGGCGGGCGGCTTCCAGGTGGTCGGGGAGGCCGACGACGCCGACGCTGAAGCGGATGCCGCGTGCGGTGAGGTCGCGGCACTTGGTGAGGAACCGCTCGTAGGGGGTCTGGCCGGGGTGGTAGGTGCACCACAGGGCCAGGGTGCCGGGGTCGGCGGCGGCGAGCCAGTCGGTGCGGCAGCTGAGGTTGGTCTGGATCGCCACCCGGCGGATGTGCGGCAGGTGGGACAGCTCGGTGAGGGCGCGCCGGTACCAGGAGCGGACCAGGCCCTCGCCCCAGGGGGTGAACAGGATCGACAGGCGGTCGTCGGTGCGGTCGGCGGCCCAGGCGGTGAACCGTTCGAGGGCGGCGCGGTCGGCGCGGAGCCGGTCGCCGCTGTCGCGCCGCTTGGCGAACGGGCAGTAGGGGCAGTCGTAGTCGCAGGAGGCGAGGGGGCCGCGGTAGAGGAGGGTCAGGTCCATGCGGGCCGGTCACTTCCTCTCGTAGGCGGCCATGGCGGCCCGGACGGCCGGGGAGAACAGCTCGGGGCCGACGGCGTCGGAGTGGGCGAGGCCTTCGGGGGTGAGCCGGAGGGTGCCGGGGTCGTCGTCCGTCAGCCAGCCCCGGTCGGCGAGCCGGGCGAGTTCGGGGGCGAAGTCGTCGATGGGGGTGCCGCCGAAGCGGGCGCGGTAGTCGGACAGGGGCAGGCCGTCGGCCTGGAGGAGGGACTGGAGGAGGTGGCGGCGGCGGGCCTCGTCGGCGTCGATGCGGCGGCCGTACTCGGCGTGGGCGAAGTCGGCGGCCGGGCGGGAGACGTAGTCGTCGATGATCCCGCGGATCTCGTGCATGCCGACGGCGTAGTCGAAGGAGTAGTGCAGGGCGGCGGTGTAGGAGCGGGCTCCGCAGCCGAGGCCGATCATGCCGTCGGTCTGGCAGGCGTAGTCGTCCGCGCCCTGCGGCGGGGCGTCGGCGCGGCGGAACATGCGCATGGACTGCTGGGTGTAGCCGTGGGCGAGGAGGTGGTCGCGGCCGGTGCGGTACAGGCGCAGCCGCTGCTCGTCCCAGGCGGGGTCGGGGCCGGTGCGGCGGCGGTCGAGACCGGTCAGGGGGCGGACGTAGAGGGGGTAGAGGTAGAGCTCCTCGGGGAGCCAGGCGAGGGCGGCGTCCAGGGAGCGCCGCCAGGTCTCCTCCGTCTGGCCGTCGATGCCGTAGATGAGGTCGATGTTGAGGACCGGGATGCGGGTGTCGCGGACGCGGGCGAGGGCCGCCTCCACGTCGGCGCGGCGCTGCGGGCGTACGGCGGCCCGGGCCTCGGAGTCGACGAAGCTCTGCACGCCCAGGCTGAGCCGGGTGGCGCCGCGGTCGGCGAGGACGGCGATCCGGTCGGCGGTGGCGGTGGCCGGGGAGGCCTCGACCGACAGGGGGACGGCCCGCAGGTCGGCGCCCATGCGGTGTTCGGCGATGTCGCAGAGGCGCTCCAGTTCCGGCGCGTCGAGGAAGGTCGGGGTGCCGCCGCCGAAGGCGGCCGTGGCGAACCTGACGCCGTCGCCCTCCCCGAGGGCCTCGCGTACGGCGGCCGCCTGGCGTTCGAGCGCGTCCAGGTAGGCGCCGGTGAGGCCGTCCGGGGCGCCGATGCGGGTGAAGAGGTTGCAGAAGCCGCAGCGGACCTCGCAGAACGGTATGTGCAGGTAGAGGGAGAGGGCGTCCGTGGGTTCGGCGGCCCACAGGTCCGTCAGGGCGGGGCGGTCCGCCAGGCGGCGGTAGGCGGTCTTGTGCGGGTAGGCGTAGACGTAGCTCTGGTACGGGCTGGTGCGGGTGGGCCCGGGGGCGATGGTCATCGGGCGGCCTCGGCGGGGTCGGCGGGGTCGAGGAGGAAGTGGGCGTAGGGCACGGTCCAGACGGACGCGTGGCCGAGGCGGTGGCCGGTGTAGCCGTCGTCGCCGTAGGCGGTGCCGTGGTCGGAGCAGACGATGGCGAAGCAGCGGCGCCGGCTGCTCGCGGCGGCGAAGAGGCGTCCGATGTGCCGGTCGACGTACTCCAGGGCGGCGGCGTGGGTCTCCCGGGTGTCGCCGGCCTCGCGGGTGGCGCCGGGCAGGTGGAACCAGTTCGGCTGGTGCAGGGCGGACACGTTGACGAAGAGGAACAGCCGCTGCTCGGCGGGGAGCCGGCGGACGACGCGTTCGGCGCGGGCCACCTGGTTCTCGAAGGAGTGCGGCGAGGTGACGCCGAACTCCGCCTCCCAGTGGGACTCCTGGAAGAGGCCGGGCAGCACCGAGCCGAGGGGGCCCTGCTTGTTGAAGAAGCCGACTCCGCCGACGCACACCGTGTGGTAGCCCGCCCTAGCGAGGCCGGAGACGAGGTCGGGGGTGTCGTAGACGAAGGTGCGGCCGGCGGTGGTCTCGCTGCCCGCGAAGCTCGCCGCGAACAGGCGCAGGTGGGGGCCGGGGGCGGCCGGCGTCGGCAGGAAGCCCGCGAAGATCGCCTGGTGGGAGGCGTAGGTGAAGCTGCCGGGGGCGTGTCGCTCCTCCCAGCGGCCGCCCGGCAGGTGGCGGGCGAGGTGGGGGATGCGGCCCGCCTCGGCCAGTTCGGCGGCGACGTCGTGGCGCAGGGTGTCGAGGGTGACGAGGAGGATGTCGTGGCTGCCGACGATCTCGTTCATGTCGGGCTCGCCCGGTGCCGTCACGGGGGCGGTCGCAGCGGGCGGCGGGGAGCCGGGCATGAGGACTGCGCCGGGCGGCGGGGAGCCGGGCACGGAGGCGGCAGCGGGTGGCGGGGGCTCAGGCGTGGGGGCGGGCGAGGCCATGCGGGCTTCCTGTTCTGTGTCCGTGCCGGTGGTGCGCGGGGGCGTGGGCGCGCAGGGCGGCGGCGACCTGGGCGGCGTAGGTGTCGAGGCCCTCGGCGCCGCTGCCGGGCAGGCCGGTGAGGCGGGGCAGCAGGTCACCGAAGGCGTTGACCTCGCCGACGGCGGCTCTGCGCCAGCCGACGGCCGGCAGCAGGTCGACGCCGACGCACAGGGTGCGGGGGAAGCAGGCCGCGGCCTGTTCGCACACCCCGAGCAGATCGGCCCAGCGCGCGCCCGCCGCCTCGACGGCCTGCCGGGCCGCGTCGAGGTCGCCGCGGCGGCCGCCGAGGTGGAGGTTGGTCAGCGGGGTGCGGCTGGTGCGGACGACGGCGTGGGTGGCCCGGCCGGCCACGACGACGACTCTCAGGTCGGCGGCGCGGCCCTGCTGGGAGGCCTTCGGCAGCCAGCGCTCCAGGTGCAGCCCGTCCGGGGCGAGGGCGTCGACGACGGCCGCGAGGTCGCGTTCGTCCTCGTAGCGGCGCACCTTGAGGGAGTTGAACAGACGGCCGTCCGGGGTGAGTTCGACGGAGGTGGTGGCCCGGATCCGCCCGGCACCGCCCGCTTCCACGGCGAGCACGCCCGACCCGGACGAGCCGTGCGCGGGCTTGACGAACAGCCTCGGCATCCGGTGCTGCCGCATCAGCGCCCGGACGTCGTCCCAGCCGCGCACCGGCGCGGCCCCCGGGCCCGAGGTGGGCGAGTCCGGGACCGGGACACCCGCCGTGTCGAGGACGGCGTGGCAGCGCCGTTTGTCGAACAGCACGGCGAGGTCGTCCGGGTCGGCGAGGCGGATGCCGCCGCGCAGGCCCCGCAGCGCGGCGGTGAATCCGGCGTACCAGCGGGCCGAGCCCTCGACCCGGGTGGGGTCGTGGACACCGCGCAGCAGCCGGTCGACGTCCGCGTTCTCCCCGGGGGAGTCGACGCGGACGAGTTCGTCCGCGTCGAACCCGGCGCCGCCGGCGCGCAGCACGTCCGTCCAGGGGACGACGCGCGGGCCGGGCAGCCCGGCGGCGCGCACCGCGTCCGTGAAGAGGGCGACCCGGCGGTTCTCGGGGTTGCCCACGACCGCGAAACGCGGCCCGGGGTCAGGGACCGGTCGGTGCATGGCGTCTCCTCGGCGGGCGGGCGCCGCGGGGGCGCGGGGTGGGGGCGGGTCGTCGCATGAGGGGCGTGGTCGGCGTGGTCACTCCCCCACGGCCACGTACCGCCACACCGTGCCGTCGTCGTCGTGGTCCTCCTCGGCGTCGTCGCGGTCGAGGTCCACTTCGACGCCGGCGGTCTCCAGGGACCGGCGGACGCGTTCCTGGAGGTCCTCGCTGAGGTAGTGGTGGTGGAGGTCGAGCTTCCTCAGGTGGGTGAGCGGCTGTCCGGCCAGGAGGGCGGAGGCGCCCTCGTCGGTCAGGACGCCCATGGACAGGTCCAGCATCTCCAGGCGGGCGACCACGGGGGCCGAGGCCACGGCGGTCGCGACGGCGTCCTGTATCTCGCTGTTGTGCAGGGCAAGGTGGCGCAGGCTCGGCAGACGGGCGCCGGACAGGATCGGCTCCAGGTCGGCGGCCTCGGCGTCCCCGCCGTACTCGGGGGTGCCGAGCCACAGGTCGAGGTGCTCCAGCGCGGGCAGGTCGCTGGCGGCGATGCCGCGGACGGCCTCCGCGGGAAGGCCTCCGGTCTCCACGGTCAGGTGGCGCAGGCCGGTGTGGCGCAGGGCGGGGAAGCGCAGCCCGGATCCGCCGCGGACGCCGAACTCCACGAGGTCGGGGAAGGCGGCCAGCAGGGGGGTGACGTCGGTCTGCCTGATCCAGGAGATCTCGCACTCCTCCATGACCATGTCGCCGAGGAACAGCGCCCGCAGGGCGGGGAAGCGATCCCGGGCGGCCACCAGCGCCTCGATGACGGCAGTGGGGTCGCTGTCGTACGCCTCCTGCCAGGCGCCGACGATCAGGGCGCGCACCCGGGTGGTGTCGACGGTGTCGCGGAACCGGGCGAAGGCCCGCGGCCACTCCTCGTCGGCGTCGTACACGTCGCTGGTGATCCGCCAGGCGACGGCGTCCGGCTCCGGCAGGTCGTCCGTCCGCTCGTCGGGGCCGGGGAAGGTGTACGCGGGCAGCCGGTACAGCGCGTGGAGGTGGTCACCGATGGTCATGCGGCTGCTCCTGGGGAGAGGTTCGGGTGCGTCGTGCGACGACGGCAGTTGTACCAACACGCACTGACAACGCGGCGGGCCGGGGCCGCCGTTCGGCGCGTTGTCAGTGGCGGCCCCTACGGTCGTCGTCATGGGGCCGGCGCACGGTGTGCCGGTGGAGGGGAGGACGTCGTGTACCGGCAGGGAGACGTGCTGATCGTGCCCGTGGCCGAGGAGACGGTGCCGCCGCGTGTGGGCACCGCTCCCCGGAAGCCGCGCGACGGACGGGGGCGGCTGGTGCTGGCGCTGGGCGAGGTCACCGGCCATGCCCACGCGGTGGTCGGGCCGGGGGAACTGGTGCGGGAGCCGGGTCCGTTCGGGCCGCTGCTGACGCATCTGCCGCAGGGCGGCCGGGTGGTCCACGAGGAGCACGCGGCGATCCCCCTTCCCCGGGGCTGGTACCGGGTGGTCCGGCAGCGGGAGTACGTGCCCGGTTCCGTGCGGATCGTGGCGGACTGAGCGGGGTGGGGCGGAGGGTGACGGAGGATCGGATGACCACGACGGACGTGCCGGCCGGACCGGACGCGGGGGCCGCCGGCGGCAGTGTGGGGTTCTGGCACGCGTGTGCCGCGGCGACGGGGCCCGCCGACCGGGCGCGGGCCGAGGCGGGTGTCCGCCGGGCCTACCGGCAGGCCGGTCTGGCGGAGCCGGAGCGGGTGCTGTGGGCCGGATCGCCGAGAGAGGCGGTCACGCTGAGCGCTACCTCGCCGACTCCGGGGCGCGCCCGCTGCACCGGGACGGGACGGGCACGCTCTGGCGGATCGACCTCGACGGCGACGAACCGGTCGTGATGGTGGAGGTCCTCAACTCCACGCCGGAGCCGGACGGAAGCCGGCGCACGTACTGGCTGAGGGTCCCGCCGCCGACGCGGACGGCCCGGGAGGGGGTCGCCTGGACGTTCGGACTCGGGCCGGAGGCGTACGCGCCGCTACGGGAGACGTGATCCCGGGGGCCGTGCGGCGGCCGCTCCCCGGCCCGGCGGATCGCGGACCGGCCGTGCGGCGGCCGCTCCCCGGCCCGGCGGATCGCGGACCGGCCGTGCGGTGCGGTCCTCGGCACGCCGCACGGCGGGCGGGGCGTCACAGGAACCGCCGGACGGGGGCCACCGCGGCCTCCCGTAGCCGCTGGGCCACGGGGCGCCGACGCCAGCGCACGGGGTCCACGGCCTCCCCCCGCGCCCAGTCCCGGTCGAAGTCGTCGTCCAGCTCCGCGGTGAAGTGCTCGTCGAGCACGGCGAGCATCACCTCCTCGTCGTGCTCCATCGACCGCCGGTTGAAGTTCGTCGACCCGATCAGCGAGGCGACGCCGTCCACCGTCATGATCTTCGTGTGCAGCATGGTCGGCTGGTACTCCCGGATCTCCACCCCCGCGTCGAGCAGCGTCTGGTAGTACCGCTGCCCGGCCAGCCGGCAGGCCCGCTGGTCGGTGTGCGGGCCGGGGATCAGGATCTGCACCGCGACCCCGCGCCGCGCGGTCGCGGCGAGCAGGTCGACGAAGTAGGCGTCGGGGGCGAAGTAGGCCGTGGACAGCCGGAAGCGTTCCTCGACGGAGGTGAGCACGACGCGGACGAGCGTCTGCATGTCCTGCCAGCCGAAGCTCGCCGAGCCGCGGACCACCTGGACCGTGGCGCGGCCCGGCTGTTCGTGCTCGGTGAACAGGTCGCGCTCGTCGTAGAGCGTGTCGTGGCACTCGGCCCAGTTCTGGGCGAAGGCGGCGGCGATGCCGTCGACGGCCGGTCCGCGCAGCCGCACATGGGTGTCCCGCCACTCGGCGGGGGTGCGGGCGTCCCCGCACCATTCCTCGGCGATGCCGACACCGCCCGTGAAGGCGGTGTCCTCGTCCACGACGAGTGCCTTGCGGTGGCAGCGGTGGTTCTGCTTCAGCGGGGACAGCCGCGCCGGACGGCGGAACCAGGCGACCTGGACCCCGGCGTCCTGCATGGCGTCGAGGAGCCGCTGTTCGATCTCCTTGGCGCCGAAGCCGTCCAGCAGCAGGCGTACCCGCACGCCGGCGCGGGCGCGTTCGGCCAGCGCGTCGGCGAACTCGTGGGCTATGTCGCCGCGCCAGTACACGAAGGTCATCATGTCGACGGTGTGGCGCGCGGAGCGGATGGCCGACAGCATCGCGGGGAAGATGGCGTCGCCGTTGCGCAGCGGGACGACTTCGTTGCCCTCCGTCGCCGCGATGCCGAGCAGCCGCTCCAGGCGTCTTCGCAGCCGCTGCTTGCGGGCCTCGGCGGCGCCCGTCTCGCCGCCGGTCACCCCGCCCTCGGTCACCACCGCGCCGTCCGCCACCGGTCCGTGCAGCACGTCCGCCTCCTCGTCACGCGTCCATGAGGTCCCGGCGGGTCTGGGGACCCGCCGGCGGCGTACGTATACCCGGCGCGTCCGCCGCGACGCAGAGCCCCGGAGGCGCGCTTGGCGGGAGGGGGCGGAGGCTTGGCGGCGGAGAGGAGGAGGGTCAGTCGGCGAGGCGGCCCAGGACCTCCTGGACCTGGCCGCGCACCGCCTCCCGGGCGGTGGGGTCGAGCGCGCCGAGGTCCGTGCCCTCCAGGGCGTCGAGGACCTCGTCGGCGCCGGCGTCGCAGGGGACGGTCGCGCCGAGCACCTCGTAGCCGTCGCGGGCGGCCACGCGCAGGCGCCTGTGTCCGTCGCCGTCGGCGTGGACCGCGGCGGCCACGACGAAGGGCGGCTCCCCGCCCGGGTCGGCGGCCAGCTTGCGGTAACCGGTGACCAGGGGCTCGTCCCAGCTGATCGAGAGCAGCAGCTGACGCTTGGCCACGACTTCGGCGAGGTCCGTCTCGTGGACCCGGTCGGCCTCCAGGACCGTGGCGCGGGCTTCGAGGACGAGAGCGGGGGGCAGCAGACAGCGCAGGGTGCTGCCGACGATGTTGCCGCCGACCGTGGCCGCACGGCGTACGGCACCCGTGCCGACCGTGCCGGCCGCCCGCCGCAGTACCTCCGGCACGGTGTCGTCGACGCGGCTCAGCAGAACGGCCGAGCCCAGGGTCCCGCGGGCGACCGTGGTGGCTTCGGGCAGATTGCGCAGGGACATGGCCACTTCGGGGAAGCCGTCCCGTTGCCAGGTCGCCCAGACCAGGGTGGCACCGCCCACCGGGACGGCCCCTTCCGCGAGGCACTCCTGCGCTTCGGATATGGAGGTGGGAAGACGCAACAACACGACAACCGACCTGCCTTCCCGGGAAGGTGGCGGAACGGAACCGATTCCTCCGCCAAGTGATCACTGGCAGACCGGATTGTGCCCATAATCGAGGGGGCGCGTATAGGGCACACGACCGCCAACTATGCGCCCCTCATGTCGAGGGCGGCTCCCCCGAGCGCCGGAGCCGCCCGGGAGATCCCGCTGCGGCGGGCTCAGCGCCCCGGAATCCGCCGCCATGTCCTACGTCCCGCGTCCCGCCACGCTCGCTGACGCGCCCGCCGTCACCGGCCTGCTCAACGCGATCGATGTGATCGAAATCGGCCAACCCGAGACGGACCCGCCCACTGTTGCGGCCGACCCGAGACACCCGGAGACCGACCTGGCGCAGGACTCCTGGCCGGCCTTCGACGGGGACCGGCGGTCGCCCACGGGCCGCTGTGGGACGAGTCGGGAGGCGAGCGCGTCGACGTCGACCACTGCGTCCTGCCCGACCGCCAACAGGCAGGACGGCTCGTCCTGGAGCCGATGGAGGCACGCGCGCCGCGCAAGGCGCGCGACAACGGCGTCGCGCGAGCCGTGGTGCACCCGCACCTCGACACGAGGCCCCACGCTCGACACCGGCCTGGTCCGTCGTCTCAGCCGCCCGAGGCCAGCCAGGGCTGCGGGTCGGCGTAGTAGCCGTCGTAGATCACCTCGAAGTGCAGGTGCGGGCCGGTGGACAGGCCGGTGGAGCCCGCCCGGCCGAGGACGGTCCCGGTCTGCACGCTCTGCCCGACGGCGACGTCGAGGGCGGAGAGGTGGCTGTACGTCGTCTCCAGGCGTTTGCCGTCGATGGTGCCGTGGTCGACGACGACACGGTTGCCGTACGCCTTGGTCATGGCCGCGAAGACCACCTGGCCCTGGCGTGCGGCGAGGACCGGCGTCCCCTGGGGCGCGGCGAAGTCGACGCCGGTGTGGAGCTTGGTGACGCCGGTGAGGGGGTGCTGGCGTGAGCCGTACGGGGAGGTGACGGTGAGGGTGCCGAGGGGGGCGGCCAGGATGGCGTCCGCCGTGCCGCCGCCGCTCGAGGTCTCCTGGTCGAACGCCTCGTAGCGCGGGAGGAGTTCCTTCACCTCGGCGAGGTAGGTCTTCGCTCCGGCGGGCACGCCCGCGGCCCCGGCCACGGCGTCGGTGCCCACCGCGTACGCCGCGAGGGTCAGGTCGACGAGGTCGCCGGTGACGGTGCCCTCGGTGCGCAGGTCGGTGACCTTCCCGGCGAGGGAGCAGTCCTGCCGGCCGAGGGCCATGACAGCGTCGGCCGGATCGCGGGGCGAGGACCGGCCGTTGCCGTCGTCGTCCTTGCCCCAGGTCCGCCACTCTGCGTCCGTGAACCCGGCGATGCCCTGCTCACCGGAGGCGCCGCCGGTGTCGTTGTTCCAGCCGGAGAGCTGGTCGATCTGGGCGGCGAGCACGGACGGGGTGACGACCGTGCAACTCGCGGCGGCCTTGCGCAGCCAGGGCACATAGCTCTCGTCGACGCCGTTCACGGTGGTCGTCCCCGCCTCCTCACCCTCGGTCCAGTCCGAGGGGAGGCCGCCCGTCAGGGCGAGGAAGCCGGCGATCGCTGACAGGGTCAGCAGGCCCGGCAGCACCAGCAGGGTGAAGGGCCCCGGGCCGCGGCGGCGGGGGCGGGCCCCGGCCGGTTCCGGGTCGGCGGGGGCGGGCGCGGGGGCCGGGCCGGGCGTCGGGTCCGCGGGGGGCTGCGCCACCGGGTCGGGCGCCGGGTCGGCCGCGTCGGACCGTCCCTCCACGGTGTCCACCTGGTGCGGTCGCGTCCCGTGCGGTCGTGTCCCGACGGTGTCCTCGTCGTTCACGTCACCGGCCGCCACGGGGAGATGCTGTTGTTCACGGGCGGACGGTAGCGCGGGACGCGGCGGCCGTCACCGGACGGACGGGCAGAGGGAGTCGGCCCCGGGGGCAGACCTGGCGTGCACGGAAGGTCGTGCGCCTGGGCCGTGGGTGCGGGCGCGGCACGGGACACCGGTGTACGGGGGCGTCCCGTGCGGGTCGCTCCCGCCCCCGCGGCACCGGGGCGGCGGCGGTGGCTGTCGGTGGCCGTTGGCAGAGCTGTCAGTGGCCGTTGGCAGAAAGGCCGCCCATGGGCCGACGCCGGGGCGTCCTGGGTCGGCCGACGCACCACCACTACCTGTCGGAGGCGATGACGCTGCGTCCGCGGGAGGCCGTCGAGCCGTTCGGCGTCCGGGTGAACCTCGACGGGCGGGAAGAGGGGGAGGCCGAGGACACGCGGTTCGTCGCCGCCGGGGAGTGAGCCGCCGCCTCCACCGGCTCAGCCCACCTCGACGAGCAGGTCACCGCCCTCCACCTGCTGGATCCGGTTGATGGCCAGTCGGCTGACGCGGCCGGCCCGCGGGGCGGTGATGGTGGCCTCCATCTTCATCGCCTCGATGGTGGCGACCGTGGCGCCGGCCTCCACCCGGTCGCCCTCGGCGACCGTCAGCGTCACCACGCCCGCGAACGGGGCGGCCACGTGGCCGGGGTCGGACCGGTCGGCCTTCTCGGTCACCGGGACGTCCGAGGCGACCGCCTTGTCACGGACCTGGATGGGCCGCAGCTGGCCGTTGAGGGACGACATCACGGTGCGCATGCCGCGCTCGTCGGCCTCGCCGACCGCCTGGAGCTCGATCAGCAGCCGCACACCGGGTTCGAGGTCGACGGCGTACTCCTTCCCGGGGCGCAGTCCGTAGAAGAAGTCCTTGCTGTCCAGGACGCTGGTGTCGCCGAACGCCTGGCGGTGGGTGTCGAAGTCGCGGGTCGGGCCGGGGAACAGCAGCCGGTTGAGGGTGGCGCGGCGGGTCTTCTCCAGGCCTTCGCGGTCCTGCGTGGACAGCTCCGTCACGGGCTTGGGCCCGGCGCGGCCCTGGAGGGCCTTGGTGCGGAACGGCTCGGGCCAGCCGCCGGGCGGGGTGCCGAGTTCGCCGCGCAGGAAGCCGATGACGGAGTCCGGGATGTCGTAGCGGTCCGGTGCCGTCTCGAAGTCCTCGGGGCTCACCCCGGCGCCCACGAGGTGCAGGGCGAGGTCGCCGACCACCTTGGAGGACGGGGTGACCTTGACCAGGCGGCCGAGGATGCGGTCGGCGGCCGCGTACATCGCCTCGATGTCCTCGAAGCGGTCGCCGAGGCCGAGCGCGACGGCCTGGGTGCGCAGGTTGGACAGCTGGCCGCCGGGGATCTCGTGGTGGTAGACGCGACCGGTGGGCGAGGCGAGGCCCGCCTCGAACGGGGCGTAGATCCGGCGGACGCCCTCCCAGTACGGTTCGAGGTCGCCGACGGCCTGGAGGTCGAGGCCGGTGGGGCGCTCGGAGTGGTCGGTGGCGGCGACGAGCGCCGACAGCGACGGCTGCGAGGTCGTCCCGGCCATGGACGCCACGGCGCCGTCGACGGCGTCCACGCCGGCCTGGATCGCGGCGAGGTAGGTGGCGAGCTGGCCGCCCGCGGTGTCGTGGGTGTGCAGGTGCACCGGCAGGTCGAACTCGCGGCGCAGGGCGGAGACCAGCGTGGCGGCGGCGGGGGCGCGCAGCAGGCCGGCCATGTCCTTGACGGCCAGGACGTGGGCGCCGGCCTCGACGATCTGCTCGGCGAGGCGGAGGTAGTAGTCGAGGGTGTAGAGGCGTTCGTCCGGGTCGGACAGGTCGGAGGTGTAGCAGAGGGCGACCTCGGCGATCGCCGTGCCGGTCTCGCGTACGGCGTCGATGGCGGGCCGCATCTGGCCGACGTCGTTGAGCGCGTCGAAGATGCGGAAGATGTCGACGCCGGTGGCGGCGGCCTCCTGGACGAAGGCGTCGGTGACCTCGGTCGGGTAGGGGGTGTAGCCGACGGTGTTGCGGCCGCGCAGCAGCATCTGGAGGCAGATGTTGGGGACGGCCTCGCGCAGGGCGGCCAGCCGCTCCCACGGGTCCTCGGCGAGGAAGCGCAGGGCGACGTCGTAGGTGGCGCCGCCCCAGCACTCCAGGGAGAGCAGCCCGGGCAGGGTGCGGGCGACGACGGGGGCGGCGGCCAGCAGGTCCTTGGTGCGCACCCGGGTGGCGAGCAGCGACTGGTGGGCGTCGCGGAAGGTGGTGTCGGTGACGCCGATGGTGGGCGACTCGCGCAGCCACCGGGCGAAGCCCTCGGGACCGAGGCCGACCAGCCGCTGCCGGGAGCCCGCGGGCGGCTCGGTGCCGGGCAGCGGGGGCAGCTTGGTGACGGGGTCGACGAGCTGGGGCCGCTCGCCGTGCGGCTTGTTCACCGTGACGTCGGCGAGGTAGGTGAGCAGCTTGGTGCCGCGGTCGGCGGAGTGGCGGGCGGTCAGCAGGTACGGGCGCTGCTCGATGAACGACGTCGTGACGCGCCCGGCCTGGAAGTCGGGGTCGTCCAGGACGGCCTGGAGGAACGGGATGTTCGTGGCGACGCCGCGGATGCGGAACTCGGCCACGGCACGCCGGGCCCGGCCGATCGCGGCCTGGAAGTCACGGCCCCGGCAGGTGAGTTTGACCAGCATCGAGTCGAAGTGCGCGCTGATCTCCGTGCCCGCGTGGGTGGTGCCGCCGTCCAGGCGGATGCCGGAGCCGCCGGGGGAACGGTAGGCGCTGATGCGTCCGGTGTCGGGGCGGAAGCCGTTGGCGGGGTCCTCGGTGGTGATCCGGCACTGGAGGGCCGCGCCGCGCAGGGTGACGGTGTCCTGCGACAGGCCGAGGTCGGCGAGGGTCTCGCCGGAGGCGATGCGCAGCTGGGCCTGGACCAGGTCGACGTCGGTGACCTCCTCGGTGACCGTGTGCTCGACCTGGATGCGCGGGTTCATCTCGATGAAGACGTGCCGGCCGTCGCGGTCGAGGAGGAACTCCACGGTGCCGGCGTTGCGGTAGCCGATCCGGCGGGCGAAGGCGACGGCGTCGGCGCAGATCCGCTCGCGCAGCTCCGGGTCGAGGCCGGGCGCGGGGGCCAGCTCGATGACCTTCTGGTGGCGGCGCTGGAGCGAGCAGTCCCGTTCGAACAGGTGGATGACGTCGCCGTGGCCGTCGGCGAGGATCTGCACCTCGATGTGGCGGGGGTCGACGACGGCCTTCTCCAGGAAGACGGTGGGGTCGCCGAACGCGGACGCCGCCTCCCGGGACGCCGCCTCGATCGCCTCGCGCAGGTGCGCCGGGTCCTCCACGCGCCGCATGCCGCGTCCGCCGCCGCCCGCGACGGCCTTGACGAACACGGGGAAGCCGATCCCGTCGGCCGCCCGGACCAGTTCGTCGACGTCGGTGGACGGCTCCGACGAGCCCAGCACGGGCACGCCCGCCTCCCGGGCGGCGGCGACCGCGCGGGCCTTGTTCCCGGTCAGCTCGAGGGTGCGGGCGTCGGGCCCGACGAAGGTGATGCCGGCCTCCTCGCAGGCGCGGGCCAGTTCGGGGTTCTCGGAGAGGAACCCGTACCCCGGGTAGACGGCGTCGGCGCCCGCCCGGCGCGCCGCCCCCACGATCTCCTCGACCGAGAGGTACGCCCGCACGGGGTGCCCCGGTTCGCCGATCTCGTAGGCTTCGTCGGCCTTCAGCCGGTGCAGCGAGTTGCGGTCCTCGTGCGGGAAGACGGCGACCGTG
The DNA here is from genome assembly GCF_042731035.1 of Streptomyces sp. NPDC059895. NCBI lineage: Bacteria > Bacillati > Actinomycetota > Actinomycetes > Kitasatosporales > Streptomycetaceae > Streptomyces > Streptomyces sp. NPDC059895. Next base: position 41,205 of record NZ_JBHWKO010000016.1, read on the forward strand.
CGCGCGCCCAGCTCGTAGCCGGCCCGGAACGCCCGGATCGCGATCTCACCACGGTTGGCGACCAGCACCTTGCGGAACATGTGGATCCCTTCAGCCTGCCCGGTGACGGGACCATCGTGTCCGTGCCGCCCCGGGTGTGCCATGTGAGTCGGGCCACTCCGTGGGCGTTCTCCGCCCGGCCGGAGCCGCCGCGGGAGGCTCCCGCCGCGGGGGTACGGGCGCCCCGGCCGGCCGGGGCGGGGTGTCGGTGCGGGCAACTAAGCTCCGGCGCATGAGTGAGGCGGACAGCGGCAGACGGGTCGTCGACGGACGGTTCGAGCTCCGGGCACGGCTCGGTGGCGGCGGCATGGGGACGGTGTGGCGGGCCATGGACCTGGTGCTGCACCGGAGCGTGGCCGTCAAGGAGGTCCGGCCGCCCGATCCGGGGCTGGCCGAGTACGACCCCGGGGCGGCCCGGATGCTGCGGGAGCGGGTGCTGCGGGAGGCCAGGGCGCTGGCCCGGATCGACCACCCCAACGTCGTGACGATCCATCACGTGGTCGACGGCGGCGAGGGAAGCTACCCGTGGATCGTCATGGAGCTCGTCGACGGCGGTTCGCTGGCCGACCGTCTCGCCCGTGGGCCGATGGACCCCGTGGAGGCGGCACGCATCGGCCTGGACGTCCTCGCCGCGCTGCGCGCCACGCACGACGCCGGGATCCAGCACCGCGACGTCAAACCCGCCAACGTGCTGCTGCGCACCGACGGGCGTCCCGTCCTCACCGACTTCGGCATCGCGGCGATCCGCGAGGCGACCGCCCTGACCGCGACCGGTTCGGTCATCGGCACGCCGGACTACATGGCGCCGGAGCGGGTGTCCGGCCATGACGGCGGACCCGCCTCCGACCTGTGGTCGCTGGCGATGATGCTGTACGTGGCCGTGGAGGGCCGCCACCCCCTGCGCCGTGGCACGACACTGGCCACGCTCGCCGCCGTCCTCAGCGAGGACGTGCCGCGACCGGAGCGGGCCGGGCCGCTGACGGACGCGCTGACGCGGGTCCTCGTACGGGATCCCTCGGCACGGCCGGACGCGGCCGCGTTCGAGCGGATGCTGGCGGACGCGGCACGGGGGCGGGTGCGGGTACCGGAGGGCACCGAGGCGGAGGCGCGGGGGAGGGTACCGGAGGGCACCGAGGCGGAGGCGCGGGGCCGGGCGGAGGCGCGGGGGCGGGTGCGACGGGAGCCGGGGCCGCAGACCCGGACCTCCTATCCTCTGGCCCCACCGCAGGGGGTGCCGGGTGGGGAACCGGTGACGGCGGCAGGCGCGTCCGGGCCTGTGCGGGCGACCCCGGCGGCGTGGGACGGGCCCGCCCCGTCCGGGCCGGCGGCTGCCTGGACCGGTCCGACGCCGCCCGTGGGCGTGCCCGTACGACGCTCCGGGCGGCGACCGCGCCTGCTGCTCCTCGGTCTGCCGGGGACGGGAGTGCTGCTCGCGGGTGTCCTCGTGTGGGCGCTGTCCGGGCAGGACGCCGATTCCGGAAGCGGGAACGGCTCCGGCTCGGGGAACCGGGCGACTGCGTCGGCCACGGCGACCACGGAGGCGACCACCGGTGCCGCGGCCGGGACCGGCACGACCGACATGCTGACCCCCGACGGCATCCGTACCGCGATCAAGGCCTTCGAGGAGGAGACCGGCCGCGACCGCTACGGCTCCTTCTCCGTGTATCCCGAGTACGTCTCGGCATATCTCATGGTCGAGGGCAGCGACACCAAGTACGACTCGTACACCTACCGTCCCGGCGAGGGCGTGCGGAAGGGCATCGTCAAGGGCACGCTGCCCAGCAGCCGGCAGCCCGTCAGTCTGGACGGCTTCGCCTGGGACCGGGTGCCCGCGCTGCTCGCCGAGGCGGAGGAGAAGCTGAACGTGGACGACCCGGAGAACCGCTACCTGCTGGTGACGCAGCCGAACACGATCTTCGACAGCCCCGCGGGCATGGCCGTCTACCTCAGCGACGCCTACAACGACAGCGGTTATCTGGAGGCCGACACCAAGGGCCGGGTGACCAAGGTGATGCCGGCCGACGGCTGACGGTCGTCGGCTGTCGCTTCCGACGGCCGGCGTGCCACGACCGAACGAGGCCGTCGTCGGCCGACCGCGTGCAGCACGGCCGGCCGACGACGGCCACGTCCGGTCGGTGGTCGGTGGTCGGTGGTTGTGGTCTCCCATGGGTGTTCGTCAGGCGGTGCTGGTCAGTCCCGGGCAGCGTCCATCAGTTGCTGCAACCGGACCATGCAAGGGGCGCAGTGGCGGTCGGTTTCATGTGCGGCCGTCGCTCCTGCGGCCAGGAGAGCGGTTCCGCACAGGCTGCTGTCGTGGTGTCGGGACACCACGTGCCACACCAGCTCACCGCCGCCCGACGCCAGACCCACCTTCATCTCGTACACGGCTCTTCCCTTCTGCCGGGCATGTCTCCAGCAGACCGCGTACGCCGCCCCGCGTCCCGTCGGGTTGGGCCGTTCGGGGGAGTCCGCGGGCAATCCGCCACCGAACGGCCCAACCCGTGTGGCGGGGACGCCCGCGCCGTGGCAGGCCGGGCCCCTGCGCCCGCTCAGGCGCGCGCCGGCCGCCGCACGGTGAGGGCCGACACCTCGAAGGACATCGCCGTCTCCTCCGGTTCGGGCGCCGGGTGGTAGCGGCCGGCGCACACGGACAGGTTCACGATGAGATAGGCGTGCCAGTCGCGCCCCACGCCCCGGTGGTCGGCGAAGACCCGTCTGCCGTTGAGGCTCCACACGACGTTGCGGGAGCCGAACTCCACCCTGAGGTCGATCCAGCCGCCGGGGCGCACGGCCTCGTCGCGGTGGTACCGGTGGGCGTCGCGCACATGGTTGGAGAGCTCCAGCAGGTCGGGGTTGTCCGGGTGGTACTCGAACACGTCGATCTCCTGGTCGCCGTCCCGCCAGGTCCAGATGGCGGGCCAGGCCCCGATCTCCACCGGCAGCCGGACCCGGGCGTCGAGGCGGTCCCCCGTCCGGACCGTGAAGCCGTCCTCGCTGCCCTCCGTGGTGAGCAGCCCGGCGTCCCACAGTCCGTCGTCGCGACGGGTGGCGCGGAAGGTGCCGCCCCGCGAGTACGCGGGGTCGGACACCAGATGGTCGAGTTTGTTGTCGTTGCGGTTGGTCGGCCCGCCGTCGGGATAGGCCCATGACCGGCCTGCGACCCACTGACTGGACGAAGCGAAATCGGCTCTGAAGCAGACGTCGGTCACTGGCGTCCTCCTCGTCCTCGCACGCTGTGCGTTGTGCGCTGTCCGGGGCATCCCCGTCACCGCGGCGGACATGCGGCGACGGGCGCGGCGAGCCACAAAGACCACCCGGACGTGTGACGTGACGTACGGACGCACATCACTCGTCGGGCTGATCCGCCCCGATTGCCATTGACAGACGTCCCTCCGCCCGGCTGTCCTCGGTGCGGCTCAGGCTCCTGCCAGCAGTGCCTCCAGTGCGGTCGCGGTGTGCGGGTGCCGGGTGAGCAGGGCGGCGCCCTGTGGGGCCGGTTCGACGCTCTCCCAGACGCCGTCGCAGCCGAGCAGGTCCGCGAGGGCGTCGCAGGTCGCCGGCCGGGCCGCGAGGAGCGCGACGCCCCGGGCCGCGGCCGGCCGTGCCGGGTCCGTGCTCGGCGGCGGCTCCTGCACGAGACGCCACGGCGGTGTCCAGGCGTCCAGTTCCGCGAGCCGGGCCGGGAAGATCCGGCCCGCCTCCCGGATCAGCAGGGGAGCCAGTTCGGCGCCGCCGGAGCGGAGGGTGGTGATCAGGGTCGGCAGCCAGGGCAGCAGCACCGGGTCGGGGAGGCGGGCGAAGGCGTTCGACACCGCCTCGACGACGAAGCCGGCGAGGGACGGCACCGGTTCCAGGGCGTGCAGGAAACCGCTGAGGTAGCGGGGGTAGGCGGGCACCACCAGCGGGTTGGCCAGCAGGTCGTCGCAGCGTTCCCGCAGGGCGGCGCGGGAGAGCGTGCCCAACTGGGTCTGCGCCGCCCACAGCAGGGCCGTCCGCGAGGGCTCCCCGGGGTGGGACTGGGCGAGGGCCAGTTCGAGCTGGGTCCGGTCGCAGCCGAGGGACAGGGCCAGGCCCTCCATGCTGAAGAGGAAGCCCAGCATGGCCGCGACCTGGCGGACCGTCGCGTCCTCGTCGGTGAACGCCGTCGGCAGCAGGGTGCAGTAGTGCGCGTAGCCGGCCTTGACGAAGGACTCGATCCAGGGCGGCAGCACCGGTTCGGCGGTGCGGTAGTGGGCCAGCAGGCGGCGGATGCGGCGCAGGACCTCCGGTGCGCCGTCGACGGTGCGTTCGCCCGCCAGGACCTCCAGGGCGCGGGTGCCGAGCTCGTCGGCGAGGCGGCGGCTGCGCAGGTAGCGGACGGCGTCCTCGACGGTCTCCAGCACCTGGGCGGCGGTGGCCTGCGGCGCGTACGCCGTGCGGCGCAGCCGCTGCTCCAGGACCTGCTCGACGCTGACGCCCTCGTAACCGAGTTCGATGAGGGCGCGCTGGTGGGTGCCGAGGGCCAGGTCCCAGGACTCCTGGATCGGGCGCTCGCCGAGGCTGCGGTCGCCCATGATCGGCCGTGCGGCGCCCGGGGGCAGCAGACGGTGCAGCATCCACAGCACGTCGGAGCAGCGTTCCAGTTCGGGCCGGGCGGCGATGTCCAGCAGGGCCCGCCGCACACCGCGCTGCTGGAGCTTGAGGTTCAACGGCGCGAGCCGGTCGTGCACGTCCCGGGCGAGCGGTGGCAGCGCGTCGTAGCCGACCTGTCCGACGCGGTCGCCGCCCATCATGATCTCGACCAGCCGGCGCACGTCCCGCCGCCCCGGCACGGCGTCCTTCTCGATGCAGGTGACGGCCGCGTCCTGGAAGTCGTACGGCGTCGGCTTGACGCGGTCGCGCATTCCGGCCAGGAGGATCGACGTCTCGAACACGGCGATCGCGTCGGCGGTGGAGGCGAGGTAGCCGTTGCGTCGCGCCGCCCGCACGATCTCCACCGACCAGCCGAGGAGTTCGGCCTCGTCGAGGGGGTCGAGGGCGGGCGGCCGCTGGAGGAAGCCGGTGAGCCGGTCGTCGGCCGGCGCCGCGGGCACCGGCCCGGGCAGGGCGGTCTTCCTGGTCCTGCCGCTCTTCCTCGTGCCCGCCGGGCCCTCCAGGCGGTACGGCCGGACGCCGCTGCGCCGGAGGTTCTTCGCCCATTCCGTCGCGGCGATGGACACCGACCCGGCGGCGAGGCCGAACTGGGCCTCGATGGCCGCGTGGCTGGACGGGATCAGGCCGTACCGCCAGGTGGTGGCGGTGCGCGGGGTGATGGTGAAGGTGTCGCTGCCGTGCACGCCGAACTCCTCGACACGGCTGGACGCGTGGAAGGCGCCGCACACGTAGAGGCAGTCGGCGGGGTCGGCGCCGGTGGCGGCGAGGTGTGCGCGCATCCGCGTCCACATGTACCGCTCGCGGTCCTCGTCGACCCGCACGCGGCGCGCGTCGCCGGGGGCGAGCCGCCGGAAGAGGCTGCCGATCAGCAGCATGACCTGCCGGTAGGTGTGGTGGTCGCTGTCGCCGAGCGGCACTTCGACGTACTGGTGCCACCACTCCGACCAGTGCCGTACGCGGCCGTGGCGCAGCAGGTGCTCCTCCAGTTCGGTGAAGCGGGGCCGCAGGTCGCCGATCTCCACGCCGACGGCGTCGCCGTGCAGGGCGCTCTCGTCGTCGGCGGCCGGCGCGTCGGGACCGGTCTCCTGGGCGGCCGGTGTCTCCCACTGGAAGACGTGGTCGGAGGACCGGTCGACGAGGACGAGCTCGACGCCGGGGGTGTCGAGGGCGTAGGCGATCGCCTGGTACTCGGCCGAGGCCTCGGTGACCGGGGCGACGACGGAGAGCGGCGACCAGTCGGCGGGGAAGCCGTCGATCTCGCTGGCGAACGCCTGGACGGCCACCGGCAGGCGGCAGTTGCGCAGCTCGGTGAGGAGGGGCGCCATGTCCTCGCACAGTTCGAGGTAGATCACCTTCGGCTGTTTCTCGCGCAGCCGGCGGGCCATGGCGAGGGCGGAGGCCGGTGAGTGGTGGCAGACGGGGAAGATCTCCAGCGGCTCGCGCACCGCGCGCTCGACGTCGTCGACGATGCCCCGCAGGATGCCTTCCAGTGCTCCGGGTCCGTCGGCGAAGGCGGTGGCGGCGTCCTGGAGCTGGGTGCGCAGGGCGGTGAACGTGCCCTCGGGCGGGGCGCTCACGACAGGGTCGCGATCGCGTCGCGGCCGCCCTCGAGGAACTCCGGCCAGGAGCCGCCCTCTTCCTTGCTGCGCGGCTCGACGACGCCGTGCAGGTACTTGTTGAGGATGGCGAGGTCCTCGGGTTCGCGGCGGGCCAGGGAGCCGACCAGGGAGGAGGCGAGGGTGTGCGCGGTCAGGGCGCGTTCGCCGAAGAAGTTGCTGTGCAGGACCGCGTCCTCCAGGACGCCGATCTGCTCCGCCGTGGACAGCGCGGACTCCAGTTTCTCGTCGTCGCTGCCGGCGGCGGCCGCGGAGGCGCGCAGGTCGGCGAAGCTCCGCAGCAGCACGTCCAGCAGGGTGGGCGGGACGTCCAGGTCGATGCGGTGGCGGCGCAGCAGTTCCTCGGTGCGGAAGCGGACGATCTCCGCCTCGCTCTTCTTGTCGGTGACCACCGGGATGCGGACGAAGTTGAAGCGGCGCTTGAGCGCGGAGGAGAGGTCGTTGACGCCCCGGTCGCGGCTGTTGGCGGTGGCGATGACGGAGAAGCCCGGCTTGGCGAAGACGATGTTGTCGCTGTCGAGTTCGGGGACGGAGATGTACTTCTCCGACAGGATCGAGATCAGCGCGTCCTGGACGTCGCTGGTGGAGCGGGTGAGTTCCTCGAAGCGGCCGATCGTGCCGGTCTCCATGGCGGTCATGATCGGTGAGGGGATCATCGACTCCCGTGACTGGCCCTTGGCGATGACCATGGAGACGTTCCACGAGTACTTGATGTGGTCCTCGGTGGTGCCGGCCGTGCCCTGCACCACCTGGGTGGAGTTGCGGCAGATCGCCGCGGAGAGCAGCTCGGCCAGCCAGCTCTTGCCGGTTCCGGGGTCGCCGATGAGCAGCAGGCCGCGGTCGGAGGCGAGGGTGACGATGGAACGCTCGACGAAACCGGCGTCCCCGAACCACTTCTGCGGGATCTCCCGGTCGAGACCGTCGGCGCGCTCGGAGCCGAGGACGAACAGGCGGACCATCTTCGGCGACAGGCGCCAGGAGAACGGCTTGGGGTGGTCGTCGATCGACTCCAGCCAGTCCAGTTCCTCGGCGTACTTGATCTCGGCGGGGGCGCGCAGCAGGTCGGACATCACGGTGCCTTTCTCGGAACGGAGGGAGAGTCAGGGGAAAAGGGCATGCGGAAGGCAGGGCGGTCGGGAGACAGGGGCGGTCAAGAGGAAGGGTGGTCAGGAAGCAGGGGCGGTCGGGAGGCAGGGGCGGTCAGGGCCCGGGGGAACTAGGCGAGGAACGTCTTCAGTTCCTGGACGAGCTTGCGGATGTGGCCGGAGATCACCGGTGTGCCCTGGTCCTTGAAGCGCTCGCGGAACCAGGGGTTGACGCTGCCGCGTCCGGAGCTGGTGACCGATCCGACGGGGATGAACTTGACCCCTGAGCGGTGCAGCGCGGCCATGCTGTCGAACAGCGGCTGGGCCCGCGATTCGTAGAAGTCGGAGATCCACACCACGACGGTGTTGCGCGGCTCGGCGACCTTCGGCTGGGCCAGGGCCATGGCGACGGTGCCGTCGGTGCCGCCGCCGAGGTTGGTGCGCAGCAGCGTCTCGAAGGGGTCCTTCACCCACGGGGTGAGGTCGAGCGCCTGGGTGTCGTAGGCGATCAGGTGCACGTCCACCTTGGGCAGGCCGGCGAAGATCGACGCCAGGATGGTGCAGTTGACCATGGAGTCGACCATCGAGCCCGACTGGTCCACGACCACGACGAGCCGCTGGGGTGTCGTCCTGCGGGCGGTGTGGCGGTAGTAGAGGCGGTCGACGTAGAGGCGTTCCTCCTCGGGGCTGTAGTTGGTGAGGTTCTTCCAGATGGTGCGGTCGAGATCGAGGTTGCGGAAGACGCGCTTGGGCGGGATCGAGCGGTCGATCGCGCCGACCGTGGCCTTCTCGACCTGGGTGCGCAGGACGTCGGCGACCTCGTCGACGAAGCGGCGGATGAGGGCCTTGGCGTTGGCGAGGGCGACGCCGGAGAGATTGTCCTTGTCGCGCAGGAGCTGCTCGATGAGCGACATGCTCGGGGTGAGCCGGGCGGCGAGCTGCGGGTCGGCGAGTACCTCCCGCAGGCGCATGCGCCGGACGAGGTCGGCCTCCAGCGCGCCGAGTTCCGGTCCGATCGCCGGGATCAGGGTGCTGAGGTCGGGGGTCCCGCCGTTGCCGCCGGAGCCGGTCGGGGAGACTCCCCGGGGGCCGCCGCCCGGTCCGCGGCCGCCGCGCAGGTCGCCGGGCGAGCAGCCGAGGGCGCGCTCCAGCCAGCCGGCGTCGGACTGCCACCGCGACAGCTGTCCGGCGGTGACCGCTCCGCTCCCCGTGGTGAAGACGTTGAGCAGCACCTTGGAGACCAGCGCCGCGCGCCGCACCTCGGCGGCCCGGTCGCGCCCGTCGCCGGGTCCGTCGCCGGGGCCGTCGTCCGGCGTGTCGTCCGGGGCGTCCCCGGCGGGCCCGGGGACCATCAGACCGGCGAACTCGGCGGCCAGTCCGGGGTGGCGCTGGACGACGGAGTCGACGGAGGCCTGCGGGTCCAGCAGTGCGGGCGGCAGGCCGATGTCCTCGACCACGGCGAGGCTCGCGGACTCCAGCGCGGCCTGCTCCTCGGGGTCGAAGAGCCGGGCGAGCAGCCGCCAGTAGAGGACCTGGCGGCGGTTGTCGTGGCTGTCCGTCACGTCGGTGTGGTCCGTGGTGTGTTCGCTCATTTCCGCAGCAGCCTCCCCGCCCGTTCCCGCAGGACGGTCACGGCGTCCGTGGCGGCCTTCTCCGCCTTGGCGCCGGCCTTGTCGGTGGTGCCGCCGGCCCAGGCGCCGGCCTGGACGGCGACGGTCTTCCGGCGCACGGTCGTCTCGACGGCGAGCGGCTGGAGGCGGAACCGTCCGTCGTCCCAGCGGAGCAGGCCGATGCAGGCGCTGGAGGCCGCGACGGCCTCGGGGGTGAGCGGCCCGGCGGCCGGGACGCGGTCGGTGTCGACAGCCAGGGAGTGCCCGGGGAGGGCGAAGGTGAGGGTGTCGCCGTCCCCGCGGGTGCCGTAGCCCTCCAGGAAGACCGGTTCGGCGAGGCGGGCGGGGTGCCGGTCCAGTGGTGCGGCGGTCGCGGCGGTCGCCGTGGGCAGGGCGACGCGGGCGGTGGCGAAGGGGTCGGCCGGCTCGCCCGGGCGGGCCCGCTCGTCGTCCCAGAGGAGGTCGCCCTCCTCGGTGAGGGGCATGTCGGTGAGGTCCATGGCCCGGCCTTCGCCGAGCGCGGCCAGCAACGACAGGCGGGGCCGCAGGAGCTGCCAGACGCCCGCCGCGACGACGGTGTCCGGTTTCGGCACGGAGACGCTCGCGCGGACCAGGCGGGGCGTGGTGCCGTCGGCGGGTTCGTACACCGCGTGGACCTGGGCCTGGGCCGCGGTGGCGTGTTCGTGGAGGTCGACGCCGAGGGGCAGCAGCCGGCCGGTGGCGGTGCCGGTCGCGATGGCTGCGGTGGCTCCGGTCCGGGTCAGGAGCAGGGCGCGTGCCCACAGATCGCCCCAGCGGCGGGCCGGGAACCGCTCCACGGCGGTGCCGGGGCAGGAGGCGGTGAGTTCGGCGGCGAAGCCGTCGAGCAGGGTGGCCAGGCGGCGCAGCGCGGGGTCGGGGAGCATCGCGGAGACGATGGGCGCGGCCGCGCCGACGAGTTCGTGGTCGATGCCCTGCCAGCCGGTGCGGGCGAGGTCGGCGAGCCAGGTCCGGGCGGCTTGCAGCAGGTTGGGCGCCCGGTCGTCGGCGGGTGCCGCGGCCGTCGGTTCGCCGCGGGTGCGGCCGCCGGTCTCGTCGAGGCAGGCGGTCAGCGCGTCGTGGGCGGCGCCCAGGAGGGCGGTGCGGGCGGCGGCGAGGGCGGTGAGGTGCTCCTCGCTCGCCGCTCCGACCGCCGCCTTCTCGGCCGCCTCGGCGACCCGGGCGGCCAGCGGCGAGCCGGCGACGGCCCGGGCGAGGGCGGTCAGGTCGGCGGCGCGGGCGGGCTGGGGGCGCAGCAGGCCCCCGACGAGGGCGCGGTCGAAGGCGTCGACCGCGGCCAGGGCCTCACCGAGCCCGTCGACGGCCGCGGTGAGGGCGTCGGTGTGCCCGCCGGCGGCCGGGGTGGGTGGGTCGGTGTGCCCGTCGGCGGCCGCGGTTAGGGCTTCGGTGTGACCGTCGGCGGCCGCGGTGGGTGGGTCGGTGTGCCCGCCGGCGGCCGCGGTGAGAATGTCGGTGTGCTGGTCCGTGTCGGGGCGGGGCCCGCTCGGGGGTGCTCCGGTCGTCGTTTCCCGGGTGGGCGGGAACCACTGCATCTCCGGCAGGGGGGCGGTGGTGGGTGCGAGTTCCAGGTAGGCGAGGTGGCGCAGGAACCTGCTGAAGACGGGGGCCGCCGCGGCCTTGCCGTCCGCCTGCGCGGGGCGGGTGGCGGTCATGGCGGCGGTGAGGGCCGCGGCGTCCGTCGCGCCGCCTTCGGCGTCGACGCGCAGGTAGCGGGCGACGCGCTCGGCGCCGTACTGGAGGACGGCCTCGGTGACGAGGGCGCGGATGTGGTTGCAGAAGGAGCCTCGGGCCCCGCCGCAGGGGCGGTTGTTGTTGGTGCTGCACGCGAACGCGTAGGTGCCGCAGGCCACGGACGAGACGTAGACGCGCTCGATGTCCGAGCCGCTGGACACCACGCCCTGCACGCGTCCGCCGGCCAGTTCGACGAAGGGAACCTTGGCGAGCTTGCGGGGCCGGGCGGGCGGCACCACCCGGGCCGTGCTCGACTTCTCCCAGTCCGACAACGCGCACCATCTCCTTCGCAGCACAAGGGAGTGTCGCGCCGTGTCGGCGCAGCACAGGGGGACTGTCCCGCCGGAGCGGCGCGACAAGAACGAAACTAGCGGCGACCACTGACAACGCCCCTTCGCCCACCGCCGCGTTGCCCCCGGAGCCCGTGCCTTCCGTGGCTCTGCCGCCTCCGGTGCGCCTGCGGCGTCTCGCCGCGCGCCCGGCGCGGGGGGGGCGGGTGAACGGGCGCCCGTGGGGTCGGGCCGGGGGCCCGTCGCGGTCCCTGGCCGGCCGACGGGGGCGGGCGTCCGGTCCGGTTCACCTAAGTTTGCAGGTCCGACGGCATCTCGGCGGCGGGTCGGCCGGTATACGGTCCGAAGCGCGAATTCCCTGATCAGAAATGGCTTACGTCAATGAAGATTCGAGCCGAGCGCGCCCTGTGCCCGATAGGCGCCCGCACGACGTCGTGAGGTGCCATGTCGACCACCCTTTCCGCAACCCCGTCCCCGTCCCCGTCTCCGACGTCCTCCCGCCATGTGCGGGCCACGATCGTGCTGGCCTGCCTCGGCGTGTTCGTCTCCTATCTGCCGGTCGTCGGCGTCTCGGTCGCGCTGCCGGTGATGCAGCAGGCGCTGGACGCCTCCACGGTCGGCCTGCAGTGGATCACCGACGCCTTCATCCTGCCGACCGCCGCCCTCCTGCTGACCTGCGGAATGATCGGTGACCTGTACGGGCGCAAGAAGACCTATGTGGCCGGCGTGTCCCTGGTCGCCCTCGGCTCCCTGGTCTGTCTCACCGCCGACGGCGTCGCCCAGGTCTGCGTGGGGCAGGCGCTCACCGGTGTGGGCACGGCCGCGCTGCTGCCGTCGACCCTCGCACTGATCGGCCACGTCTGTCCGGACCCGCGCAGGAGGGCGCGGGCGATCGCGCTGTGGACGGCGTCCCTGGGCCTCGGCCTCACGCTCGGCCCGCTGTTCAACGGGCTGATCGTGGAGCAGGCGACCTGGCGCTGGATCTTCCTGCCGTCGCTGGTCGTCGGCGCGGTCACGGCCGTCGTCGGCGCGTTCCTGCTCCAGGACTCACGGGCGACCCGCGAGCGGCATCTGGACATCCCCGGCCAGATCCTGGCGATCGTCGCGATCACGGGCCTGGTGTACGGCGTGATCGAGGGCGGCAGCGTCGGCTGGACGTCGCCGGAGGCGGTGATCGCCTTCCTGGTGACGGCGTCCGCCCTCCCGGCGTTCGTCGTGGTGGAGCTGCGCTCACCGTGCCCGATGCTCGACATGCGGCTGTTCCGCTCCCCCGCGTTCTCCGGTACCGCGCTGGTCATGGCGGTCACCCTGTTCGCGCAGGTCGGTCTGGTGTTCGCGCTGAGCGAGTACTTCGGCCTGGTCCACCACGCGTCGACGTGGGACATCGCGGTGCGGCTCATCGCCCTCAACGGCTTCACCGTCGTCCTCGGGCCGCTGGTCGGCCGGCTGATGAACCGGTTCTCGCCCCGGCTGCTGCTGGTCACCGGTCTCGTGGTCGGCGGCATCGGGGCGCTGTGCGTGACGTCCTTCCAGGCGTCCACCGACACCGGCACGGCGGCCCTGGTCATCGCGGTCCTGGGGATCGGCATCGCCCTGGCCATGGCCCCGATCACCACGATCGCCATGGACAGCCTGCCGCACCGGCTGGCGGGCACGGCGGGCGCGGCCAACAGCGCCCTGCGGCAGATCGGCAGCGCGCTGGGACCGGCGATCTTCGGTGTGGTGCTCACCCACCGCACCCTGGACACGCTCCCCGCCCATCTGGCCGACTCCGGTCTGGGCCCGGCCGATCAGGGCGAGGTCCTCGGCGTGGTGTCCCACGCCGGCATCCAGGCCGGCGCCTTCCTGCGGCTGGACTCCGCGGAGACCACCCAGCAGGCGCACGCCGCCTACGGCGCGGGCTTCACGGACGCGCTGCACACCTGCGCCCTGATCGGCGGCGTGGGCATGCTGGCCGCGGCGGTCGTCGCGTTCGTCCTGACCGGCGTGCGCGGCAAAGCGGCCGACCCCGCGGGCTGAGCACCCCCGGCACGGCGGCGCGAGCCGAGCGCCCCCATGACACGGCGGCCCGGTCGGGGTACACCCCACCGGGCCGCCGCATGGAACGGACAGGACGGCGACGACGACACCCACGCCACCGCCGTAGCCACCCGCCGCAGCCGCAGCCGACGGTCCCGCCCTCGCCGGCCTCCCGGCAATTGGGCGTCGGTCGAGTCGTGTTGCGTCACGTGATCACTCCACGGAGTGGACCGCGCTGCCCAGCCGAGGTCCCCACGCACCCGCTCGCCCGGTCAGGTCCGCGGCCAGTCCCGGTAGGCGATGCGGGCCCGTGCCCGGAGTTCGCCGACGGTGCTCCACTCGTCGCCGCCGAGCCGGGCCAGCGGCCGGAGCCTGCGGATGTCGGGGTGTCCGTCTACGACGACGTCCTCGTCGACGGCGGCGTGCACGACCTGCCCGAGGACGAGGGTGGAGTTGCCGATGCCCAGGGTGGAGTGGAGCCGGCACTCCAGGGCCACCGGTGAGGCGGCGACGCGGGGCGGCTTGACGCTCAGCGAGGGCTCACGCTCGATGCCGACGGCGTCGAACTCGTCCGTCTCGGCGGGGAAGTTGACGGCACTGGCGTTGATCTGCTCGAGGAGCGGTTCGGGGGCGAGGTTCACCACGAACTCGCCGGTGGCCTCGATGTTGCGCAGCGAGTCCTTGCGGCCGACGGAGGTGAACTGGACGATCGGCGGGTCGGTGCAGGCGACGGTGAAGAACGAGTGCGGGGCGAGGTTGGCGGTCCTGCCGTCGGCCGAGAGGGTCGACACCCAGGCGATCGGCCGGGGCACGACGACGGCGGTGAGGAGCCGGTAGAAGGCTCCCGCGCCCAGGGACTCGGGGGTGTGGTCGATGCGCATGGCAGCCATTTTCCACCGGAGGGACCGGCCGGTTCCGGACGGGGCGACGGCCGCACCGGGAGACGCCCCGGCCGGCGCGGGCGGCGGTGAAGAGCTCGGTGTGGGCGTGGGCGGGCTCATGCCCGACGGGTTCGCCGCCTGCCGGAATCGCCGACTCGCTCCTGCGTCCGCCGGCCCGGCGGGCGACCGGCCGGCCCACCGGCTCACCGGCCGTGTGCGCCGCCGCCGTCCACCGGGGGTTCCGGGCGCCGGATCCGGTCCACGGCCGCTGCCACCTGATCCCGCACGGCCTCCACCGGCGGCTCCCCCTGTACGGCGGCGACGAGGTCGCGGGCGAGGTGGTGCAGCTTGGTGTTGGTGTGCTGGGACACCTCGACCAGGACCCGCCAGGCGTCCTCGGCGCTCAGCGCGAAGGAGGCCATGAGGATGCCGCGGGCTAGGTCGATGACCGGGCGGGTCCGCATGGCCCGTCGCAGGTGGACGACCTCGGCACGCGCGTCCCGCTCGCCGCTGCGCGACTCGCCGCCGGGTCCGGCGAAGACGTCGTCCGTCCCGACGAAGACGTCGTCCATCCCGGCGAAGACGTCGTCCGCCCCGGCGAAGAGGTCGTCCGTTCCGGTGAGCTCGAGCAGTCGCCGGACCACGGGACCGGCCGAGCGGATACTGAGGGCCTTGCCCTGCTCCAGGCCCTGTCCGCGCAGGCTGATCAGCATGTTCAGGGCGGAGCAGTCGCAGAACTCCACCTCGCCCAGTTCCAGGTCGACACCGTCGGCCGCGGCGGCCAGCGCGGCCCGCAGGGCGTGGGCGAGCCGCTCGGCGGATCGGAGATCGAGTTCCCCTCGCACCGCGACGACGACACGGTCCCCCTCGGAACGGACGGCGATCTCCGGCACGGACGCGGTCCGGGCGGGCGGCGCCCCGCTCGTCCCGGCTCGCACGTGGTCGTCCCCGCCGTTGGGGTGCGTCTCGTTCGCAGACTCCGGCATGACCGCCTCCCCGGTCACTCTCCATGACGGTTCCAGGTTCGCCCGCGACGACATCACACGTCAACTGATACATGAAATCCAGTTCCGGTTTTTGAGTACGTGAACACCTGACCGTAGGATGGGCGCATGGAGGGAGTGCCCGAAGCGCATACCGGATGGACGTTCCTGACCAACCATGCCCGCGTCCTGGCCGTCATCGCCGACAACCACAGCGCGCGCATCCGTGACATCGCCGCGCACTGCCGGCTGACCGAGCGGGCCGTCCAGAAGATCATTTCCGACCTCGAGCAGGAAGGCTACCTGTCGCACACCCGGGAGGGCCGGGGCAACACGTACCGGATCGAGCCCGGCAAGGTGCTGCGCCATCCGGCGGAGGCGGGCCTGACCGTGGCCTCCCTGCTCTCCCTGCTGGCCCAGGACGAGATCGACCGCTCCCAGCATCCCTAGTCCGGCACCCACGGCGCGTGACCGCCGACGGACCCGGACAGGTGGTCGCCTCACCGCCGTCGACCGGGGTGCGTATCGACCAAGTCGGGGCGTCCGGTGCCTCGTTGCCGCCGCGCGAGATGAAGGTCACGAAAACGTATCGGACATTTGACACGGCAATCTTCACACCAGCCACACAAGTTGGCTAGGTTGACGCCCGGGCCGCACGACCGACTCCGGCGAACCCCGCCGGGCCGCGCGGCTCCCGCCGACGCAGGACACCGGTGGCACGGCCGGAGCCGGGGACCGACCGGCCCGGGGCGGGACGCCCGGCCCCCCGACAGCGCAGCGGGTGCGGGTCTCCCGGCACCGGACCCACCCGCGCCCCCGCCACCCTCGGCCGGCGGAGCACGGAAGGAGTACGTCTTCCATGGCGACGGATCGCACCACGCTCCCCACGGGCCAGGGTTCCGCACGCTACGAAGGCGTGGGGGAACCGAGCCGCGCGGAGATCCAGCAGCGGGTCAGCGCCCTCTACGACCGGGCCGAGAACGACACCGGCACGTTCAACGCCACCCGCGCCATGCGGAACGGCAACCGGCGGACCGTCACCTCCGTCACCTCCGTCGCCGCCGGCGGGCGCCCCGGCGGCGATCCGTCGCTGGAGGCCATCGCCCGGCAGTGGTTCGACGCGGCACGCGGCCGGCTCGGGCCGACCACACCCGCCGCACTGCCGGCGGACCGCCTGCCCTCCCGCCCGGCACCGTCCGCGCGCCCCCAGCGGCCGACCGGCTCCGACGCCGTACGGGAACTGGAGGCGTCCGGTGTCCGGCTCGCGCTGGAGGCGGGCGGGCGACAGGCGCCGGGACCGGCCGTTCCGGCCGCGACCGCACTGCCGGCCCTGCCCGCGCCCCGCCGGGAGGAACCAAGGGCCCTTCCCCCGGCCGCCTCCTCCCCCGCCCCGCCGACACCGACGCCCGGGGCCGCCCGACCGGTGGAACCGGCGGACGGCCTCACGATCACCGCGGACGGCCTCACGACCACCGGAAACGGCCTCGCAGCCACCGCGGACGGCTTCACGGCCACCGCGGACGGCTTCACGGCCACCGGAGACGGCGGTCTCCCCGTCGCCGCGTTCGGCTTCGCCGTACCGCAACCCGCCCTTCCGGCGCCCGTGTCCCGGTTCCCGGAACCCGAAACGGGCCTGCTCGCGGCGAGTTACGGCCTTCTGGGCACGGACGCCGAACCGAGGACACAGGCCGCCCCGCTCCCCGCGCCCGCCTCCGCACTCCCCTGGCCCGCAGCCGAGGCCACCGCCCCCGCCCCCGCCCCCACGCCGGCTTCCGCCCCCGCTTACGCACCGGCTCCCGTCCCCGCTTACGCGCCGGCACCCGTCACCCCCGCCGCCGCCCCGGCCCCCACCGGCATCACCGCCTACGCCTCCGGACCGGCCTACCTCGGCAAGGGGGACAGGGCCCTCGCCTTCGCCCGGGCCCAGATCGGGCGGCCGTGCGTGTGGGGCGCGACGGGACCGGAGTCCTACGACTGCTCCAGCCTCACCCAGGCAGCCTGGAAGGCCGCCGGGGTCACCCTGCCGCGGGCGGCCGTCGACCAGGCGCGGGCCTTCACGCGGGTCGGCCTGGACGACCTGCGCCCCGGCGACCTCGTCTTCTTCTTCGACGATCTCAGCCACACCGGTCTGTGCACGGGCGACGGCACGATGATCCACGCGCCGGGCCCCGGCTCGTACGTCCGCGAGGAGTCGGTGCACGGCCTCGGGGAGGGCGCCCTGCGCGGCGCGGTACGACCCGCCTGAGGCCCCCGGGCCCGCCTGCCCCCGTTATGTTCTCTGCGGTCCTGCAAGAGGGCCGCTGGCCTCCGGGTCCGGCATGACTGTTCGAGCACCGGGAGCAACGGCGGCGGACCCGCCGTTTCTTCACGCCGCGCCGCGTGGACGGGCACTACCGCCAGTTGATGGTGCGGGTCGCCGAGGAGCAGGTGGCGGCGGTGCGGGCGGCCGGCACGGCGCAGTTGTCCGATCTGAGCTTCACGATGGCGGTCGAGGTGGTGTGCGACATCATCGGGCTGCGCCACAGCCGTCCGGGCCTGAAGGCCAGGCTGGAGCGCTTCTTCCCCGAGGAGTTCGGCAGACCCGGACTCACCAGCGCCCGGGGCCTGTACTGGCTGGTGCGGCAGAACGCGAACTGGCTCCGCATCCATCTCGCCGACGTCCGTCCCGCGGTCCGCGCCCACCGCCGCGAGGAGCGGGACGACCTCATCTCCCACCTGCTGTCCGACGGGTGCTCGGACGCGGAGATCCTCGGCGAGTGCCTCACCTACGCGGCGGCCGGGATGGTCACCACCCGCGAGTTCATCTGCGTCGCCGCCTGGCACCTCTTCGACGATCCCCGGCTCCTCGCCCGGTACCGGGCGGCGGCGGAGCCGGAGCGGCTCGGACTCCTCCAGGAGATCCTGCGGCTGGAACCCGTCGTGGCGCGGCTCTCCCGCCGGGCCACCGCACCCCTGGTACTGCCCACGCCGGACGGCGGGGCCCGGGTCGGCCCCGGCGAGCTGATCACCGTCTTCGTCGACGGGGCGAACACCGATCCGGAGGCCGTCGGTCACGATCCGCACCTGCTGCGCCCCGGCCGGGTGCTGGGGCAGGGCCCGGGTGCGGCCGGGCTCGCCTTCGGGGACGGTCCCCACCGCTGTCCGGGCGCCGCCGTCGCCGTACTGGAGGCGGACGTCCTGCTGAGCCGGCTCTTCGCGCTCGACGGCCTGCGCATGACCGGCGAGCCGCGGGTGTCGTTCAAGGACGACATCGGCGGCTACGAGATCAGGGACCTGACCGTGACGGTGTCCGAGGGGCCGTGAGGCGGTTTGTGCCGCGGCGCCCGGTGCGGGCCGCCCGAGGCGGACCGCACCGGGGCGGCAGGGCCCTCAGCGGGCCGCCGAGTTCGCGCGTATCTGCTCTCTCCGCGCGTTGTTGTAGGCGCGCAGGAGGAGTTTCGACACCGCGCACGGCACCGTGTCGGCATGACACTGGCGGCAGGTGCGGACGTGCTCCTCGTAGGTGGCACGGGTCTGGTGCAGGGCATCCTCGGTCGAGGTCATGGGGGGTTCTCCAAGGCGACGGTCGTGGGGGCCGTACCTACTCGCCAGTACGCACCACCCGACCAGAGTTGATCATGTTACTGACGGTAGCGGAAACTCTGATTCCGGCCGCATGCGGGAACCGCCGCCGCACGCATGGCGTGAATTGATCCGTGCCGGACCAACTGACGCGACAGGGAGGCGAAATGCGCTGGAAAGCCAGGCGGCGGGGGAACGGGCCGATGAGCCCGGCGGTCCGCGAGGCGGTGGTCGACCGGTTGCGCTCCGTAGCGGCCGTCGCCGAGGACAGCGGCCGGGCGGGCAGGTATTCGGAGGCCGTGAGCCGGTACCGCGACGTGCTCGCCGACGCCACGCTCCTCCTCGGGGACGCCGACCCCCAGACCCTGCGCCTACGGCACCAGCTCGCCCACTGGACCGGCGAGTCCGGTGACCCGTCGGACGCGATCGAGCAGTTCACGCGGCTCTTCGCCGACCAGGAGACCCACCAGGGCCCCGGTCATCCGCACACCCACCTGGCCCGTCATCAGCTCGCCCACTGGTACGGCCGCGCCGGACTGCACGACGAGGCCGTGCGCCGGTACGAGGCGATGCGGCGGACGGCGGAGGCGGAGGGCCGTACCGAGACCGCCCTGGACCTCCGATGCAACGTCGGGTACTGGCAGCTGGAGGCCGGGGACACCGCCTCGGCCCTGCGCACGTTCACCGCGATGCTGCGGACCGCGGAGCGGGACCTCGGCCCGGCCCACCAGATCACCAGCATCGCCAGGAGCTACTACGCGCGGCTCGCCGGCGACCTGCCGCTCGGGCAGGAGGGCGGCGACGAAGGGCTGCGGGACCTCCTGGCGGCGGCCCGCTCGGTGGAGGCCGCGGGCGACATGCGGCGGGCGATGCGCATGTACGGGCGGATCGCCGAGGCGAGCGAGCGGGTGCACGGCGCGGGCAGCGACCAGACGTTCGAGGCGCGGGTCGCCCAGGGCAGGACGGCGGTCGCCGCGGAGGAGTTCGCGACGGCCGCCGAGGTCTTCGAGGAGATCCTCCGGTGCCTGGAGTTGCGCGGCCAGGGCCCCGGCACGGCCGACCACGACGCCCTGCGCGCCCTGCGCGAGGGGCTCGCCGAGCGGGCGCGCGGGACCGTGCTGCGGGTCGCCGCCGCGGCGGGCCGGGGAATGGCCCAGCACGTGGTGGCGTCGCCCGAGACCGCCTGCGGCGTGCTGACGAGCGCGCGCGGCGCCCGCTCGGCCACGTCGGCGGCCGGCCTGGAGGCGCCGTCCGGTGGTCGCGGCCCGAGTGCCGTGGGCGTCGAACGGTGGCGGGCGGTGCTGGCGGACCTGGCGGGGCGGGGCCTCGACGCGCATGCGCTGTACTTCTCCCGGCCGGGCCTGCGGCCGACCCCCGACGACGCCGGCCTGTGCGCCGCGCTGGGGCTGATCGGCGTGTGCGTCGACGCGCGGGGCGCCGACGGGGCGGCCGTCCAGGCGTACGCCTTCGGGTCCGGTGCGCCGGTCGTGGTGCCGGTGCGGGTGATGGAGGACGAGCAGCCGCAGGACCGGCCCCGGCCGCCCGCCGCCGAGGGGCCGCGCGAGATCACGGTGTTCGACGAGGGGGCGGAGGCCCTCGGCGGCTGGCGCGGGGTCCAGGAGGCGCGGGCGGCCCGGGCGGTGGACGATCCCCCGGCGTTCGGCTCCTACGAGGTGCTCCAGCGCATCGGAACGGGCGGCTTCGGGCGGGTGTACCTGTGCCGGGACGCCGACGGCATCCTCGTCGCCGTCAAGACGCTGCATGCCGAGTACGCGGCCGACAGGGAGATCCGGGAGGGCTTCGCGCACGAGGTGCAGGCCGCCCGGCGGGTACGGGAGGAACGCTTCACCGTGCCGGTGATCGCGGCCGACACCGACGCCGACGTCCCGTGGATGGCGGTGCCGTACGTCTCGGCGCCCTCGTTGCAGGAGTTCGTGCAGCGGTTCGGCGCGCTGGACGAGGCGACCGTGCGCCGGCTGGGCGCCGGCATCGCGACCGCGCTGACCGCGATCCACGCGGCGGGGATCGTGCACCTCGACCTGAAACCGGCCAACGTGCTGATGACGGAGGACGGGCCGCGCGTCATCGACTTCGGCATCGCCCAGATCGAGCGGCTGACCGAGCCGCGCGAGGGGTTCGCCGGGACGTACGCGTACGCCTCCCCCGAACAGCTCCGCGGCGATCCGCGCTTCACCCCGGCCAGCGACGTCTTCTCCCTGGGCACCCTGCTGGCCCGGCTCGCGCTCGGCCGCCTGCCGTGGGGCGGCGACGCCCTGACCCTCGTGGAGAACATCCGTACGGGCAGGCCCGATCTGTCGGGTCTGCCCGCCGGTCTGGAGGAGGTGGTCAGGGGCTGTCTGCGGCCGGACCCGGCGGAGCGCCTCACGCCCGCCGAGGTGGCCGCGCGGCTCCTGCCGGACGCCGCGGACGGCCGGATCGAGGCGCCCCGCTACTCCGACGAGGCCCACGGGCTGATCCGGGAGCACGCGACGCTGCCGGTGACCCGCCGGCACGAGACGCCGGCGTACACCCGGCGGGAGGAGCGACCGTTGTGACCCGCCCTCAGGGGTGCGAGGATGCGCGGGATCCGGCCGGCACGGCGGCCGGCGGGGCACGAGGGGAGCCCGGCTTGGGCGGCACGGACGACGGACGGCGGGCGGCGGCGGTCTTCGACGCGCTGGGAGGGGTCTACGAGAAGGCGTTCGCGCACTCCGAGGCCCACCACCGGTCCCTGGAGTGGCTGCTCGGGCGGCTCGCCCCAGGCAGCAGGGTGCTGGACGTCGGCAGCGGCACGGGCCGGCCGACGGCCGCCGTCCTGGCGGGGGCGGGGCACGACGTGCTGGGGGTCGACGTCTCCCCCGTCATGGTGGACCTCGCCTCCCGGCAGGTGCCGGGGGCGGCGTTCCGGTGCGTGGACGTGCGGGACCTGCCGCTCGACGACGGCTCGTTCCACGCGGTGTGCGTGTACTTCTCGCTGCTCCAACTGGACCGCGGGGACCAGGCCGCGCTGATCGGCCGGCTGGCCCGGGCGCTGGTGCCGGGCGGCAGTCTCGTGCTCGCCACCGTGCCGCTGGACGTCGAGGGCGTCGACGCCGTCTTCATGGGGCAGCCGGTGCGGGTGACCAGCTTCGCCGGCGCCGACCTGGTCGAGGTGGTGACCGGGGCGGGCCTGACGGTGCTGGCCGAGGAGAACACGCTGTTCACCCCCGACCATCCGGAGGCCGTGCCCGAGCCCCACCTCTTCCTGCACTGCGTACGGCGGTGACGCACGGGTCCCGCCCCTGCCGTCCTCAGCGGTCGCGGCAACCGGCTGCCCCCCACTCACCCGCATCTTCGACCGTCGTCACGGCCGGGTCCCGCCCCTTCCCCGCCGTCCACAGCGATCGCGGGTGGCCGGGTCCCGCCCCTTCCCCGCCGTCCACAGCGATCGCGGGTGGCCGGCTACCCCCACTCACCCGCGTCTTCGCCGTCGCAACCGGCCGGACAGCCCGCCCGCGCCCGTCCTCAGCCGTCGTAGCGGGACACGGCGGCCAGGACCAGTGCCGCCGAGCCGGTGCCGAGCAGTGCGCCGGCCACCACGTCGCCCGGGTAGTGCACGCCGGTGTGGACCCGGGAGTAGCCCACCGCGCAGGCGAGCAGGCCCAGGGGGACCGCGGCGGCCGGGAGGGCCGGGCCGACGGCGGCCGCGAAGGCGACCGCCGACGCGGTGTGCCCGGACGGGAAGGACGCCGAGTCCGGCATCGGCACGTGCCGCCCCGGGAACGGCGAGTCCACGGCGCGGTGCGGGCGCGGGCGCCGGACGAGCTTCTTGCCGAGGAGGTTGGCGCTCGCCGACGCCACGCCGATGGCGGCGACGCCCAGGGCGGCGGCGCGGCGCGACCGGCCGCCGCACAGGGCCAGGCCCGCGGCGACGGCGAAGGAGAGCTTGGAGTGGTCGGCGGCCGCGGACAGCCGGCGCAGCGCGGTGTCCAGCGTGGGCGTCCTGGTGACGGTGACCGCTTCGTACAGCGCCTGGTCCAGGGTGGCGAGGTCGCCCACCAGGCGCAGGGCGGAGGACTTGGGTCGGCGGTCAGACATCGTACGCATCCTTGATCGTGCGGGGGTCGGGGTGGCCGAGCGCGAGGCGGACGACGCGCCGCCAGTCGACCGTCGGTGGCGCGTAGGCGGCGCCGGGGCGGTGCCGGGGCACCCGCACCCGGAGCACGCTGGGCCGTACGGTGCACACCACCGGCGTGGGCAGTTCGAGTGCCTCGCCGTCGACGGCGACCGGGATGCGGTCCCGGTCGGCCTCGACGACCACGCGCCGGGGGGTGAGGGAGGTGATGCCGCTGGCCCGTTCACCGAGCAGGGCCAGTTCGGCGGCCTGGGCGGCGCCCTCCACCCGGATGCCGATCACGCCCAGCAGACCGGCGTCCAGGCGGGGGCGGCGGCCCCCGCCGAGCGGATCGGCGCGGGCGTAGGCGTTGTTGCTGATCAGCACGGCCTGCGGAGCGTGGAGGTGGGCGTCGTCCGCGCGGACGTCGAGGGTCGCGCCGCCGTTGCCGGTCAGCAGGTCGGGCAGGTGCTCGAGGAAGGTGGCGGCCTTGGCGTCGCGGTACTCCGGGCTCTGCACGACCTCCGCGTACGCCCCGAAGGACACGGTGTTGACGAAGGGCCGCCCGTTGACGTCGCCGAGGTCGACGCGGAGTTCCACGCCGTGGGTGAGGGCGTCGAGGCTGCGCACGGGGTCGGTGCGGTCCAGGCCGAGGTCCATGGCGAAGTGGTTGCGGGTGCCGGCGGCGACCACCAGGAAGGGCAGGCCGTGCTCCGCCGCCACCCCCGCGACGAGCGCCTGGGTGCCGTCGCCGCCGGCGACGCCCAGCAGGTCGGCGCCGTCGGTCACGGCCTGCCGGGCCACCTGAACGGGGTCGTCCCAGGTGTCCGGGCCGAGCAGGATCACCCGGGCGCCCAGTGCCTGGGCGCGCTGGACGAGGCCGAACCGCTCGACCTTGCCGCCGCCCGACCGCACGTTCATGATCAGCACCGGTTGCCGGGGCGGCGGCGTCCGGCGGGTGTGCGGGCCGCGCGGCCGGCGCAGGCCGCGCAGCGCGGCCCGGGCGGAGGCGAGGGCGGCCGCCCACAGCGAGACCGCGCCGACGGCCACCACCCACAGCCCCGACGCCGCGTACAGCACCAGGACGCCGACGGGCGCGGCGACGGCCAGCAGGCCGCCCAGGAGGCGGGCCCAGCCGCGGTGCGCGAGCATCCACCACACGCCCGCCCCGGCCAGCCCGAGTCCGGCGAGTCCGACGAGCAGGACCAGCCAGCCACCGGATCCGGCCCCCGCTCCCACGACGGCGGCGCAGCCGGCGACCAGCAGCAGGGCGAGCCGTGCCCAGCCCCGGGCGCGGCCGATCCCGCCGTACGGCCGGTCCCGACCGCCGGTTCTCGTCGTGGTCGTCTCCGTCTCGTTCACCCTGCGCCCGCCCTCGTGCAGTTCGCGCCCGCCATCGTGCGAGGTCCCCCTGTTTCCGCGTGGACAGCGCCGTCGTCCTCCCGCCGTCGCGGGCCGTGCGGGCCCGGTGTGTCCATGACCATGACGGCGGGGCCGCTCGGCATCCCGGGCGGCCGGTAGGTCAATTGTCCATGCCGCAGCAGCCGGGCGCGCCGGGGGCCCCGGTGGTGGTCTCCAGGCGGCAGAAGCAGGAGGCCGTGACGGGTACGTCCGCCAGCGCGGCCGCCAACTTCAGCTGCTGGGCGACGATCCGGGCCTCGCCGTCCTTCCCGAGCCGCACGAGGCACTCGTGCAGTCCGTGCAGCGACCAGACGTTGCCGGGGTGCTGGGAGGGGCGCGGCAGCGTGTCATCGAGGCCCAGGTCGGCGCGGTAGACCGCCTCGGCCTCCTCGACGCGGCCCTGCTCCAGCAGGAGGGCGCCGTAGGCGTGCCGGGTGGGCTGCATCCAGCCCCACGGTTCGTCGTAGGGCAGGCCGTCGTCCAGGGCGATCGACCGTTCCAGGGCCGCGAAGGCGGCGTCGTGCCGGCCCGCGCGGTACTCCAGTTCGCCGTCGAGCATCGCGGAGGCGATGGCGAGGATGTCGGCGCAGGTGTTGTTGAACAGCATCCGGGTCTCGGGGACCCGGGCGGCGGCGTCGTGGAACAGGCTGCGTTCGGCCTCGGCCTCGGGGATCCGGCCGGTCGCGGAGAGCGCGACGCCGCGGGCGTAGTGCCGCATGGCGGTCGTCATGCTGTACAGCCCGGGGTCGGCGGGCGCGGGCAGGTCCAGGATGTCGGCCCAGCGGCCGAAGCGGATCAGTACGTGCACCCGCATGGCGAGGAACGCCTCCAGCCAGTCCGCCATGGGCGGGCTCTCCACCCTCAGCAGTTCCTCCGGCAGCGCCTCCTCCAGCCGGTCGGCGGCCTCCAGGGCCACGTGCGCCTGGCCGAGGAACATCGCGCCGTAAATCTTGAAGTGGTGGTTGTGGGCCCGGTAGAGCGTGTAGAAGTTCATCGCCCCGGCCCGCGCCCGGTACTTCTCGTCGGCGGCGATCGCCCGCGTGTTGTCGGACACGACGGTCCGGTAGTCGCCGCACAGCACTTCCAGGTGGGAGGGCATGTGCTGGAGGTGTCCGGCGTCGGGCACCAGGTCGCGCAGCCGGTCGGCGACCGGCAGGGCCCGCTCGGGGGCCGGTGACATCTCCAGCAGGTGGATGTAGAAGTGCAGGACGCCGGGGTGGCCGGCGCCGGCCGTGGTGGCGAGCGCGCGGTCGAGCACCGCCTCGGCCTCCCGGGTGCGGGCGCCCTCGGCGGGTTCGCCCGTGCGCAGGTCCCACAGCTGCCAGGGCGTCAGGTTCATCAGGGCGTCGGCGTACAGGGCGGCGACGTCGAGGTCGTCGGGGGCCAGTGCGTGGACGGCGCGCATGGCGTCGGCGTAGGGGGCGTTCCACACCGAGCAGTCCGTCACGGGCCGCTCCTGCGGGTAGCGGGCGCGCAGGGCGCCGATCAGGGCCTGTTCGACGGGGGTGGCGCGGGTGGCCTTCTCGTGGGCGCGCTCGACCGCCTCGTGGGTGCGCGCCACTGTCCTGATCAGGTCCTGCTCGTCGAAGAACTCCCAGGGCTTGTTGTAGTTGGGTCCGAGGGCGTACGCGATGCCCCAGTACGCCATCGCGCAGTCGGGGTCGGCGCGGACGGCGTTCTCGAAGCAGGCGACGGCCTCCTCGTGGTGGAAGCCGTACGACCAGACCAGGCCGCGGTCGAACCAGATCTGCGCCTCGGGGGACGAGGTGGTGACGGGCCGGCCGTGGGTGCCGAGGTCGTAGCCGTACTCCGTGTGGTCCATGGCGCTCCCCTGGTCGCGTGGCGGCGGCCCCGGCTCCCGCTCCAGGGGCCGGTGTCGCCCGGAGCGGCCCGGGCGGTCGCTCCGAGCGACATATACCGCGCGGTCCGGTGGCGGTGCGGCTCATGACGCCCGGGAGCACCCGAACGTGCCCGCTGCCGCGCGAGGAGACCTCGGCGGGGGCCGTGCCGGTGGGCTGGTGCCGGGGGCCGGTCCCGGGGGGGGCGCCGCCGGGGTCGCCCCCCGGGGTCAGTACGGACGCCTGGCGGTACGACGCAGGAGGACGAAGCCGCCGATCACCAGCAGGGCTCCGGCGGCCGCGGGCCACAGGTCGGCGCCGGTGTCGGCCAGGCCGCCCTGGGCCTGGGGTGCGGGGACGACGGGGGTGTCGCCCGCGTCGGCCGGGGGCGTGGTCTGCGCCGGGGCCGTGGCGGCGGCACCGGCGTCGCCCCGGGAGCCCGTGTCCGAGCCGCCGTCGGAGCCGCCGGCCGGGGCGGGCGTGGCCGCCGCTCGGGTCGACTTGGTGGTCGGCGCGGTGTCGACGCGGGGCTCCGTGGTGCCGGGGGTGCCGGCGGAATCCGTGTCGCCGGCGGCGGGCTCGTCCTGGTCCTGGCCGCCCTGATCCTGGTCTCCGCCCTGATCGTCGTCCTGGTCCTGGTCCTGGTCCTGGCCGTCGTCCTGGCCCGTGTCCTGACCCTGGTCGCCGCCAGCGTCGTTGCCACCGCCGTCGTCGCCCCCGGTGTCGCCGCCGGTGTCACCTCCGTCGCCGGCCCCGTCGCCGCCGCTGTCGTCGCCGCCGGATCCGGCGCCGCAGGTGCGGCCCTCGTTGATGCAGTCGACCATCTGGCCCATCAGGTCCTCGTCGAAGACGTTGACGAAGTCGCCGTGGTCGGTGACCGGCTTGTGCAGCTGCTCGGGGAAGGAGTCCACCGCGAACAGCGGAGTGGTGCGACCGCCGTCCTGGAGGCTGGGCGCGTCGACGTCGTAGACGATCCGTTGCACGAGCTGCGGGACGGCCCGGAAGCCGGCCGGGCAGCCCCCGTCGGCGGCGGTGAAGGCCACATGGGTGCGGTGGTTCGCGCTGTCGATGTTGTCGCCGTCCCAGCAGCTCTGGAAGCGGAAGCTGCGCACGACGTCGCTGCCCGCGGGGCAGAGCGGGTACTTGTCCTCGAGCTGCCGGTCCTCGAAGCCGGTGCAGCTCCAGGACGCGTTGGCGTTGGCCGTGCCGTTGACGAACGCCTTGGCGTCGCCGGTGATGATCCGCAGCAGCCGCGGCATGGCGGTGACCTCGGCGCGCGGGTTCCCCACGAAGGTCATGGTGACCTCCTTGGGTGTGACGATCTCACCGGCGTTGCCCTCGATGCCGCCGCCGGGCGCGTCGGCGTCCTGCTCCTCGGTGCCGTTCTGCAGACGCAGGACGGGCCAGAAGTACGAAGACCTGTCGCCCTGGTCGACGCAGCTGGTCTCCGCGTTCGCGAGGTCCTCGTCCGAGGCGAAGGCGTCGTTGGACTGGTTGCCGACGTAGTCGTGGAAGTGGTGGGCGCCGTTGGTGACGCCCGGGGCGACGATCACGTTGTCGGAGTTGAACAGGCCGTTGGAGTTGACTCCGCAGCTGGTGGTGAAGGTGCCGCGGGAGGCGTCGGCGGTCGCGGGCGGGGTCTCCCGCGCGGGCTGGACGGTGGTGATGTCCACGTAGTCGGCGGCCACGGGGCCGTTCCCGGCCTGGCCGCCGTTGCCTTCCTGACGGTCCTCGCCCTGCTGACCTTCCTCGCCCTGCTGACCTTCCTCGCCTTCCTGGCCCTCCTCGCCTTCCTGGCCCTCCTCGCCTTCCTGGCCCTCCTCGCCTTCCTGACCGTCCTCGCCCTGCTGACCGCCCTCGTCCGCCCGGCCGTCGTCCTGGCCGTCTCGGCCGTCGTCCTGGCCGCCGTCCTGGCCGTCCTGGTCCCGCCCGCTCTCGCCCGCCTGGTCGTCGGCGGTGCGCAGGCTGCAGGCGGCCAGGTCCGCCAGGCCCTCCGGGCGGTCGCCGACGCGGTCGACGGCGACCGCGATGCGCTCGATCGTGGCGCCGCGCTTCTCCTTCAGCGGGTTCATCACCGCGTCGTCCGCGAAGCCGACGTCCTCGCGCACGGCCTGTGCCGACTCCTGCAGTCCGCGGTAGGCGGCGGCGATCTGCTCGTCCAGCACGGCGAGTTCGCGGTCGACCTCAGGCGCGGCCTCGTCCGGCACATCGGTCAGCCGGCTGCCGACGTCGGGGCAGTCGATGGTGACCGAGCCCGACGTCCAGGGCCCGTCGGCGCCGTCCTCGGTGGCGGAGGCGTAGACGTTCGCCGCCATCAGCCCTCCGCCGCCCAGCATCAACGCGACCGCGGAGAAGGTCGCGCGCCGGCCGCCCGTCGGGCGTCTGCGCCTGTTGTGTCCCACGGAGTGCTCCAAAACCTCTCGGCGGCGGTCGGACCTGAGAATCCCCCGGCCCTGTACGGAGCCCGTCCCGGGAATGTTCAACCGCACCGGAAATTCACAGAGAACTCTCAGAAGACCATCACGACGCCGGCTCCCGGACCAGCTCCCGGACCAGCTCCCGGACCGGTTGCCGCCGGGACACCACGGGCCTCTGACGGCCCGTCACACCTCGTCAACATAGGTCGGATAATCTCACCGCGTGCAACGCATCGAACGGCAGACCAAGACACCGGCCCCGTTACCGAGGCGGGCCTCGTGAGCGAGCCGTCGCCCGTGGCGGCCGCTCCCGCCGCCGACCCCGTACCGGCCCTGCTGGCCGACGGCCTCCTCACCGAGCGGCTCGCCCTCTCCGTGCCGGAGCGCACCCGGGTCGTCGTGGCGCGGTACGAGATCCCGCCGGGCGGTGAGCTGCCGTGGCACTACCACGAGGGACGGGTCGTCGCCGTGGTGACCGCCGGGACGCTCACCCGGACCCTGGCGGACGGCTCCGAGTGCGTCACCCGGGCCGGGGAGACCATCGTGGAGCCGGTGGGCCCGCAGGGCGTGCACAGGGCGGAGAACCGGGAGGCGGGGACACTGGCCCTCTGCGCCCTGTTCTTCCTGCCGGCCGGCAGTCCGCTGTCCACGCGCGCCGAGGCGCCGGTGCGGGGTGGCGAGGGCGGAGGGGTCCCGGCCGGATCGGACGATGGGGGAAGTCGGCGCCGGCCGGGAGCGGACGGGTTCTCGGGGGAGCCCGGCCACTCCCCCACCGTAGGACGGCAGCGGCCGGTCCGCCCGGTGGGCGTGGAGGGCGGGTGACGGGCATGCCGGTGGGCCCGGCCCTCGCACGGGGCCGGGCCCACCGGGCCGGTCGAACCCACCGGGCCGGTCGAACCCACCGGGCCGGTCGAACCCACCGGGCCGGTCGGGGCCGCTCAGCCCTGGCGGGCCTTGAAGCGGGGCTCCCTCTTGTTGATGACGAAGGTCACCCCCTTGCGGCGCACCACCTGGGCGCCGGGCCTGGACTTCAGTGAGCGCAGGGATCCGCGCACCTTCATGACTGCCTCCTGGGGTCGTACGCCGGGTTCATCGCTCCTCGCGGAAGTCGACGTGCCGCCCGGCCACGGCGTCGTACTTGCGCAGGACCATCCGGTCCGGGTCGTGGAGACGGTTCTTGCGCGTCACGTAGGTGACACCGGTGCCCGCCGTGGACCTGAGGGTGACGACGGGGCGCGCCGTGCTGCGTGCCATGGGGATCTCCTTCCACCGGCATCGCACCCTGCCTCATCGAGTGGTGCCTCATTGAGTGGTGCATGCCAGACAGGGCCTACAACCGCGGACGGGGGCGGGACATTCCCGGGTGGCGGGGCATTCCCGGGTGCCGGGCATTCCCGGTGCTGGTCTTGCGGGTCGTTGCCGGTACCGGGCGCGCAGGTGTGCGACGCCGGCCTCGGTTACAGTGCTCCGCCGGTACCGCGACAGGTACCGGAGACACGAGGAGGGACAGCGGTGCGCTTCGGGGTGGGGAACGTGGGGCGGGGTCTGGCGGCGGCGGCTCTGCTGACGGGTGTGGCGACAGGGTGCGGGGAGGCGGGACGCGGCGCGGAGGCGTCGCCGGGGAAGGCCACGGCGGAGACGGCGCAGACGGCCGGCGCCGCGGCCCGCGGTGGCAGCATCGGCGCCGACGGGTCCGCGTGCGAGCTGCCCGTCACCTTCGATGTCGCCGAGTCCTGGACGGCCGAGGCCGTCGACGCGGCCGCGCAGAAGAGCGACACCGGCGACGAACCGACCGACGAACTCGCCGACGAACTCGCCGACGCGCTGCTGCGCCAGGGTCCCGTCACCATGGTCTGCGAGGTCGACGCCAAGCCCGCGGGGAACATCGGCTTCCTGCGCGTGTGGACCGGCGAGCCGGGCGACGCCGGCGCGCGCGCCGTGCTGGAGCAGTTCGTCGCCGCGGAGAGCGGGGCGAGCGGGGCGGAGTACCGCTCCTTCGAGGTGGGCGGCCTCGACGGCGCGGAGGTGGAGTACGTCACCACGAGCGAGGCGCTGGAGGAGACGAAGAAGGAGCGCGCCCTCGCGGTGACCACGGCCGACGGCCCGGTCGTGCTGCACCTCGGCGGCATGGACACCGAGGAGCACGAGGAGATGCTGCCGGCGTTCGAGCTGGCCAAGAGCACCCTGAAGGCGACCGCCTGACGCGCCACCGCACCCGCATCCCGCGTATCGCCGCGCCGCCGCACCCCCGCCACTTCACGCTTTGCCGGGCCGCCGGACCGCCGGACCGCCGGACCGCCGTCAGTCGTCGAGGAGGGCACGCATCCTCGTGGCGGCCCGGACGGCGGCGTCGGCGCAGCAGTTGTTGAACAGCACGTGCACCCGCTCGGCCCGCCCGGCCAGCGCGCGCACCCGGGGCAGCCACTCGCGCAGTTCGCCGTCGGTGTACTCGTGGCGGAAGCGGTCCTCCTTGCTGCCGGTCCCCCAGGCCGGGCTGCGGCCGTGGAGGCGCACGACCGCCAGCCGCGGCGAGGTGACGGGCGTGACCGGGGGGACCGCGGACGGCAGCGACGGCTCCATGTCCACGGCGACGGCGGCGAACCCGTACGACCGCAGCGCCTCGGCGGTCGTACGCTCCCGCGGGCCGCGCCACCAGTCCGGATGCCGGAACTCCACGCAGACCGGCCACCCGGCGGTGCGCTCGGCGCAGTCCGCGAGGACGGCGCCGGCCCGCGCCCCCGGTCGCAGCCACGGCGGGAACTGGAAGAGGACCGCGCCCAGCCGCCCCGCCTCGCGCAGCGGCTCGACGCCGTCGGTGAACCGGCGCCACACCTCGTCCAGCGCCTTCGGGGAGCGGACGTCCCCGGGCAGCCCGGGCGGCAGGGCGGCGGGCCGGGTGGGGTGGCCGGTGAGCAGGGAGAAGGCCTTCACGTCGAACACGAAGTCCTCGGGTGTGCGCTCGGCCCACAGCCGGCTGGTGCGCTCGTTCGGCAGGCCGTAGTACGTCGAGTCCGCCTCGACGACCGGGAAGCGCTCGGCGTAGTGCCGCAACCGGCCCTCCGCGTCCCGCCGTCCCGGCGGGTACCAGCCGCTGCCGACGAGCGCCCGGTCCGTCCACGAGCAGGTGCCGACCAGTATCTCGCCCATGACGGGCGGTTACCCCGCCGCCGGGAAGATCCTCCTCGATCCCGGCGGGGCGGTCTGATCGCCCGTCAGCTCAGGCCTGCCGGTGCGCCTCAGGCCCGCCGGTGCGCCTCAGGCCCGCCGGTGCGCCTCAGGCCCGCCGATGCACCTCAGGCCTCCCGGTGCACCTCAGGCCTCCCGGTGCACCACGTGACCACCGGTCACCGTCAGCCGGACCGGCGCCTCGGCCAGTTCGTCCGCGGGGGCCTCGACCGGGTCCAGCGCGAAGGCCGTGAGGTCGGCGCGGAAACCGGGCGCGATCCGGCCCGCGACGTCGGACTCGCCCGCCGCGCGGGCCGCGTGCGTGGTGCACCCCTCCAGCGCTTCGAGGCCGGTCAGGCCCGGCCGCCGGGAGGCCGCGCCCCGGGGGCTGCGGGCCGTCGCCAGGACCGCGCGGACGTCGTGGTGGGCGATGGGCCAGTCCGAGCCGAGGGCGAGGGTGGCGCCCGCGTCGCGCAGGTCGCGCAGGCGCCAGGCGTGCGCGGCGCGTGCGGCGCCGAGCCGGCGGGACCACTCGTCGCTGCCGTCGGGGCGGGTGTAGGCGGTGTGCGGGGGCTGCATCGACGCGGCCACCCCGGCCTGCGCGAACCGGGGCAGCAGCTCGTCCGGTGCCGTCTCGATGTGCTCGATGCGGTGCCTGCCCCGGGCGCCCGGTCCGAGGGCGGCCACGGTGTCCAGGACGTGACGGACGGCCGCGTCCCCGATGGCGTGCGTGGCGGTCCGCACACCGGCCGCGTCGAGCGTGCGCACGGCGGCGGCGTAGCCCTCCGGGTCCGGCCAGAAGGCGTCCGTGCCCTGGCCGTGGCAGTCGGCGTGCTCCAGCCAGGCGGTGCCGCCCTCGACGGTGCCGTCCATGAAGAACTTCACCCCGCCGACCCTCCAGTGCCGGCCGTTCAGGTCCTGGGCCGCGACGAGTTCCGCGAGGTCGTCGGCGTCCGCGCCCGGCATGCACCAGGGCGCGAACCGCAGCCGCAGCGGCAGGACCGTCTCCCGCGCCACGGAGGTCACCAGGTCGATGTCGCCGCCGTCCATCACATGGGCCCCGGTGAGCCCGGTCGCCGCCATCTCCGCCAGCAGGTCGAGCAGCCGGGCGCGGCGGGCCGCGTGCGACGGGCGGGGCGCGACGGCCACCACCAGGTCCATCGCCGCGTGCTCGACGAGGTGCCCGGTGGGCCGTCCCCCGGCGTCGCACACCACTTCCGAGCGCTGGTCGAAGTGGCGCGGCCCGGTGACGCCGGCGGCGGCGAGCGCCTTGCCGTCGACGAGGGCGGAGTGGCCGTCGTACAGGCGCAGGAAGGCGGGCGATCCGGCGAGCACGTCCTCGACGAGGGCGCGGTCGACGGGCCGGCCCTCGAAGGCGTTGTGGTCCAGGCCGTACCCGAGCACCCAGCCGTCGACGCGCTCGGCGGACGCCAGCGCGGCGCGCAGTCCGGCCAGGTCCGTCACGGCCGACAGGTCGGTGCCGGTCGCCATCTCCAGGCCCCAGACGGGGTGGCTGTGGGCGTCCACCAGCCCGGGCACGAGGTGCGCGCCGTCGAGCCGTACGACCTCGGTGCCCGGCCCGCGCCAGTCGCGTACGTCGTCCTCCTCCCCCACGGCGGCGATGATCCCGTCGCGTACGGCGACGGCGGTGGCCGTCGGCCGGGCGGGGTCGAGGGTGTGGACCCGGGCTCCGGTCACGATCAGGTCGGCGGTGGGCATGAGGGGACTCCCTTACTGGGGCTGGTTCGGTGAGGTGCCGGATTCGGTCACGCGGGAGGCGCTGCGGACGGGTCGGGTGCGGTGGGGTCGGATGCGGTGGGGTCGGCCCGGTCCGAGCCGAAGCGGGCGTACACCTCCGGTCGTGCGCGGCGCAGCCACCGGGCGAGGAGGAGGCCGGCGGCGAAGACGACCGGCGCCATGGCGACCAGCACGGTGTTCACCGTCGAGGACGCGCCGGTGAACAGGTCGATGTGGCCGACGACGAGGGCGATCGCGGCGGCCAGCAGGAGGCTCGCGGTGATCGGCGCCACGAGGGTGCGCAGCGCGCCCTCCTGGTGGCGGACCCGGCGGAAGTAGCAGGGCACGGCGATCGCGGCGAGGAGCTGCAACAGCAGCAGGCCGATCATCCCCGGCGTGTTGACGTAGAGCAGGAGCTGCCCGTACGGGTCGGCTCCGGCCGCCCAGAAGGCGAGGACGACCACGGCGCCGAGGACGGTCTGGGCGAGGCCGGCGACGTACGGGGAGCGGTGGCGGGGGTGGACGCGGCCCAGGGCGCGGGGCAGCACTCCCTCCTCCGCGAGGGCGAGGCCGTAGCGGTTGATGGCGTTGTGGAAGGCGAGGAGGGAGGCGAGGACGCTGGTGACGATGAGGACGTGCATCAGGTCGGCCGCCCAGTCGCCGACGTAGGTGCTGATGGCGGTGAAGAACAGGCCGGCCGGGTCGTCGGCGGCGGCCGCGAGGACCTTGTCGTCGCCGAAGGCCTGGATGGCGATCCAGACGACGAACGCGTAGAAGAGGCCGAGGAAGGCGACGGCGCAGTAGGTGGCGCGCGGCACGGTGCGCTGCGGGTCGCGGGCCTCGCGGCGGTAGATGACGGTCGACTCGAAGCCGGTGAACGCGGCGAACGCGAAGGCGAGGACGGCGGCGGTGCCGGGGACCAGGACGTGGTCGGGGGCCAGGGAGGTCACCGACAGCCCGTCGGCCCCGCCCTCGATCAGGACGCCCGCCGCGAGCAGGACGAGGATGCCGGTCTCGGCGACGAGCAGGACGCCGAGGACCTTCGCGCCGAAGTCGATGGAGCGGTAGCCGCCCCAGCCGATGAGCAGCAGGCCGGCCAGGGAGACGGGCAGCCAGGGCACGTCGGCGCCGAAGAGGGCGTGCACCGTGTCCTGGGTGGCGGTGGCGAGGAGGCCGTAGACGCCGATCTCCATGCCGTTGTAGCCGATCAGGGCGAGGAGCGCGGCGCCGACGCCGGCGGGGCGGCCGAGGCCGCGGGTGATGTACGCGTAGAAGGCGCCGCCGCTGGTGACGTGCCGGCTCATCGTGGTGAAGCCGACGGCGAAGACGGCGAGGGTGAGGCCCGCGAGGAGGTAGCCGACGGGTGCGCCGACGCCGCCGAGGAGGATCGCGAGCGGGGCCACGCCGGCCATGACGGTCAGCGGGGCGGCGGCCGAGACGACGAAGAAGGCGATGTCGGCGGTGCCGAGGGTGCCTGTGCGCAGGCCCGCCGGGGCGGAGCCGGCTCTCGCCTCGGCGGGGTCGGGGGTGGTCACGGACATGGGGAAGCCCTTCGAGCGGCGGACGGGAGGGGGTCCCGGGCGTGCGGGCGGCCGGGTTCACGGTCCGGGCGAGGCCCGGACCACGGCGTGCGGGATCGCGCCGGGGATCCCCGCGCACCGGGGGTGGCGTGCGCCGGGACCCGTAAACCTAAAGGCTTTCGGTTTCCGCAATGTAACCTTCCGTTGGGCATCCGGGAAGACCTCAGGGGGGCCACCGACCATGGGACGGCCGCGCACACCGCTCCTCGATCGCGAGCGCATCACCACCACCGCGCTGCAACTGATCGACGAACAGGGCGACTTCAGCGTCCCTCAGATCGCGCGGCGGCTCGGGGCGCAGACCGGCTCGGTGTACCACCACGTCGACGGCCGGGACGGCATCGTGGAACTGCTGCGGGAGCGGGTGGCGTCCGCGATCGACCCCGGGACACTGGACCTGGCGCCGTGGGACGCCGCGCTGGAGGCCTGGGCGCGCTCCTACCGCGCCGCGTTCGCCGCGCACCCGCGGACCATCCCGCTGCTGATGACGTCGCCCGTCCGGGCGCCCCGGGTGCTGGAGCAGTACGAGCGGGCGGTGACCCTGCTGCTGGACGCCGGATTCGGCACCGCCGAGGTGATGCCGCTGGTCATCGCCCTGGAGAACCTGGTCCTGGGCTCCGCACTCGACCTCGCCGCACCCGAGACGATGTGGGAGCTCACGGAACGCACCCCGACACCGCGACTGGCCCGGGCCCTGGCCGCGGTGGGCGAAGGCCGCGCGGACCGGGCCTTCGAGGTGGGACTGGCCGCGTTCCTCGCCCACGCGCGGGCGATGCGGGGGGCGGGGGCGGCGGGACCGGCTCTCGGCGGGGCCGGCTCCGCCCGAGGCTGACGGGGGCGGCTCTCGGCGGGACCGGCTCCGCCCGAGGCTGGCGGGGCCGGCGTTCGGCGGGACCGGCTCCGCCCGAGGCCGCCCCGGCGTGGCCGGCCTTCGCCCGGCGGGCGGCTCCCCGGGCGGCTCCGGCGGCTCCGGCGGCTCCGGCTCCGGTCGCGCTCACTTCCACCGGCATGCCTGCGGGGGCCCGGGGATGGCATGCGGGTGGCATGCGGGCGCCGCGCGGATGCGCACTGCAGCCGGTGTGGCGCATTCTTGCTGTGTCGCCCGTCGGGCGGCGCACGGACGAGGTGGGACCGATGACTGGGAGCGCCGAGGACGAGCGGGATGTGACCGGGACACTGGCCGGGGCCACGGCGGACGCGGTGCGTGCGGCGGGTGGCCGTACCGGGGGCGTGTACCTCTGCTCCCGTACGCCCGGCCTGTTGCGGCTCGCGGTGCTCGCGGGGCTGCCGGGGCCGCTGTTCCGGCCCTGGTGGGGGGTGCACGTGGACCGGCCGTTCCCGGTGGGCGACGCGCACCGCCTGGGCGTTCCGGTGGTCCTGGCGAACGCCGCCGAGACCATGCGCCGCTACCCGCAGTTCGCGGCCGGACTGCCCTTCCAGTTCAGCTCGTTCAACGTGCCCGTCGCGGCCGACGGGCGGGCCTTCGGGGTGCTGACCGTGCTCGGGGCCGCGACCGCCGACGTCTGGGAGGTGCTGGAGCCGCGCGAGCGGCTGAAGCGGGTGGCGGGCGGCCTCGCGGCAGCGCTGCTGCGGCACGAGGCGGCGGGCGGGGGCGTCACCTGGGACGCCGACCCGCTGTGTGTCCGTCCCCCGCCCGCGGGGCCGCCGCCCGGCCGGGTCGGGCATCTGGCGTGGGACCCGGCGACCGGCGCCGTCACCGCCGACGACCCCGCCCGGGCCCTGCTCGGGCTCTCCCCCGGGGAACGGCCGCACACGCTGGAGGCGCTGACCCGGGCCGTCGACGTCACGGACGCCCGCCGGCTCCCCGCCCTGCTGCGCGAGACCGCCCAGGGGAGGCCGCCGCCCCGTCCGGTCCGCATCCGCACCGCGGACGGGGGGCTGCGCCTGCTGGAGCTGTGGGTGCCCGGTACGGCCGCGTCGGCCCCGGTCACCGGTGTCCTCCTCGACCAGGGGCCCGGCGCCCTCGCGGACGGAGCCGCCGATCTGTTGCCGGAGGGGGTGTTCTGCCTGGACCGGCTCGGCCTGGTCGTCTACGCCAATCCCCGCGCGGCCCACCTGCTGGGCGCGGAGCGCTCGCGGCTGCTCGGCCGGCCGCTGTGGGAGGCGCTGCCCTGGCTGAACCGGCCCGACTACGAGGACCATCTGCGCGGCGCCCTGCTGTCGCCGGAGCCGGTGCACTTCCACGTCCGCCGGCCGGGGCCCGGCGCCGGCGGCCCGGGATCCGTACCGCGCTCCTACGAGGGCGACTGGCTGAGCATGGCCGTCCACCCCGGCCCGGACCTCCTCACCTGCACCGCCGTGCCCGCCCACCGCGTGACCCACGCCCCCGGCCGGCCCGCGCCGCACACGGAGGACGCCCCGGCGGACGACCTGGCGCCAGACCCGGCGGCCGCCGCGGCACCCGACCCGGCGGCTGACGCGGCACCCGACCCGGCGGCTGACGCGGCACCCGACACACCGACCGGGCCCCCCGCCCCGGACGACGCGGCGTCCACCGCCCCGCTGTACCGCCCGATCGTCCTGGCCATCGCGCTGACGGAGGCGGTGACCGCCCGCCAGGTGTCGGCGGTGGTCGTGCAGGAGCTGATGCCCGCGTTCGGCGGCCGCCGGCTGGCCATCTACCTGCTCCAGGACCGACACCTGTACCTGGCGTGGGAGACCGGCTTCCCCAAGGGCTTCCTGGAACCGTTCGAGGGCGTGGGCCTGGACGAGCGGATGCCCGGCGTGGAGACGCTCACCACCGGCCGTCCGCTCTTCTTCGACTCGATGCAGCAGCTCGCGGCCGCCTACCCGGGCCTCGCGCTGGACGCGACCGAGGGCGCCCGCGCCTTCCTGCCGCTGATCGCCTCCGGCCGCCCGGTCGGCTCGTGCATCCTCGGCTTCGACCGGCCGCGCAGCTTCGGCTCCGAGGAGCGCACGGTGCTGACCGCGCTGGCCGGCCTGATCGCCCACGCGATGGAGAAGGCCCAGCGCTACGACACCGAGGCCGCCCTCGCCCGCGGCCTCCAGCGGGCTCTCCTCCCCCGGCGGCTGTCGCGGCACGCGCGCGTGGAGACCGCCGGCCACTACCTGCCCGGCACCGAGGGCATGGAGGTGGGCGGCGACTGGTACGACGTCGTGGAGGCCGGGGACGGCCTGGCCCTGGTCATAGGAGACGTCCAGGGGCACGGTGTGCAGGCCGCGGCGACCATGGGCCAGCTGCGCAGCGCGGTGCGGGCGTTCGCGCTCGGCGACCGGCCCCCCAGAGAGGTCATGGCCGGTACGAACCACCTGCTCATCGACCTCGACCCCGGCCTGTTCGCCAGCTGCTGCTACGTCCGCCTGGACCCGGCGACCGGCGTGGCCCGGGTGGTCAACGCCGGGCACCTGCCGCCGCTGCTGCGTCACCCCGACGGACGTACCGAGGAGGTGGAGCTGCCGGGCGGGGTCGTGCTCGGGGTCGACGGACACGCCCACTACCCGGTCGCGGAGCTGTGCCTGGAGCCGGGCTCGGTCCTCGCGCTGTACACGGACGGGCTGGTCGAACGGCCCGGCCACGACATCGACGAGGGCATCACCGCGCTGCGCACCGCCCTGGCCGCGGCCGGCGCCCCGGCGGAGCGGCCCCTGGCGGACATCGCCGGCCGGCTGACCGCGACGGCCCGGCAGGCCGTGGACCGCCCCGACGACATCGCCCTGCTGCTCACCCGCCCACTCCCTGGGTGAGCGGCCGGCGGGGTGGCCTGGGAGGCGGGGGGGTGGGGGGCTGGGGGCGCGGCCCGCGAAACGCCTGCTCAGAGCCCTGGCCGGGCGTCTCACCAAGAACGCCCACCCACTCATAAATCACGCTTATGAGCTCATAGACTGGACCCCCGTACCGAGTTAGGTTTGCCTTAGTTTAGGCTTCCCGTCGAGTCGATCTGTCGCCGCTCGAAGGGAACCTCAATCATGCCCCGCCCCCTGCGGGTAGCCATTGTCGGAGCCGGCCCCGCCGGGATCTACGCCGCCGACGCGCTGCTCAAGTCCGATGTGGCCGCCGACCCCGGTGTGTCCATCGACCTCTTCGAGCGCATGCCGGCCCCGTTCGGCCTGATCCGTTACGGCGTGGCCCCCGACCACCCCCGGATCAAGGGCATCATCACCGCCCTGCACCAGGTCCTCGACAAGCCGCAGATCCGCCTGTTCGGCAACGTCGACTACCCGACCGACCTCAACCTGGACGACCTGCGCGCCTTCTACGACGCCGTCGTCTTCTCGACCGGCGCGATGGCCGACCGCGAGCTGTCGATCCCGGGCATCGAGCTGGACGGCTCCTACGGCGCCGCCGACTTCGTGTCCTGGTACGACGGCCACCCGGACGTGCCGCGCACCTGGCCGCTGGAGGCCGAGAAGGTCGCCGTCCTCGGCGTCGGCAACGTCGCCCTGGACGTGGCCCGCGTCCTCGCCAAGACCGCGGACGAGCTGCTGCCGACGGAGATCCCGCCGAACGTCTACGAGGGCCTGAAGGCCAACAAGGCGCTGGAGATCCACGTCTTCGGCCGCCGCGGCCCGGCGCAGGCGAAGTTCTCCCCGATGGAGCTGCGGGAGCTGGACCACTCCCCCAACATCGAGGTCATCGTCGACCCCGAGGACATCGACTACGACGACGGCTCGATCGCGACCCGGCGCGGCAACAAGCAGGCCGACATGGTCGCCAAGACGCTGGAGAACTGGGCGATCCGCGACGTCGGCGACCGCCCGCACAAGCTGTTCCTGCACTTCTTCGAGTCTCCCTCGGAGATCCTCGGCGAGGACGGCAAGGTCGTCGGCCTGCGCACCGAGCGCACCGCCCTCGACGGCACCGGCAACGTCAAGGGCACCGGCGAGTTCAAGGACTGGGACGTCACCGCGATCTACCGCGCGGTCGGCTACCTGTCCGAGAAGCTGCCCAAGCTGCCCTGGGACATCGACTCGGGCACCGTCCCGGACGAGGGCGGCCGCGTCATCGAGGAGAGCGGCGGCCACCTCCAGTCGACGTACGTCACGGGCTGGATCCGGCGCGGTCCGGTCGGTCTGATCGGCCACACCAAGGGCGACGCCAACGAGACGGTGTCGAACCTGCTGGACGACTACGCCAACGGCCGTCTGCACACGCCGTCCTCGCCCGACCCGCAGGCCGTGGACGCGTTCCTCGCCGAGCGCGAGGTCCGCTTCACCACGTGGGAGGGCTGGTACAAGCTGGACGCCGCGGAGAAGGCGCTGGGCGAGCCGCAGGGCCGGGAGCGTGTGAAGATCGTCGAGCGTGAGGACATGCTCCGCGAGAGCGGCGCGTAAGCACGACGGTACGAGGGCCCGGAGGCGGTGACACGCCTCCGGGCCCTCGGCCTTTTCCGGGTGCGGGCCGGCGCCCGGGCCTCCCGGGAGGGGGCGCGGGGGCTTGAGCCTCTTGAGGCCGCGGCGCGACGCGCACCCTGTCGTCACGGGACCCGTGCCCCGGCTCCGGTGGTACCGGGGACCGACGCGCGGAGGGCGTGCGCGCCCGGAGTGTGCGGGCGCCGTTCATGCGCTGTTGGCCCCGGTGACGGCGGTCTGTCGGCCAGAGGGAGCACCGCGCGAATGGTCCGCGGGGCCACGGGCATGCTGTGAACGAGGTCACTTCCGGTGCGCCGTGCCGGAATCAGCCCGGAGTGCCCTTTCCCCCGTCCCGCCTCTCCCTAAGGACATGTGGTCTTGGCTCTCATGTACCCTGACGCCCCGTCAGCCCGTCGTCCCGGGCGCTGCTGGACGATCCGCGTGGTCGGTCACCGGGACCGTACCGCCTCGGTCACCTGCTCCTCGGCGTGCACCATGCCGCCGCGCTCACGCGACCTCTCGGCCTTGCGCCGCTTCGCCGAGGCGCATGCCGCCGCTCACGCCAGGGCGGCCTCGGTGCGGTCCGACGCCGCCTGCTGGTGCCGTCGCCAGCGGTGCGCGTCCCACGAGGGCATCCGGATCGCCTGCGCGGGCGCGGTCGTCCTGGTGCTGCGCCACGACCCGGCCGTCGGCCAGGTGTGGACCCTGAGCGAAGTGTGCGCCGCCTGCGCCGCGTTGATGCCGCACACCCGGGTGCTGGGCCGCGCGGCGCCGCCCTCCAGGGCGGCGGACCCACCGGAGGCACGGCAGGAGGCGGTCACCCGCCCGTCACCCCCCGAGCCCGCCACCACCCCCGCCACGCCCACCACCCCCGCCACGCCCACCATGGCCGCCGCGCCCACCACGGCCGCCGCGCCCACCACGGCCGCCGTTCCCACCGTCGCCCCACCGCGTCTCGTCCCCGGTGGATTCAGCGCGCCCGGTGCGTCCGGCGCGGGAGGCGGCACCGGACCGGAACGGCCCGCCGGCCACCGGCGGGGACGCGTCGGGCACGGGCAGCGGCGCGGTCGTACGGAGATGGAGGGCGGCGGGAGATGAGCGCCCGCGCCCGCCGACGTGACGTGTCCGGCAGAACGCCGGTGACCTGACCCCCGCTCCGTCACCGACGGACGGGCCCGGGAGCGCCGGATCCAAGGTCAGACGTCGTGTTCCGGGCCCCCGAGCGGGCGGAACTGGCGGGGGATGCGCACCGGCAGGGCTCCCAGGGCACGCCCCTGGGGCACGGGCGGGGCCGGGGAGGACGGGCGGGGCAGGAGGGGCCGGGAGGCGTCGTCCGGGGCGGCCCGGTGCGCCGCCATCAGCTCGGCGATGCGGGCGCCGCTGCGCCGCCCCTCCAGGTGCAGCCGGCCGACGTTGGCCCGGTCGTCGGCGAGGAGGGTGAGGACGGCGGCGGGGCCGGCCGCGTAGGTGGCGACGTATCCGCCCGCGCCGCGTACGAGCAGTTCGCGGAACTCCCCGCGGTCCGTGAGGTCCACCATGCGGTAGCCGACGCCGAGGGCGGCCGCGGTGAGCGCCGCGAGGCCCTCCGGCTGGACGCCGGGCATGTCCTGGGCGAGGACCAGGCCGTCGACGCTGGCCGCGAGCGCCCCGGTGAGCCGGGGCATGCGCGCACGCAGCCGGTGCAGTTCGTTGAGGACCTCGGCCTCGACAGCCATGACCGGTCTCCTTTCGCCATCACGCGGCGGGGAAGGGGACTTCGGCGCGTGCCGGACCACTCATCCCCGCGCGGCCGCACCGGAAGCGTGATCCCGAGACTACGGAAAGTGCAGGGCCGGGGTAAGGGCTTTGGCATTTTCCTCTGGAACATTGCCCGCACCGCAGGGACCCTCCTGACGACAGGCTCACCACCTGCATTTTTGCAGGTCAAGGGCCGTTCCATCACCAGACGGCCAGCCGCGCCACGAGGGGCGGACCCGCCGCCGCCCGCCACCGCTCGGTCGACCCGCCCATTGAATAGACGCGACGACTAGTCTAGTCTCGGGAGTAGACGCAACGGTAAGTCTTGTCATGGACTTCCTCACCGCTGCTTCCCGCACACTCCATCACTCACGAGAGGCCACTTCAGTGGGTAACTCGACCGTCGGCGCCGTCGACCGGACCGGCGTGCCAGAAAGGGCACCTGGCACCGGCCTCGCCGTGTTCAGCGTGGCGTTCGCCTTCTGGACCACCATGGCGGGCACCACGGCGCCCACCCCGCTCTACCCGCTGTACGGCGACGAGTTCGGCTTCACGCCCTTCACCGTGACCGTGGTCTTCGCCGTCTACGCGCTGGGCGTCGTCCTGGGGCTGCTGGTCTTCGGCCGGCTCTCGGACCAGGTGGGGCGCCGGCCCGTGCTGGTCGCGGCCACCCTGCTCTCCGTGGGCGCCGCGGTGATCTTCCTGCTGGCCGAGAATGTCGCGGCCATGCTGGTCGCCCGGGTCGTCTCCGGTTTCTCCGCGGCCCTCGTGACCGGCGCCGCCACGGCCTCCCTCGCCGAGCGGCTCGGGCAGCACAGCCGCGTCAAGCCCGCCACCATCGCGCTGTTCGCGAACATGGGCGGCCTCGCGTGCGGCACGCTGCTGGCGGGCATCCTGGCGGACGTCGGGCCGTCCCCGCTGCGGACCCCCTGGATCGTCATGCTCGTCCTGTCCGCCGTGGCCGCCCTCGGCGTCCTCGTGAACGGCGAGAGTTCCGCCCACCGGTCCGGCTTCTCCCTCCAGCCCCAGCCACTGCACATCCCGGGCGAGATCCGGTCGGACTTCCTGCGCTCCGCGATGGCGGCCGGCGCGGGCTTCGCCGTCCTCGGCGTCCTGACGGCGGTGACCGGCCTGTTCCTGGGCACGGTGCTGCACGAGTCCAGCCATTCGCTGACCGGTCTCGTGGTCTTCATCGCCTTCGCCTGCACCGCCTTCGGCCAGCTGCTCGTCCGTGCTCTCAAGCCCGGCACCGCCCTGCCCGCGGCCTGCGTCGGCCTGATCGTCGCGGCCGGTCTGATCGCCACCGCGATGGCCACCAGCACCCTGGCTCCCCTGCTCGTCGGGGCCACGGTCAACGGACTGGCGACGGGTGTCGCCGTCGGTCACGGCATCGGCGGCATCACCACGCGCAGCGCCCCCCAGCACCGCGGCGCGTCGGTCTCCACCTTCTTCGCCATCCTCTACTCGATGCTGGCGGTGCCCGCGATCGGCGTGGGGGTCCTGATCCGCGAGACCAGCCTCCGCCCCGCCGGCGAGACGTTCAGCGCGGTGGTCGCCGCGCTCTCCCTCGGTGTCCTGCTCAGCCTGGTACGGACCGGCAGGAAAACCGCTTGAGCGGGGTCAGCCGCCGACCGGTCCACGGCGGACCGGCTGTGCCAGAATCACAGCGACGGACACGATACGAAGGGTTGACGGAACCATCAGCGCCACGCGGAAACCACAGGCGGCCTGCGAGAAGACCACGGTCATCAGCCGCACCGGACCACGCCGCAGTGAGAGCGTCCGGCTCGCGGTGCTGCACGCGGCGGACGACCTCCTGGTCGAGCGGGGATTCGCCGCCCTGACCATCGAGGGCATCGCGCAGCGCGCGGGCGTGGCCAAGCAGACGATCTACCGCTGGTGGAAGTCGAAGGTCGACATCCTCCTCGACACCCTCACCGACGACGCCCGCGAGGCCCTGGAATGGCACGCGGACGAAAGCGGCGCCGCCGAGGAGGCCCTCACCTCCCATCTCCAGCGGGTGGCCGACTTCTTCTCGGAACCGGCCGGCCAGGTGTTGCACGCCCTCCTCGGTCACGCACAGCTGGACGGCGACACGGCCGCGTCGCTGCGGGACGGGTTCCTCCGGGAGCAGCGGGAACGCGACGGGGCCGGTCTGCGCGATCTCCTCGCGCGCGACGGGATCCTCGTCGTCGACGACCGGGACCTCGACCACCTCGTGGATCTGCTGCTCGGGCCGCTGTACTACCGGGTGCTCGTGTTCGGTGCGCCCATCGACAAGGAACTGGTGGAGAGCACGTCCCGGCTCGTGCTCA
The DNA here is from genome assembly GCF_042731035.1 of Streptomyces sp. NPDC059895. Taxonomy (NCBI): domain Bacteria; kingdom Bacillati; phylum Actinomycetota; class Actinomycetes; order Kitasatosporales; family Streptomycetaceae; genus Streptomyces; species Streptomyces sp. NPDC059895. The sequence goes on from NZ_JBHWKO010000016.1 coordinate 85,305, forward strand.
CCCTCGCTCGCGAGATGTCGGCCGAAGCGTCCTGACGACGAGCCGGAGAACCTGACAACGAGCCGGAGAACCTGACGACGTGTCGACAAGCATGTGGCCCACCACGGTATGAGGGGCCCCCGGCGCTTTTCGCCGGGGGCCCCTCATACCGTGGTCAGTGCAGGTTGATGCAGCCGCTCCTTATTCCCTCGATGACGGCTTCGGTGCGTGACGCCGCACCCAGTTTGATGAAGATCGAGTGCAGATGGACTTTGACCGTGCGCTCGGAGATGCCGAGCAGCCTGGCCACCATCCTGTTGCTGTTCCCTTCCTTGATTCCGTTCAGGACCTGGCGCTCACGAGGCGTGAGGGCCGAAGCCGCCCTCGCCGTCACGTGGACGGGCGCCGCTTGCTCGGAATCCAGAGTGGAACCTATTCCCTCTGATGCCGGACGGGATGCGCGAGACATGTGCTTCCCCCTGTTATGCATGGTCGTCACTCATCGAGGATGTGTACGCGAGCTCCGTCGCCCACGCCGCCGCATCGTCAACGATTACCCGTTGCGAAAACAGTATATGGGCGAGACCGAATGCAAAGATTAAACGTGGGTTACTTCACACGTAAAAGTTGCCCATTGAACTTTACCTGATCATGGCAGCCACCCGGAGGTAAAGATTCCATTTGAAGTAACTGCACATTGCATTTATTGCACTGGAATAGGCGTCGTCGGGCTCCTAGAGTGAGTACCGGGAACGGGAGCGCCCGCACCCGTCCCACCACACCATTCGTCGACCCCCTCGGGGAGGTGCGCCGATGCTCGTCGAACGAGAACGGCGAAACAATCATTTACTTTATCTGGCCGGCTGCCTCGTCTTCTCCTGCGGCGCCTATCTCTTCATCCATTCCGACCTGGGCACCGACCCGCTCGACGTGTTCTCCCTCGGTCTGATGGAACACCTGCCCGTCACCGTGGGCGTCTCACAGACCCTGGTGGCGGTGATCTGCCTGGTCGTCGTCGCGGCCTGGACCCGGGAGAGGCCCCTGCTGGCCCCCTTGTTCACCTTTTTCCTCTGCGGCAGCGTCATCGATCTGCTCCGCTGGGCCGATCCGGCACACGCCGTGCCGATTCCCTCCGCCGGAGTGCTGGCGACGGCGGTACTGCTGTGCGCGTACGGGTCGGCACTCATCATCATGAGCGGCTTCGGCATTCGGGCCATCGACGTTCTTGCCCTCACCATGACCAGCAGATGGCGTTGGCCTTTCTGGACGGCAAAGGGACTCGTCGAAGCGTCCCTGATGTTTTCCGGATACCTCATGGGTGGGCCGTTGGGAATCGGCACAATTTGTTTCCTGGCGGGCGTCGACCTACTCATCCAACCCCTTATCTCAGCGAATTCTCGGCTTCTCAGAATTCCCAATCTCGGCCTTCCCGAGCGACCGCTCCAAACTTCCTCGTGAGCCCGAGAGATCACTTCGCACGCAATCCGGAAGAAAAGACCACAATGCCTTCTTCCCTGTTCCTCCCCGAAACACGATCGGTGCTGGACGCCATCGCCGCCGAACAACAGCGAGTGGATGCCTTCGAACAGCCCAAGCTGCTGGAGACCATTCGGCGGCGCAGTACCCCGTGGACACCCGAGGAGTTGGTGGACGCATGCGCCGGCGGTTACTACGCGGCACCGGCGGCCATCGGCCGGATGCTGTACACCTCTGTCCGTGCCATGCGTCCGCGGACCGTCTTCGAATTCGGCACGTCCTATGGATTCACCGCCATCCATATCGCGGCGGCACTCCGCGACAACGGCTCGGGGAAGCTGTACACCGTGGATCTGCACGAAGGAAAGTGTGCGGCGGCCCGGGATCATCTGAAATCCGCCGGCGTGGCCGAGTACGCCGAGGTCGTCACGGGTGAAGCGGTGGAGGTGATCTCCTCGTTCTCCGAGCCGATCGACTTTCTCTATCTGGACGGGTGGGCCGATTTCTATCTCGACGTCGTCCGGGCCGCCGAGCCCCGGCTGCGCTCCGGCGCGCTGGTGCACGCGGACGACACCGAGAAGTTCGCCGCCGCCGCCCGCCCGTACCTGGACCACGTCCGTGACCCGGCCAACGGATACGTCTCGGTCGGCATCGCCGACGGGCAGGGGCTCGAACTCTCCACGTTCACCGGCCTGTCGGGCCGGACCGTCTCATGAGCGCCGGCCCGTCCGCCGGCCCGGCGCGGCGGTCAGCCGCCGCGCCGGGCGGCGCCCGTCCCGGTCCGCGGGTGGCCACCGCCGCGCTCGGCATGTGCGTCATGCTGGTGTTCGGTCTCGGCGCCGGAGTCAATCTCGCGGTCGGACGTCTGGCCACCAGCGCGCTGCACCCGACCCCGACCGAGGTCCTGTGGATCGTCGACAGCTATCTCATCGTCTTCGGCTGTCTGCTGATCCCGAGCGGCGCCCTGGGGGACCGCTACGGCCGTAAGGGCGCCCTGCTCACCGGTCTGGCCCTGATGGTGGTGGGATCCCTCGCCTCCGCCGTCTCCCCGACCGTCGCCCTGCTGCTCGTGGCACGGGCGGTGACCGGCGCGGGCGCCGCCCTGATCCTGCCCAACAGCCTTCCGCTTCTCGTCCATTGCCATCCGCCGGAGAAGCGCGGTCACGCCGTCGCACTGTGGACCGCGTTGAGCGGAGGCGGCGGTGTGGCGGGCAACATCGTGGGCGGTGCCGTACTCGAATTCTTCGACTGGCAGGCTCTGTTCGCGGTCGCCGCTCCCCTCGCGGCGTGCGGACTCGCCGTGGCGGCGCGATCGGTGCCGCGCGTCGAACGCCATCACCATTCCGTGGACGCGGGTGGGGTCGTCCTTCTCGTCGTCGCCGTGTTCGGTGTGCTGTTCGGCATCATCGAGGGTTCCGAACTCGGCTGGTCCTCCCCCGCCGTGCTGCTCGCGTTCGGCGCGGGCGCGGTGTTCCTCGGGCTTTTCTGCCGGTACGAACTCCGGCGTGCGCACCCTCTGCTCGACCCCCGTGTCTTCCGCCGTCCCGGAATGCGCGCCGGGACCCTCGGCATCATCGTGTCCTTCATCGCGATGTACTCGGTCTTCTATCTCAACGGCCAGTACCTGATGAACGTGAAGGGTTATCCGGCCGTACTGGCGGGCCTGGGCACGGCGCCCCTGGCCGTCGTGATCTTCCTGGTCTCCCCGCGCGCCGCCCGGCTGGCCGACCGGTACGGCTCCCGTCCCGTCATCGCCTGCGGGCTGCTCGTGGTGGTGGCCGGGCTGGGGCTGTTCTCCCTGTGCGGCCCCGGCACCGCGTACGTCCTGTACGCGGGGTGCATCGTGGTGGTCGGCATCGGGTCGGGACTGTCCAATCCGCCGTTGTCCCAGGCCATCGTCGCCTCCGTGCCCGCGCATCAGGCGGGCGTCGGCTCCGGCGTCAACAGCTTCAGCCGGGAGATCGGCGGAGCGCTCGGTTTCGCCGTGTTCGGCACGCTGCTCAACATCCGGTTCACCGAAGCCCTCCCGGCCGGGCTGCGGCACCTGGAGGGTTCCGCCGGAGGACAGGCGCTGGGCACCGCCCTGCGCGGCGCGGAGGACTCCGGCTCCGCCGCGGCGAGCCTCGCGGCGCAGGTGCGCGAGGCGTTCACCACGGGAATGGCCGAGTCGTTGCGGGTGGTGGGGCTGGTGCTGCTCCTGGCGGCGTTCCTGGTCGTAACGTGGCTGCGACCACGGGACGAAGAGCAGGACACCTCGGGGGAGAAGCATTGAGCGGAACCGGCGTCGACGGCCCCGGCCACCAGGACGACTGGGCCGACGAGCTGTCCGGCCACCACGCGGCGAACGCGGACATGCGTCTGCTGCCGGCCCTGGACGCGCTGTTGCAGGAGGAGAGCGTCACCGGCGCGGCCGAACGCCTGGCGCTGTCGCCGCCGGCCATGAGCCGTGCGCTGGCCAAGATCCGCCGCGCCCTCGGCGATCCCATCCTGGTCCGGGCCGGGCGCGGTCTGGTCCCCACCCCCAGGGCGCTGGAACTCCGGCCCAAGGTGCGCGCCCTCATGTGGGAGGCCGAGTCCATCCTGACCCCGAGCCGCCAGGAGGACCTCACGCAGGTCAGTCGAACGCTGACCATCCTCGCGGACGAGGCGTACGCGGCGGTGCTGGCGCCGGCACTGCTGAACCGGGCGAGCACGCAGGTGCCGCTCGCCCGCTTCGCCTTCACGGTGGGCAACACCCACGGCAGCGCGCCGCTGCGGGAGGGCACCGTGGACATCGAGGTCGGCATCATCGACGAACCCAGCCCCGAACTGCGTATCGAGCCGCTGTTCGAGGACCGGTTCGTGGGAGTGGCGCGAACCGGACATCCTCTGCTCTCCACGGCCGTGACCGCGGAGGCGTTCGCCTCGGTGCGGCACGTCAGCGTCTCCCGCAAGGGCCGGATGAGCGGACCGATCGACACCGCGCTGCACGCCCTCGGCCTGCGCCGGGAGGTGATCGCCTCGGTGCCGAACCACGGCGAGGCGCTGCTGATGATCCCGTCGGGTGACCTCGTGACCGCGATGCCGCGCTCGCTCGCCGCCAGCGCGCGGGAGTCGGTGAACATCGAGCTGTTCGACCTTCCGGTCGCCACGGATCCCATCAGCATCTGCCAGGCGTGGCACCCGCGGCACGAGACCGAACCCGTGCACCGGTGGCTCCGCGACGCCGTACGCGCCGCGCTCACCCGGGCGGCGGCCCCGGTCCGACCCGCCGCGCAGTGCTCAGGACCGTCCGCCGGTCAGCGACCGGACCGGGCCGTCGAGCAGGACGTCGACAGCCCGCGGTGACATCGGCGGGCCCGCCGCGTCGCGGAGCCCGTCGGGTCCGGTGACGGGTCCGGTGACGGCTCCGACGACCGCGCCGACTACCGCGCCGACGAGCAGCCGGGCGGCGAGCCGGGGCGCGATGTCGTCACGCACGTCGCCCCGGGCGACGGCCCGCTCCAGCAGGTCCTCCAGTCCCCGGACCAGGGACGCGCGGCACGCGTGGTCCAGGGGATCCCGGCTCGGCACGCCGTGCACCCCCCAGAACACGGCGTGGCGTTCCGGGTCGGCCGCGACGGCGCCGGCCAGCCCGCGCAGCAGCCCGGTGAGCCCGTCGAGGGGCCGGCCGGCCCCGGCCGGGTTCGCGGCCAGCAACGCCTGCACCTCCGCGCGTACCGGACCGGTGACCGCGCGCAGCAGCTCGGCCCTGCTCGTCACATGGCGGTACAGCCCGGCCTTGGTGATGCCGAGGCGGACGGCGATGTCGCTCAGGCTCGTCGCGTCGAAGCCCCGCTCGTGGAACAGGGCCGTGGCGGGCGGGGGGGCCGGCCCCCCCCCCCCGGCGGGGGCGGGCGGCCCCCCCCCCCGCCGCGGGGGGGGGGGGGGCCCGGCGGCCCCCCCCCCCCCGCCGCCCCCCCCGCCCCCTGGTCCACCGGGCCCGGCGGGGGCGGCCCGCCGCCCACCGGCCGGCGACGGCGGCGGGACGACGGCGCCGCCGTCGCCGGTGGCGGGTTCACCGCGGCGACCGCCCCCGGCACATCTCCAGCAGCGCCTCGGCGAGACCGGCGCCGCCCTCCCCCAGTTCCTGGGCGTACCGGCCCCGTACGGACAGTTCGCGTCCGGAGTCGAGCGGGGAGCCCCCGTCGCCGGTACGGATGCGCTGGATCTCCCGGGACGCCTCCAGCCGTTGTTTCAGCGTGCCGATGAGGGAGCGGTCCAGGGCGTCGATCCGTTCGCGCAGCCGGGCGATGTCCCCGGACCCGGCGGCTGCCGCGGAGCCGCCGGCCCCGGTGTGCGCCCCGGCCCGTGTCTCGGTCCGTGTCTGGGTGTGCGTCTCGGTGTGTGTCTCGGTGTGTGTCTCGGTGTGCATCGTCTTGCTCCGTTCGTACGGCGGGACTTCGTACGGCGAGCCCCCGGAGGCGGGAAGAGGTGCCGCCGACGGGTACGAGCCCATGGACCTCAGCCCGGGTACGCGCAGGCGCAGCAGGCCGACGGCGCGTGCCGTCGCGGGCTCACCGGTGCCGCCCGGGCAGTCGGCGAGGAGGATCGAGCCGCTCCGGCCGTCGGGCACGGCCTGGAGTGACACGGTCCGCAGGAAGGGGTGGCGGCGCAGGGCGGCCAGCAGTCCGCCGAGGTCCTCCGGCCGGCCCGCGAGCCGTCCGACCAGCGAGGTGCGGTCGGCGGAACCGGGAACCGGAGCGCTCCGCCCGGCGGAACGCGCGCACAGCAGGAACCGGGTGGCCGCACCGGCGGTGTCCTGTATCCCGGTGACCAGGGCCTCCAGACCGTAGGGCGCGGCGGTGAAGTCACCGGCCACCGCGGCGTCGCACTCCCCGTCCCGGACCCGGCGCGCGGCCTCGGCGTTGGACAGGGCCGGTGTCCAGCGCGCCCGCGGCAGACGGCTGTCGAGCCAGCCCTCGACCTGCGCCCCGGCGTGCGGATGGCCGCTCACCGTGCGGATCCGCGCGAGCCGCGTGCCGGGGCGCACCAGCAGGGAGAACTCCACGCGGAGCACGACTTCCCTGAGCACCGTCAGCGCGGGTGACTCGGCGAACGCGCGCACCGTGTCCGCGACCACCCCGGCCACCGTGTTGTGGACGGGGAGCATGGCGGCGTCCACGGTTCCCCGGCACACCAGCGTCAGGGCCTCGGTGGCGTCGGCGGCCGGCACCAGCCAGGAGTTCCCGGCCTCCGGCAGTGAGCGCAGGGCCCGCTCGGTGAAGGTGCCCTCCGGTCCCAGGTAGGCGAACCGCCGCTCCGGGCACGGCAGTCGGCCCGTCACGGGATCGGCCCGGGTGCCCTGCGCCGGCGTCTGCTCCGGGCCCCGCTCCGTGCCCCGCTCCGGGCTCCGCTCCGGGCCCCGCTCCGTGTCCTGTACCGGCGTCTTCATGTCACGCGGTGGCGAGAGCGGCGTCCATCGTGCTCGCCACGGCGCTCTTGGCCCGCCGCAGTTCCTTCTCCTCCAGCAGTCCGGGGGCGAACGCGGCGGCGTCGATGGTGACACCGGCGGCGGCCCGGCCGGCCTGCTCCACCACGACCGTCGTGCGGAGCGTGAGCCTGCTGGGCTCCGACAGGTCCGACTCGTCCACCGTCAGCCGCAGGGTGGCGCCCACGGGGAAGAGGAAGTTGGAGAACGTGGTGTTCATGGAGTTGAGAACGATGTAGTAGCGCTGCTGCGGCCAGCGTGCGGTGAAGAAGCGCTCCACCACGGCGAGGAACATCTGGCGGGCCGCCTCGACGACCACCATGCCCTGGACGTGCACCCGGTCCTGCACGTCGACGAGCAGTTCGTTGTGGTCGTGCAGCCGGAGCCCGGCCTCGTACGTGCTGTCGTCGACCCGCGTGAGGCCGGCGACCAGCACGTTGTCCTCACGGGCCTTGTGCAGCTCCTGACGGCGTGCGGGCTGCCCGGCGGAGTGCACCAGCACGATCCGCTCCTCCAACCGCCGCCGGGCGATGGCGTCCTGGAGGTAGGAGACCTCGAACTCCCCGACGCCCTGGCCGGTGACCACGTGCACCGGCCCCTCGACGGCGTCCAGGTCGCCCGCGTCGAGCGAACGGGCGAGGCCCGAGAACGTCTCGGCCCCGACGGCCTCGGCGAAGTCGCGGAACCGGTCGCCGACGACGAGTCGGGAGGTGGCTGTGCTGCTCATGGGCGTGCCTCCTGGCTGGGGGAAGCCGCGGTCTGCGAAGCCGCGGGAGTGTCTTCAGCGTGGAGTCCGCGAAATGGGCCCGGTAGTCGCCTGTAGGGAGTAGGTACGAGGTACTAGCCGTATCGGCCGACTGCCGTCACCGGCTCCCGCCGCGAATGCTGGTGCGGGGACGCCGGCTCCCGGTCACGGGCGTGCGCTCGGGAGTCACCGGCCCCTCTCCACCCGGCCGAAGGAGCCTCGACCACATGACAGTTCTCGATCCGCCAGGTGTCGGCGAGGCCGGCGTGACGGCCATGCTGCCCGCCCCGGAACCGCTGACCCTCATCGACGACGTGTCCGGCACACGGGCCCTCGACGACTCGGTCCTGCTGGAGCTGTACCGGCAGCTGGTGCGCGGGCGTCGCTACAACACCCAGGCGACCGCGCTGACCAAGCAGGGCAGGCTGGCGGTCTATCCGTCGACCACGGGGCAGGAGGCCTGCGAGGCGGGTGCCGTACTGGCCCTCGACCGGCAGGACTGGATCTTCCCCACCTACCGGGACACCCTGGCCCTGCTGGTACGGGGCGTCGACCCGGTGGAGGTCCTGACGCTGCTGCGCGGTGACTGGCACAGCGGGTACGACCCCCGCGCCCGGCGCGTCGCACCGCTGTGCACCCCGCTGGCCACCCAGACACCGCACGCCGTGGGCCTCGCGCACGCGGCCGCCCTGAGCGGGGACGACCTGGTCGTCCTCGCGATGACCGGTGACGGAGGCACCAGCGAGGGCGACTTCCACGAGGCGCTCAACTTCGCGGCCGTCAACCGCTCCCCCGTGGTCTTCCTGGTGCAGAACAACGGCTACGCGATCTCCGTCCCGATCGCCCGGCAGTCCGCCGCTCCCAGCCTCGCCCACAAGGCGATCGGCTACGGCATGCCGGGCGTGCTGGTCGACGGGAACGACGCCGCGGCCGTCTATCTGACCGTACGAGCCGCCGCCGCCCGCGCTCGCGAAGGCCACGGCCCGACCCTTGTCGAAGCGGTGACGTACCGCCTCGACGCGCACACCAACGCCGACGACGCCACCCGGTACCGCGACGCGGCGGAGGTGGAGCACTGGCGCCGCCGGGACCCGGTGGAGCGCATGGAACGGCACCTGCGGGAACGCGGACTGCTGGACGACGCCGGGGTCGACCGCGTCCGGCAGGAGGCGGAGGAGATGGCCGCGGACCTGCGCGCCCGCCTCTCCGAGGACCCGTCCCCCGACCCGCTCGACCTGTTCGAGCACGTCTACGCCACTCGGACACCGCAACTGGAGGAGCAACGCGCGCTGCTGGTACGCGAGTTGACGGCCGACGCCGCGGGCGCGGACGGCGGCCGCACCGAGGGGGCCGGCCAGTGACCGCCACCATGGACACCGTTGCCGCCGCGACCGGACCGGCGGTCGAGCAGGTGACCCTGTCGAAGGCCCTGAACCATGCCCTCGGCGACGCCCTGGCCGACGACGGCCGGGTCCATCTGCTGGGCGAGGACATCGGCACGCTGGGCGGCGTGTTCCGCGTCACCGACGGTCTGGCCGCCGAGTTCGGCGACGCCCGGGTCGCCGACACCCCGCTCGCCGAGGCGGGCATCCTGGGCACCGCCGTCGGCATGGCCATGTACGGGCTGCGTCCCGTCGTGGAGATGCAGTTCGACGCCTTCGCGTATCCCGCGTTCGAGCAACTCGTCAGCCACGTCGCCAAGATGCGCAACCGGACGCGCGGCACGCTGCCCATGCCGATCACCATCCGCATCCCCTACGGCGGCGGGATCGGCGGCGTCGAGCACCACAGCGACGCCTCGGAGGCGTACTACACGCACACTCCCGGCCTCCACGTGGTCGCGCCGGCCACCGTCCCCGACGCCTACGGCCTGCTGCGCGCGGCCATCGCCTCGGACGACCCGGTGGTCTTCCTGGAACCCAAGCGCCTGTACTGGTCCAAGGGCGACCTCGACCGCTCGGCGGCCCTGCCCGCACTGGGCCGGGCCGCGGTACGCCGGAGCGGCTCCTCGGCCACGCTCCTCACCTACGGGCCCTCCCTGCCCGTCTGTCTGGACGCCGCGAACGCCGCCGTCGCCGAGGGGTGGGACCTGGAGGTGGTCGACCTGCGCAGCCTGGTCCCCTTCGACGACGAGACGGTGTGCGCCAGTGTCCGGCGCACCGGCCGGGCCGTCGTCGTCCACGAGGCCCAGGGCTTCGCCGGTTTCGGCGCCGAGATCGCCGCGCGGGTCACGGAGCGCTGCTTCCACCATCTGGAGGCGCCCGTGCTGCGGGTCACCGGCTTCGACATCCCGTACCCGCCGCCCATGCTGGAGCGTCATCACCTGCCGGACGTCGACCGGGTGCTGGACGCCGTAGCGCGGCTCCAATGGCAGGACGGCGTTCCCGGGGAGGACGCGTGACCACGGCGACCACCCGGGAGTTCATGCTCCCCGACCTGGGCGAGGGGCTCACGGAGGCGGAGATCGTACGGTGGCTCGTCGCCGAGGGCGACGCCGTGGCCGTCGACCAGCCGGTGGTGGAGGTGGAGACCGCCAAGGCCGTGGTCGAGGTTCCGTGCCCGTACGCGGGTGTCGTCATCCGGCTGTGGGGGCGTGCGGGCGACAGCCTCGACGTGGGGCAGCCGCTGCTGTCGATCGGCGAGGAGACGGCGCCGGCGGCCCCTGCGACGCGGGCGGACGACTCCGGCAACGTACTGGTCGGCTACGGGACGTCCGCGCCGGCGGCCCGCCGCAGACGGATCCGGGTGCCTGCGCCCGTACCCGCTGCCGTGGCCCCTGACCTGCCCGCTGCCGTGCCCGCCGCCCTCGTCACGTCGGCCGGACGGAACGGCGTGGGGGCGGGGCCGCTCCCGGTGATCTCTCCGCTGGTGCGCAGACTGGCCCGGGAGCGTGGCCTCGACCTGCGTACGGTCCGGGGCAGCGGTCCCGGCGGACTCGTCCTGCGCCGGGACGTCGAGGCGCCACGGGAGCCGGCGCCCCTGCCCACGGGCCCGTCCGGGACCGCGCCCGTACCGTCTCCCGCGCCGGAACCGGAGCGCGTACCGGGACCGCAGCGCGTACCGCAACCGGAGCGCGTACCGGAAGCCGTGCGCATCCCCTTGCGCGGCGTGCGCCGCACGGTCGCGGACAAGCTGGCGCGGAGCCGCCGGGAGATCCCGGACGCCACCACCTGGGTGGACGTGGACGCCACCCGGCTCCTGGACGTCAAGCAGCACCTCGCGGCACCGGACGAGGGCAGGATCTCGCTCCTCGCCCTCCTGGCGCGCTTCTGCGTCGCGGCGCTCGCCCGCCATCCGGAGCTGAACTCCACCGTGGACACCGGCCGTCAGGAGATCGTCCGGCTCCCGTCGGTCCATCTGGGCTTCGCCGCACAGACCGAACGGGGCCTGGTCGTGCCCGTGGTCAGGGACGCGGACCGGATGCGGCTGCCGGAGCTGTCGGCCGAGATCACCCGCCTCACCACCCGGGCCCGCGAGGGGTCGCTGCCCCCCGCGGAACTGTCCGGCGGGACCTTCACCCTCAACAACTACGGCGTCTTCGGCGTCGACGGCTCGGCGCCGATCATCAATCATCCCGAGGCGGCCATGCTGGGTGTGGGCCGGATCCTGCCCCGCCCCTGGGTCGTCGACGGCGAGCTGACGGTACGCCGCGTCTGCCAGCTGTCCCTCACGTTCGACCACCGTGTCTGCGACGGCGGGGCGGCGGGTGGCTTCCTGCGTCACGTCGCCGACCTGGTCGAACAGCCCTTGTCCCTGCTGCGGTTGCTCTAGGAAGGGGGCCTCGCCGACGCGGCCGGCCCCCGTGCGGGGCCGGCCGCGTCACGTGCCGGCGTCCTTCAACTCCGGTAACGCGAGGATGACTTGGACGACTTCGTCCGGCGTGCGGCCGTCGGTGGGCACGACGGCCGTGGCGGCCTCCTCGTACAGGTGGCGGCGGGCCTCCATCAACTCCCGCCACCGCTTGCGCGGGTTGACCGCCAGCAGCGGCCGGGCCGCGTCCAGCCCGGTGCGCCTGACCGCCTCCTCGACGTCCATCGAGAGATGGACGACCCGCTGGGCGACCAGCAGCGCACGGGTGTCCGGGTCGAGGATCGCGCCGCCGCCGAGAGCGAGGACACCGTCGTGCTCGGCCAGCGCCCGGTGCACCGACCGCTGCTCGATCGCCCGGAAGACCTGCTCGCCCTCGTCGGCGAAGATCTCCGCGATGCTCCGGCCCTGCCCGGCGACGATGTCGTCATCGGTGTCGCGGTAGCCCACCCCCAGCCGCTCGGCGAGCAGCCGTCCGACAGTGGACTTGCCCACCCCCATCGGGCCGACCAGGACGACCACGGGTCGTGCGCTCACCGGACCGGAAGGTCGTCGAGGTAGGAACGCACGTTGCGGCGGGTCTCGGCCACACCGTCGCCGCCGAACTTCTCCGCCACCGCGTCCGCCAGCACCAGCGCCACCATCGCCTCGGCGACGATCCCGGCCGCCGGCACCGCGCACACATCGGAACGCTGGTGGTGGGCCCGCGTGGCCTCACCGGTGGCCACGTCCACCGTGCGCAGAGCCCGCGGCACGGTCGCGATCGGCTTCATCGCCGCACGGACCCGCAGCAGCTCACCCGTGGTCAGACCACCCTCGGTACCGCCGGCACGGCCGGTGACCCGCCTGATCCCCTCATCCGTGGAGACGATCTCGTCATGCGCCTTCGAGCCCGGCACCCGCGCCAGACCGAAACCGTCACCCACCTCGACACCCTTGATCGCCTGGATACCCATCAACGCAGCCGCCAGCCGCGCGTCCAGCCGCCGGTCCCAGTGCACGTGCGAGCCCAGCCCCACCGGCACGCCGTACGCCAGCACCTCCACCACACCACCGAGGGTGTCGCCGTCCCTGTGCGCCTGGTCGATCTCCGCGACCATCGCCTTCGACGCGTCCGCGTCCAGGCAGCGCACCGGATCGGCGTCCAGTCCCGCCACATCGGCAGGCGTCGGAAACACGCCGTGGGGCGCCTTCGCCGCCGCCAGCTCCACGACATGCGAGACGATCTCGACACCGGCCGTCTCCTTCAGGTACGACCGGGCCACCGCACCCAGCGCCACCCGGGCCGCGGTCTCCCGCGCGGAGGCACGCTCCAGGATCGGCCGCGCCTCGTCGAAGCCGTACTTCTGCATGCCGGCGAGGTCGGCGTGGCCGGGGCGCGGCCGGGTCAGCGGCGCGTTGCGCGCCGGCCCGGCCAGGAGCTCCGGGTCGACCGGGTCGGCCGCCATGACCTGCTCCCACTTCGGCCACTCGGTGTTGCCCACCATGACCGCCACCGGGGAGCCGAGGGTGAGGCCGTGGCGGACACCGCCGAGGAAGGTGACCTCGTCCCGCTCGAACTTCATCCGGGCACCGCGCCCATAGCCGAGCCGGCGCCTCGCCAGATGGTCCGCCACCATCTCCGTGGTGATCGGTACGCCGGCCGGAAGGCCCTCCAGCGTCGCGACGAGTGCGGGACCGTGGGACTCCCCCGCGGTCAGCCAGCGCAACCTGCTCAACTGTGCTCCTTCGCCAGGTCCCGTGCTTCCGCCGGGACGTGATCATGACCGGCCGGCGCTCCTCGGGGACGCACGCGCAAGGCCTCAGCGGGCCCGGTAGGCGTGCAGGGTGACGTGCTCGGGCTCGCCGGAGTCGGCGGCGGCCGCGGTGGCGGTGCGTTCGGTGGCGGCCTGCGCCGGGTGCAGACCGGTGAGGCAGCGCTGGGCCAGCTTCTGGTACTGGACCGTTCCGTTGCCCTTCCAGGCGATCTCGTCGGCGGTGAGTTCGCGCACCACCTTGGCCGGGCTGCCCGCCACCAGGTGCCGTTCCGGCACGTGGAAGCGGGACTTGACGAAACTGTTGGCGCCGACGAACGCCCGCGTCCCCACCACGACACCGTCCATCAGCACGGACTTCATGCCGATGAGGCTGTCCCGGCCCACCCGGCAGCCGTGCAGCACGCTGCCGTGACCGACGTGCCCGTCCTCCTCGACGACCGTGTCGGCTCCGGGGAAGCAGTGCAGCACGCAGCCGTCCTGGACGTTGGAGCCCGCCCTGAGTTCGATGTGCCCGAAGTCGCCCCGCAGGCTCGCGAGCGGACCGACGTAGCATCCGGGTCCGATGTCGACCGAGCCGATCAGCACGACGTCGGGGTGGACGAACGCCGTGGGGTGCACGACGGGGACGTTCCCTTCGAAGGAGTAGATCCTTGCCATGGTGTTCTCACCGTTCGTCGAGGAGGAGGAAGGGCGCCGGGACGCGGTCGGCCGGTCAGACCGGCGCCGTGGCCGAGCGCAGGGAGGCGAGGGTGTCGTGCCCGTGGATCCAGGCGAGGTCGTCGGGCAGCGTGGCCAGCCGGACGTTGCGGGCCTCCGCCTCCGCTCCGTCGGGCAGTTGGAAGCAGCCGGCGTTCTTGCGGGACCCCGCTTGCAGCAGCCGGGTGCGCGGCCGGCGCAGCTGCTCGTAGGCGCGCAGCGCCGACGCCACCCCGTCGGCGTCGGTACGCGCCAGGAGGTGGGCGAGGACCACCGCGTCCTCCAGGGCCTGGTTGGCGCCCTGTCCGTGGTGCGGCAGCATCGCGTGCGCGGCGTCGCCCAGGAGGGTCGTGCGGCCCGTACTCCAGGTGCGCTGCGGTTCGCGGTCGTACAGCGCCCAGCGGCCCGGCCGTTCGCAGGCACCGAGGACCTCGGTGACGAACGGGTGCCAGCCGTCGAAGGCGGCCAGCAGTTCGGCGCCGTCGCCCTGCGTGGACCAGGACTCGACCGTCCATGTGCGGTCGGGTACGACGGCCAGGAAGTTCAGCGCGCTGCCGTCCGCCACCGGATAGGCGATGAAGTGCCTGCCCGGTCCGAGCCACAGCCACAGAACCGGCTCGGCCAGTTCGGGGAGGTGGCGCAGCCGGTCCATGGGGACCAGGGCGCGGTATCCGCTCGTGCCCGAGAACACGGCCTCGTCGGGTCCGAAGAGGGCGTGGCGCACCGCGGAGTGGATACCGTCCGCGCCGACGACCGCGTCGGCCTCGGCCGCGCTGCCGTCCGCGAAGCGGATCACGGCGCCGTCGGCGTGGTTCTCCACCCCGGTGCAGCGGGCGCCGAGCCGTACGTGCTCCGGACCCAGTTCGGCGAGCAGGGCCTGCTGGACGGCCGCGCGTTCCACGGTCCAGAACGGGGCTCCGAAGCGTTCCTCGTACATGCCGGTCAGCCGGTGCGACACCATGGACCGGCCCGTGCGCCAGTGCCGGAAGTCGGCCCGCACGGGCCGGGCCGCCGATCCGGTCAGCCGCTCGGCGACGCCCAGTTCCCGCAGGGCCCGGTGCCCGTTCGCACCGACCGCGATACCGGCTCCCTGGTGGGTCAGTTCCCGTGCCTGCTCGTGGACGACCGCCTCGATGCCCTGCCGCCGCAGTCCGAGCGCGACGGCCAGGCCGCCGATGCCGCCGCCCACCACGGCCACGTACGGGCGTCTCCCCGCCATGGCGTCTCCTCTCCTCGTCGCCTTGTGTCGGCCTCGTTCACTTCATTCGCCGTGTTCGCCGTGTTCGCCGAGTTCACCGAGTTCACCGAGTTCACCGAGTTCGCCGAGTTCGCCGAGTTCGCCGCGTTCGCTGAGCTGAAGCCGCGGCCTGCTCACGTCGCCGGTGCGACCTCGGTGAAGGTGCCGCGGTGGAAGACCAGGGGCTCGTGGTCGCGGCCGACGGCGCCCAGCACCCGTCCGACGACGAGCACGTGGTCGCCCAGGGTCTGGGTGAGGTGCAGGTCGCATTCGAGCGTTCCCGGCGCGTCCGGCAGCACGAGGCAGCCGGTGTGCGGTCCGACGGCCCACTCCGCGGCCTCCTCCACCGCGGGACGGTCCGCCGCGGGCGCGGTGAGGACACCGACCAGGGAGCGCGCCCGGTGGCCGAGGAACGACACGGCCCACTGGCCGGACGCCCGTACGCGCCCCAGGAAGGTGGAGTCGCCGCGCAGGTACATGGAGACGAGCGGCGGGTCGAGGGAGACCGAGGTGAAGGAGTTCACCGCGATGGCGTCGTGCCGCACCCCGGACAGGGTGTCGAAGCGGGTCGACACCGCGCACACACCGGTCACGTACTGTCCGAGCACCTGCCGCAGCTGCGTCTTGTCCGGCAGCACGGAGACTCCGGGCGGAGCGGCCCGGCCCACCGGAGCCGGCGGCCGGCTGCTCACCGCGCGGCCTCGACCGGGGCCGTCGTGCCGGCGCCGGGCACGCCGGAGCCGAGGACGCCGGCGCCGAGGACGGTGGTGTCCTTGGGGTTGACGAGGTCCGGGACCTTCCAGCCGTTCTCGTCGTACTCCGACAGGCACTGGTCGACGAGCTGCTTGTAGTCGTCGAACTTCCCCGACGCCTGCTGGGCGTGGAGCGCCTCGAAGCGGATCTGCTCGTGGTTGCCCGCGTAGTTCATCTCGTACAGCTCCCAGCGGGCGCCGAACTCGGTGCCGACCGCGTCCCACGCCAGCTTCATCAGCTTCACCCGGTCGATCGCCTCGACGCCCAGGCCGCGGACGTACTTGTCCAGGTAGGGCCGGACCTCGGGGTTCGACCAGTCCAGCGCATGGGAGTTGTTGTAGATCAACGCGCTGCCGAGGTCCCGCAGAAAGATCTCGCGCACCTTCGGGAAGATGGACGAGGACAGGACGCGGAAGGCGAGCGCGGTCTCACCGTTGGGGGTGACGGTGCCGTCGGGCCACTTGGTGGGGTTCTCGGCCATGGAGTCGACCAGGGCCCAGAACATGTTGCGGTAGGCGAGGACCTCGCCGAGCCGGCTCTGCACCCCGCGGAACTCCGAGGTGCCCGTGGTCTCCAGGCACTTGGCGAGCAGGCCGGTCAGGAAGTCCATCTTCACGGCGAAGCGGACGCAGGCGTGGAACATGGCCCGGTAGAAGAAGCCGGACCCGTAGAAGAAGTTGTTCGCCTTGTCCACGTCGTAGCAGAAGACGTTCTCCCAGGGGATCAGCACCTGGTCGAAGACGAGGATGCCGTCGTTCTCGTCCAGGCGGCTGCTCAGCGGCTGGTCGAAGGGGCTGCTGACGGTGGCCGAGGCGAACTCGTACGACGGCCGGGAGATGATCTTCAGGCCGGGGCTGTTGGTCGGCACGATGAAGTACGCGGAGAACTCCTTGGCGCCCTTCGGTATGACCCCGTAGCTGCCGATGAAGATGTGCTGCGTGAGCGCCGCGCCGGTGCCGACCACCTTGGCGCCGGAGACGACGAGGCCGGCGTCCGTCTCCCGGTCCACCGTCAGCATCACGTCCTTCAGCTCGGTCAGCCCCCGGTTGCGGTCGATCGGCGGATTGACGATGCCGTGGCCGATGAACAGCACGTTCTCCTGCGCCTTGCGGTACCACGCAGACGCGTTGTCCTCGAACGGCGCGTAGTGCTCCTTGTTGGAGCCCAGGGTGGACAGGAAGGCGGCCTTGAAGTCCGGGGTGCGGCCCAGCCAGCCGTACGTCATGCGCGCCCACTCCTCCATGGCACGCGCGGCGGCACGCAGGTCGCCCGAGGTGTACGGGGCCTTGAAGTAGGGGTGGGTGAAGCCGCCGTTGCCGGTGTCGGTGGGGACGACCAGCCTGCTGTTGCGCTCGGGGTCGTGGAGCGCGTCGAAGAGCCGGGCCACCATGCGGGAGTTGTTGCGGAAGGCGGGGTGGCTGGTGACGTCCGCCACCTTCTCGCCGTAGATCCGCACTTCCCGGCCGTCCCGGAGGCTCTCGAGATACTCGTCCCCGGTCTGTGGGCGGGACACGGACCCGGACGGGTTGACGGTGCTGCTCATGCGGACTCACCTTCCGAAAGCCGGTGGCGTGGGGAATGCGGTGCCGGACTGCACGTGCCGACGATTCCCGCCGACGGTTGCGCCCGCCGAAATGCTCCAGGAGTGCGTCCCACCCCGACAGTCGGCCGCTGGGGCTAGTACGCGGGTAGTAGATCCGCCCTTCTAGCCACAACGGCCCACTGCCCGGGCCCGGCCGGCGCGTGACAGGCTGCGCCCACCGCAAGCCCGTGCCCTGCCCTCGGAACAGAAGGCGTTGAGGTTTTCAGCGTGCGATCCCTGGAAATGAAAGAGCATTCACCTTCCGAACCGTCTCCCGACGCGTGGCGGGCACTGCCCGCGGCGCAGCAGCCCGACTGGCCCGATCCCGCGGCGCTGCGGGCCACCCTGGCGTCCCTGTCCTGCGCACCCCCGCTGGTCTTCGCGAGG
This sequence comes from Streptomyces sp. NPDC059895, assembly GCF_042731035.1. Classification (NCBI taxonomy): domain Bacteria; kingdom Bacillati; phylum Actinomycetota; class Actinomycetes; order Kitasatosporales; family Streptomycetaceae; genus Streptomyces; species Streptomyces sp. NPDC059895. The sequence continues at coordinate 103,173 of NZ_JBHWKO010000016.1, forward strand.
GAGTGCGACACCCTGCGCGACCGGCTCGGCGAGGTGGCCCTCGGCAAGGCGTTCCTGCTCCAGGGCGGCGACTGCGCCGAGACCCTGGACTCGGTGAGCGCGGAGTCCGTCCGCGCCAAGCTGGAGGTCCTGCTCCAGATGGCCGCCGTCCTGACGTACGCGGCCGGCGTCCCGGTGGTCAAGGTCGGCCGCATCGCGGGGCAGTACGCCAAACCCCGGTCGCAGCCCACCGAGACCCGGGACGGAGTGACCCTGCCCTCGTACCGGGGCGACGCCGTCAACGGGCTGGAGTTCACCGCCGGGGCCCGCACCCCCGACCCGGCCCGCCTGGAGCGCGTCTACCACGCGTCCGCCGCGACGCTCAACCTGCTGCGCGCCTTCACCGCGGGCGGGCACGCGGACTTGCACCGGGTACACGCGTGGAACCGTGACTTCGTGGCCCTGTCCGCCGCCGAACGCCGCTACGAGCGGCTGGCGGACGAGATCGAGGCGGCGCTGGCGTTCATCCGGGCCTGCGGCATGAGCACCTCGACCATGCGCACCACGGAGGTGTTCGCCAGCCACGAGGCGCTGCTCCTCGACTACGAGTCAGCCCTGGTACGCACCGACCCCGACACGGGACGCCGGTACGCCCTGTCCGGGCACCTGCTCTGGATCGGCGAGCGCACCCGTCGGCTCGACGGCGCCCACGTCGCGTTCGCGGCGGGGATCGGCAACCCCCTCGGCGTCAAGCTGGGGCCGGACGCCGCCGTCGGCGACGTCCTGGCCCTGCTGGACCGGCTGGATCCGGAGCGCGTCCCGGGCCGGCTCACGTTCATCGCGCGGATGGGGCGGGGTCTGGTGCGCGACCGGCTACCCGCCCTGGTGGAGGCGGTGCGCGCGGAGGGCGGCCAGGTGGCGTGGGTGTGCGATCCGATGCACGGCAACACCTTCACCGCGCCGAGCGGTCACAAGAGCCGGCGCTTCGAGGACGTCCTGGACGAGATCACGGGCTTCTTCGAGGTGCACCGGGCCCTGGGCACGCACCCGGGCGGGGTGCACATGGAGCTGACGGGCGAGGACGTCACCGAGTGCGTGGGAGGAAGCAACGAGATCCTCTCCGACGACCTGCACCTGCGCTACGAGACCGCGTGCGACCCCCGGCTCAACCGCGGGCAGTCGATGGACCTGGCCTTCCGGGTCGCCGAGTGGTTCAGCGCCGAGAAGCGCCGCCTCGGCCGCCCGCGCCCCGAGCCCGTACCCGTCCGGCCCCCGGACGTCCCCGGGTACGCCGACCACGCCGACCACGCGAACTACGCGGCGACCGCCGGCTGAGCACCGGCTGCGGACACCGGCGCGTCGACCGGCACGTCATCCGAGACGAAGGACCCCTCACCGTGCGGCACTTCGAGCACTTCACCGTCGGCACCACCTACGAACTGGGGGCCACGCGGCTCACCACCGAGGACATCATCGACTACGCCCGCGCCTGGGATCCGATGCCCTTCCACCTGGACCCCGGGGCGGCCGCCCGTTCCCCGTTCGGCGGTCTGGTGGCCAGCGGCTGGCACACCGGCGCCGTCATCATGGGGCAGTTCGTGCGCACCCTGCTCGCGGACTCCGCCTGCCAGGGCTCCTACGGCATGGACGAGGTGCGGTTCCTGAGGCCGGTACGCCCCGGCGACGAACTGCGCGGACGGGCCACGGTGGAGGACGCCTCGCCGCATCCCCGGCGTCCGGGTACGGGCACGGTCCGTTTCCTCGTGGAGGCGGACGACCAGCGGTGCGAGACGGTGTACCGGATGCGTACGCGGCTGCTGTTCGGCCGCGCGGAGACCACCGGCGTCCGGCACGAGGCCGCGGTCGCGGTCGCGGGGCCGTAGCAGCGACCGCCCCGGCGGTGTACGAACGGCCCCGGTACGGCCTGACAGCTCCCGTTCCTCCCCGGCCCGTCCCCCGTCCCGGGGAGGAACGGGATCCTTCCGCAGCGGGTCCCGGCGACGTCCGGCGCATTGACTGTACGCGACGTTGCGTCTAGTCTCGGTTCATCGTTCCGCCGAAACCGGTGGCCGTCGCCGGCCTTCCGGGACGGGCGCCGCGACGCACGAGGAGGGGGGGCGCCATGAACGCACAGCACGACGTCCGGGGCGGTCTCCGGGTCGACGACGTCCGCCACGGAGGCATCCGGGACGGCGTCCGAGTCGACGGCCGACAGCCGGCCGACGCGCCGCCCGCGGCGCGCACCGGGAACGGGCCGCCGCGCGGCGAGGCCGCACGGGACGCGGTCCTGCGAGCCGCCGACAACCCGCTGGCCGACACCGGGTTCCCCGCCATGACGATCGGCACGGTCGCCGAGCGGGCGGGCGTCGCCAAGCAGACCGTCTCCGCCCCCTCCGCCTGAAGGGCACCTCCCCATGTTTCGCACCCGTCGCACTCGTTACACCGCCACGGTGGAGGCGGTGTCCCTGATCGCCCCGCGGATGGCGCGTATCACTCTGGGAGGGCCTGGCATGGCGACCTTCCGCTGCGACGAACCGACGCAGTGGGTGAAGCTGTTCGTGCCCGACCCCCTCGACGGCCGTACGGTCGGCCGTGCCTACACCGTGCGCCACCACTCCCCGACCGCTCCACGGATCGACGTCGACGTGGTGCTGCACGGGAACGGCCCGGCCGCGCGCTGGGCCGAAGCCGCGCGCCCGGGCCAGGAGGTTTCCTTCGGCGGCCCCAAAGGGTCCTTCCGCCCGGATCCCGACGCCGACTACTACCTCCTGGCCGGGGACGAGAGCGCCCAGCCCGCGGTGCTCACCATCGCCGAGAGCCTGCCGCCCGGCCTGCGCGGCGCCGTCTATCTGGAGGTCGCGGGCCCCGAGGCCGAGGTCGAGGTGAGCGCCCGGGCCGGCCTGGACGTCGTGTGGGTGCACCGGACCGCCGGGCGGGCGAAGGGGGAGGCGCTGCGAGACGCCGTCCTGGAAGCCACCGTTCCGCACAAGCGCGTCGCCGCGTGGGCGGCCGGGGAGGCGGGCGCCATCAGGGAGATCCTCCGCCACTTCACGGAAGGCATCGGCCTCGACCGCCGCCGCGCCTACGCGAAGGGCTACTGGAAGGCGAACCAGGCCGACCACCGCGATCCGCCGGCCTGGGACCAGTGAACTGAGTCGGAGATTCGTCGTTGGTTCGGTATGAGTCGTCCAGGTCCGAAGGTCCCGCCGCGGGCCGTCCAGGCCGCGTTCGAGGAATCGCCGCCGCCAGGTGCGGACCGTGTCGGGGGTGATCCCGAGCCGGCGTGACACCTCCATGATCGAGTGCCTGTCCGCGCACTCCAGCACGCTCCGCGATCGCTGAGCCGGAGCCTGGGCCGTCGACCGCCGACGCAGTGGTGTCAGTCGTTGCCCGAGGGGACGACTGTGCCGGTGCCCGCCCAGCCGGCGAGGAGGCCGAGGGCCTCCCGCTCCGGCGACTCCGGTTCGGGGGTGTAGAAGTTGAGGCGGAGACCGGGGTCGGCCGGCAGCTCCATGGCCTCGTAGGGCAGTGCGAGTTCACCGACCAAGGGGTGGCGCAGCCGCTTCACGCCGGAGCGGTGGAATGCCACGTCGTGGCGGACCCATCGGCGTGCGAACTCGTCGCTCTTGGCCGTGAGCTCCCCGATCAGATCGGTCAGTGCCTTGTCGTGGGGTGCTCTGCCTGTCTCGGTGCGCAGGAAGGCGACCGCGTCGTCGGCTCCCTTGTCCCAGTCGGCCCAGAAGTCGTGGGCGGCGGGGTCGAGGAACAGGAAGCGGGCGGTGTTGACCGGCCCGCGCTGTGCGAACAGCGGGGAGTCGAAGACCGGGGCGTACAGGGCCCGTCCCAGCGCGTTGGCGGCCATGACGTCGAACCGGCGGTTGCGTACAAAGGCCGGCACGTCGGTCATGGAGTCCAGGAGCCGCAGGATCGTGGGCCGGACCCGGCCGGCGGTCGGTCTGGGCTGCCGGCCGGGCGTGGTCGCGGCGCGGGCGAGGTCGTAGAGGTGGGTGCGTTCGGCCTCGTTGAGCTGCAGTGCGTGGGCCAGGCCCTCGAGCACCGAGTCCGAGGCGCCGCTGAGGTTGCCGCGCTCGAGACGGACGTAGTAATCGACGCTCATTCCGGCGAGCAGGGCGACCTCCTCGCGGCGCAGGCCCGCGACGCGGCGGTTTCCGCCGTAGACGGGGAGTCCGGCCCGCTCGGGGGTGATGCGCGCCCGCCGGGTACTCAGGAACTCGCGGACCTCGGCGGCCAGGTCCTTCTTGTCGGTGCCGGCCATGATCAGTCCCGGTGGACGTGCCCGACGGCACCGATGCGGGGTGCGGTGTGCTGGGCCCTTGCGACGCCGGACAGCCCGCCACCGGTGAGCGGGACCGGCGGTCCCTTCACGGGATGCCTCTGGCCTGCTGTGGGGTACGGCGCCACGGGTGGTTCCTCCTGATCGCCGTGAAACGGATACCGGCTCCTTCACCGTAGATCGGCCGGCGAGCGTCTGCGAGGTACTGCGATTACCTGGAAGAGCGGTGACTCCCACCTGCCCGCCAGGAGCGTGTTCCATGGAGGACGTCATGGACTCACCGTCCGACATCGACCTGAGGGAACACCGTGCGCGCAGCACTCATGTACGGAGCCGACGCCGTCCTCGCCGGGCACGTCCGTCCGTGGCCGGGCACTCTGAGAACCTCGCGGTAGCCGCCAGGGCCTACGTCGACGACGCGCCGTGCACTGCCGAGGTGACCGCCGGTCCGACGAGGTGACCACCGGTCCGACCGCGGGAAACGCTCCGACGCATCTGGTGGTGACCCGGTGAGCAGCACCGCACAGCGCGCGACGGCACCCGTCACGTGGCTGTTCGCCCACCGTGAGCGCAGCGGCGCCCATGTCACCCGGATGCTCCACATGGGCGCGATGACGGGGTTCTCACCGGGCACGCGGCCACCGACATCGCGGCCCGCTCGGGCGCGGCTCCGACCGGCTCCGCCGTCCTGCTCGCGCCGGCCGCCCTCGCTGTCTGGCCTTCATCCTCCCCTCACGCACCGAAAGGTCCCTGTGATGCAGACCCTCACCCTGAACAACGGCGTCGAGATGCCCGCCCTCGGGCTCGGCGTCTTCCAGACCCCGCCCGACGAGACCAGGGCGGCCGTCACCGCCGCGCTCGAACTCGGCTGCCGGCACATCGACACCGCCGCGGCCTACGGCAACGAGCGCGAGGTCGGCCAGGCCATCCGCGACTCCACGGTGCCCCGCGACGAGATCTTCATCGAAACGAAGATCTGGATCAGCGACTACGGCTACGACGAGACCCTGCACGGCTTCGACAAGAGTGCCGCCAAGCTCGGGGTCGACCATGTCGACCTGCTGATCCTGCACCAGGCGCTGCCGTCGGAATTCGACCGGACCCTCGCGGCCTACCGGGCCCTGGAGAAGCTCCTGGAAGAGAAGAAGGTCCGCGCCATCGGCGTCAGCAACTTCATGGTCGGCCACCTCACCGCGCTCCTCGACGCGACCTCCGTCGTGCCCGCCGTCAACCAGCTGGAGATCCACCCCTACTTCCAGCAGCGCGCCGTTCTCGACTTCGACGACCGGCACCACATTCTCAACCAGGCGTGGTCGCCCATCGGAGGCATCACCTTCTATCCCGGCTACGGCGAGAACCGCAGGAGTGTCCTGCGGGATCCGGCCGTGGCTGTCATCGCCGAGGCACACGGCAAGAGCCCGGCCCAGGTGCTGCTGCGCTGGGGGCTCCAGCAGGGCCGCTCGGTCATCCCCAAGTCGACCAGGCGCGAGCGGATCGCCGAGAACCTCGACGTCTTCGACTTCGAGCTCACCCAGGACGAGCTGACGTCGCTCGACCGCCTGGAGACCGGCCGTCGCGGCGGCCCGGAGCCCGAGGCAGTGACCCTCGCCGACTACGGCCGCGCCATCCCCGAGGCCTGAGCACCACCTCCGGAGGAACCACCGTGTCCATGGCGGGCCGGGCCCGGGCGCCGCGCTCACGCCGCCCCGGGCAGGCCGGCGCCGACCGGCTTGCCATGGACACGTTTTGCACGTCAACCCCCCGATGGGCCATAATCCGCTTCCCCCCACAACCTTGATCACGACGGTCCCCGAGTCCACCTCGCACCGGCCGTGATCAGCCGCGGCACCCATGTCGCCGCACCCGCTTTCGTCAACCGGACTTCCCATGGGGGGACCCTGCCCGATGGGCGCGACCTTGCGCGCGCTGCGCGCTCTCCTGCTGCTCGCCGGCTTCTGTCTGCTGAGCGTCCTGCTGCTGGCGATGCTCGCAGGCATCGACTACCTGCTGTATCTGCACGCCCCGTCGGGCGTCGCGGCGAAGCTGTACCTCGTGTCCGTGCTGCTGGCGATTCCGCTGGTCCGCGGCCTGTTCATGCTGCGTACGCCGAAGGCGGAGGAGGCCCCCGGCCTGCCCGTCACGGAGGCCGACGAGCCTGTGCTGTGGCGCACCGTACGGGAGTCGGCCGACCGGATCGGCACCCGCGCGCCGTCCCGCATCCTGCTGACGCCGGACGTCAACGCGTCCGTCGCCGAGGAGGCCCGCCTGCTCGGCCTGCTGCCCGGCCCGCGCCGCCTCCACCTCGGTGTGCCCCTGCTCCAGGGGCTGACAGAGGCTCAGCTCAGGTCGGTCCTCGCGCACGAACTGGGCCACTACTCCAACGCCGACACCCGTCTCGCCGCCCTCACCGTGCGCGGTCGCGCCCAGATCCTGCGCACCATCGGGCACTTCGAGGAGCGCGCCGGGAGGACCGCGGCACGCGAACAGGCCCGGCAGGAGAAGAAGAACGCCAAGGCCGCGGCCAAGGGCAGGAAGACGAGCGAGGTCGACACCCGGCACTCGGGCGTCACGTACCGCGCGATGGCCCGGATCTACACCGCGTACGCCAAGCTGTACTTCCGCGCCACGCTGGCCGACGCCCGCGGCCAGGAGTACGCCGCCGACGCCGCGGCCGCCCGGATCGCCGGCCGGGACGCCACCGCCTCGGCGCTGCGCGAGATTCCGGTGCTGGACGCCGCGTTCGGCTACTACATGCATCACTACGTCGCCCTGGGCGAGGACGCCGAGCTGCTGCCGCCGCGCGGTGAGGTGTTCGGCGGGTTCGGCCGGATGCTGAGCGCCCGCCAGCTGGAACTGGCCGGGCTGCGTACCGAGCTGCCGACCGAGCCCGCCTCGCCGTACGACTCCCACCCCCCGACGGCCGACCGCGTCCGCCGCATCGAGGCGCTGCCCGCCGACCACCGCACCGACGAGGGCAGGGGCGCCGCCCTCGGTCTGCTGTCCGACCCCGAACGGACCTGGGCCGCTCTGGAGGACGCGGTCCTGACGGAGGAGGTGCGGCGGTTCCGGCGCACGGCCGACTGGCCGGAGCTGCTCCATGGCTCGATGACCAGCCGGCTCGCGGGCCTCGACACCCCCCTGCACCGGGCCCTGGCCATGTACACCAAGACGCGCCCGACCCTGCCCTCGCTGCTCGACGTGATCGACGACGGCCGGTTGTGGCAGCTGGCGCGGCGGCTGCCGCTGTCCGACGAGGCGGTGGCCGCGAAGGGGCGCGCCTTCCGGGAGTTCGTGCGGCCGGCCCTGGCCGAGTCGCTGCACCGCATGGTGCTGGCCGAGTTCAGCGCACGCGCCCGGCTGCACTGGGAGTTCTCCTGGGAGCGGGGGGCGACCGCGCGGCTGCTGCCCGCGCCGGGAGGCCCGGCGTCGCCGTCCGGCGCGGCCCTGAGCGACCCGTCCGACCCCGCCGTGGGCGACCTGATCGGCCCTGCCGTGGGTGACCTGATCGGCCCCGCCGTGGGCGCCGCCGTCGCCGACCACCCGGACACCGGCCCGCTGCGCGCCTTGCTGCCCTCCACTCCGAACGACCCCGCGAACCGAGAAACGGACAGTTCCCGATGACCGTAGTGCTGTGGATCCTGGCGATCCTGGCCGTACCCACGCTGATCGTCTTCGGGTGGCTGGCCTGGGTGTTCCTCAGGGAGTTCTTCTCCCCGAGCCATGACGAGGACGCCGCCGCCGAGGCTGCCGGGAAGCTCGGCCTGCTGCCCGCCGACCGGCAGAACACCGAGCACGCCGGCCCGCTGCCCGCGGGCTGGGCAGCGGCGCTGAGCGGCGTGGGCGGCGGCGACTGGCACGCGGCGGCCGAGCTGCTGCGGGGCATCGGGCGCGACTGGGACCGGCGGTCGATGGCCGTCGGGTTGCTGGGCGGGCTGGCGGCGGAGGACGACGCCTGGCTGCTCGCCTGGGAGGCCGCCCACCCCGACGACCCGGACGCCGCCGTGGTCCGGGCCGGCAGCACGGTCACCCTCGCCTGGCGGATCCGCGGCGCCAAGCGCGCCGATCACACGACGCAGGAGCAGTTCGCCGGCTTCCACCGGATGCTGCACCGCTCCCGCGACGAGATGGCCCGGGCGGCGGCGCTCAACCCCGACGACCCCACGCCGTACGTCACGGAGACCTCGGTGGCGCTCGGCCTGGGCTACCCGCACTCCGAGATGGACAAGCTGTGGGCGGAGATCACCGCACGCGCCCCGCACCACTACGAGGGGCACTGGCGGGCGCTTCAGTACTGGTGCAAGAAGTGGCGCGGCTCCGAGCAGTTGGCCATGGAGTTCGCCGAGCAGGCCGCGGCTAAGGCACCGCTGGGCAGCCTGCTGACCGTGCTCCCGCTGATCGCCCACTTCGAGCACGACGACTCGGACGACGCCGAGGCAGACCGCACGCCCGAGATGGTGGCGCGGGTGGACGCGGGCCTGGCGGACGCCGCCGCGGCCGACCCGGCCCATGTCCGGCTGCCGGAGCTTCGCCACCTGCTGGCGTACTACCTCTCGCTCCAGGACCGGGACGAGATGGCGATCGAGCAGTTCCGGCTCGTGGACGGTCATGTGAACGCGCTGCCCTGGCGCTACCGGGGCAGCGGCGCCGACATGACGGCGTACTACTGCAAGATCCGCAACTCGTCGGCGCAGGTGGTCGCCGCCGCGGACTGACAACGGCAGGGCCCCTCCCGGAAGTCGCCCACCCGTCGCCCGAGCTGCATGTTCGGGGGACAGGTGGGCGACTTTTCCGCTCTCACGCCGACCACGTGCCGACCTTGCGTGGCCCTCGGCGTGGGGGCCGGCGGCAGGCGGCCGTGTCACACCGGGAGTGCCGGCTCCCGGGTCGGCCGCCGGGGTGAGGTCCTGCGCTTCGCCAGGCAGGTGGCGGCGATGGAGGCCCCCGCGACCGCGGCGATGCCCAGCCACTGGGACCGGTCGAGGCGCTGCCCCAGGAGGAGCAGGCCGAACAGGGCGCCGGCGGCCGGCTCCGGACTGGTCAGCACCCCGAAGACCCGTGGCGGGATCCGGCGCAGTGCTTCCAGGTTGAGCGAGTACGGAAGCACGCTGGACACCAGTGCCACGACCGCGGCCACCCACAGCACGTGCGGGTCGAACAGGGCGCTGCCGGCGTGCGCGATGCCGTACGGGGCGCTGAGCAGGGCTGCCCAGGAGATGGCCAGTGCCAGGCCCTGCCCGCCGCTGAGACGGGTGGCCATGCGGGCGGAGACCAGGATGTAGCCGGCCCAGCAGGCGGCCGCCGCGGCAGCCAGGGCGAGGCCGGTCGCGGGGAGCGGGGTGCCGCCGTGACCGCTCAACATGAACACGCCACCGGCGGCCAGGCAGGCGGGGAGCAGGTCGAGCACGCGGCGGGAGCCGGCCAGGGCGATGGTGAGGGGGCCGAGGAATTCGATGGTGGCCACTATCCCGAGCGGGATGTGGTCGACGGCTTCGAAGAACGCGATGTGGTGCCCCGCCAGCAGGGTCCCGGCAGCCGCCACGGTCTTCCAGGCTCCTGCCACCCCCTTCAGTGCCTGGCGCCTCGGGCGCCACAGCAGGCTCAGGAGCGCGCCGGCGATCAGCAGACGCAGGAACACCACACCTGCGGCGCCTGCCTGGGGGTAGGCGTGGGGGGCGAGGGCCGCGCCGAACTGGATTCCGCACACGCCGGCCAGTACGAGGCAGGGGGCGGGCGCCTTGCCCGTGAGGGCGGAGATTCTGTGTGCTGGGCTTTGCCGCATTTGCCGTGTCCGTGGTTCCGGTCCCGGGGCAGGGGGTGCCCCGGGCTTGAGGTTCTGTGCGGGTGACCGGTGCGACGAGCGTCCGCCGGCCCGTCGTGCCGGGCCGGCGCGGTCAGCCGGCGACCGGTCGGCCGCGCCGCGAAGAGCCACCACTTCTCCGTCCTCCGCGACGCCGGTCTCGTCGAACAGCGTGATCAGGGCCCCAAACGGCTCAATCGACTGAGGCGCGAGGAATTCGACGACCGCTTCCCCGGTCTCCTCGACCTGGCCCTCCGCGCAGACGGCGACCACTGAACCGCGGCCCGCTCACTCGGTCCTTCGCCGAGCCTGAACGGGATTCCTCGACGCTCCCGAGGCCGTGCGAGTACCCCCGCACCGCAGACACCGCCTCGGGAGGGCGGGTGGGCAGGTCGTTTCAGAGACTGAGTGTGATCACGGCGGCTACCGCGCCGAGGCCCAGGGCGATGGCGGCCTCTTTCCAGCCGCCGGTGCCCCAGGGGAATAGGCGGTCGACAGCCAGTCGGCCCGGACCGATGGCTGCGACGGCCAGGGCGACGACGGCGATACAGACGTTGTACTCCACGCCGCCGTCCGCCGCCCACAGGCCGTGGGCGCCGGTGACCGTCACCATCGCATTGATCATGACGCCGATCAGGGCAGCGGCCGCGAGCGGCGTCAGCAGCCCGAGGGCCAGACCGAGGCCGCCGAGCAGCTCGGACAGGCCCCCGATCACGGCGAAGAGCTTTCCGGGGCGATAGCCCAGGGCCGCGAAGCCCTCCCCGGTCTCCGTCAGGCCTTGGCCCCCGAAGAGCCCGAAGACCTTCTGGGCGCCGTGGGCGGCCATCAGCAGGCCGAAGGTCAGCCTGATGAGCAGCAGGCCGCAGTCGGCGGCGGTCACCGTGGGGGCGGTGGTGGAGTGCGCCGCCGGTCGTGTGGAACCGGCAGGGCCGTTCAGGATGCGCTTGGTGGACATGGCGATTGCTCCGGTCGGAACGCCAGAACGGGCGTTTACCCCAGCTCGGACAGATGCCGAGCACCGGTGGTGTGAAACCCACGCAGCGGTGCGGAGCGCCTTCGCAGGCGATGCTCGCGCCGCGGGCAGGGTCATGCGCCCGGGCGGTGGCCCGCGGGGGCGGGCAGCCCGCGTCGCGTCAGCGGTCCTGGGGCATCTGGTCATCACGATCGGTGTCGGTCGGGCCCAGCCGCACACAGCAGTCCCCGGGCTCGGGTGCCAGGACGGCTCGGACTCCACCGACCTGAAGGCCGCCCAGGTAGCCGCTCAGAAAAGCCTGGTTCATCGCGCACACCAGGTCGGGGGCCTTCGCGGCCAGCGGATGGAACGGACAGTTGCGCAGTCGGAGCACCGTGGGCGCCTCCCGGACGGGCTCGTAGCCGTAACGGTCCAGCAGCCGCTCGCACCAGGTCAGCCCGCGCTCGGGGCCCAGCCGCCCCGGCCGGGTCTCCTGCCGCGCGGCCTCGCCCAGCCGCCGGCCCCGCTCTCCGGCGGACCGCACCGCCGCCTGCGCGGCGGATTCACCGGCGCTTTCGGTCAGGACGGCATCCAGCAGGAGGTCCGCCAGCAGTTCGTGACGCCGGTCGGGGATGGTGACCGTGATCTGCACACCGGCGGCTTCGTACACCTTCGGCCGCCTGCCGGCCTTGCGGATCCCGCCGGGCACCTCGTAGCGCGCCAGCAAGAGCCCGGCATCGACGAGTTTGTCGAGGTGGAAGGCCGCGAGTTTGCGTGAGATGCCGACGCTGGCGGCGGCTTCGTCGCGTGTGACGGGGCGGCGGGCGCGCCGGATGAAGGCGAACATGCGCCGCCGTGAGTCGTCGCTCAGGACGCTGACGGAGTCGATGGCGGTGCCGGCGGGGGCGGCCGACACGGTCGGATCGTGGGCCACGAGACCACCGTAACTCCTACCCGCATGGGCGCAACCCCTCTCCTCGACGTCATGAGCCGAGCACCTTGACGTCTTCCGGCGACAAGGCCAACACCTGTTGGCGGAAGCCCTCCCCTGCCCTGGTGCAGGTTTGTAAGAAGCATTGACGAATCCGAGGGGCCCCCATAACGTCATCGCCGTCACAAGGCCCACGCCCTGCCCCGCACGCGCGAACGACCTACGATCCGCCGCTCGAGAGACCTCGAACAGGACGCCGTACGGGCAGCGGAACGTGCACCCCCCGACCTCAGGCGGTACACCCTGGACCGCCCTGCTGGCCGGACATCCGAACCGCGATCGATATTTCGACAACAAGAGCCCTGAACGTCTCATCGGCCCGCCCCGTCAAGGCACCCTCGAAGCGGCTTGTCATGCACCGAACAGGATGGAGCCGCAGGGGGATGGCGTCCCGGCCGGCGGCCGAAGGGGAAGGCATGAACGTTGCAAGGAGGCAACCACATGCTCGAAGCGCTACATGACCGAACGAGAGCGGCGCTGTACCGCTTGGCACGCCTGGTCACCGCTCCGGCGGTGGCGGCGGCGGTGCTGACCGTCGGGGCCTCGGCGGGACCCGCGGCAGCGGCCACCCCGGCGGCCGGGGGGACGTACACGCTGGCGGTGACCAAGAGCGGCAAGTGCCTGGACGTAGTCGACGGGAGCACCGCCAACAAGGCACTCCTCCAGCAGTGGAACTGCCACGCCGACCAGACCAACCAGCAGTGGACCGTCATCGACCGCGGCTCCTCCACCTTCGAGCTCAAGTCCGTCGGCAGCGGCAAGTGCCTCGACGTCCCCGACCACAGCACCACCAGCGGCATCCAGCTCCAGCAGTACACCTGCGTCGGCAGCGCCAACCAGCTCTGGCGCTTCACCGCCTCCGGCACCGGCACCTACCAGGTCGTCAACGTCGGCAGCGGCCTGTGCATGAGCGACCTCAACGCCGCCACCACCAACGGCAACCCCGTCATCCAGGAGACCTGCACCCACAACACCAACAAACAGTGGGCGTTCACGCCGATCACCGGCAAGCCGACCGTCGCCGCCGACGGATCGGGCACTTACAGCACCGTCCAGGCGGCGATCGACGCCGTGCCCACGGGCAACACCCAGCCCGTGGAGATCACCATCGCTCCCGGCACCTACCGCGAGATCGTGCGCGTACCCAGCAACAAGCCCTACATCACCCTGCGGGGGCTGGGGTCGACCTCGGCGGCGACCGTCATCGTCAACAACCACAGTGCCGGTGAGTACGGCACCTCGGGCAGCGCCACCGCGTTCGTCGACGGACACGACTTCACGGCCGCCAACCTGACCATCTCGAACGACTTCGACGAGAGTTCGACCACGTCGGGCCACCAGGCCGTGGCGCTCAATCTGAACGCCGACCGCTCCGTACTCGACAACGTCCGGCTCCTGGGCGACCAGGACACGTTCCTGGTGAACAACTCGGCCCGGACCTACGCGGTGAACTCCTACGTGGAGGGCACGGTCGACTTCATCTTCGGCGGCGGAACCATCGTGTTCGACGACTGCGACATCTACGAGAAGCGGACGACCGGCGGCCCGATCACCGCGGCCAGCACCGACGCCGCCAAGCAGTACGGCTTCCTCTTCTACCGGTCGAACATCACCGGTGCCACCGGTAACACCACCCAGCTCGGGCGCCCGTGGTACCCGGACGCACAGGTGCTCTACCGCGAGTCGACGCTCAGCTCCACGATCGCGACCGCCCAGCCCTGGGTGAACATGTCGTCCAACTCCTGGCAGAACGCCCGGTTCAGTGAGTACCGGAACACCGGCGCCGGCGCGACCGTGAACAGCAACCGGCCCCAGCTCAGTGACTCGGCCGCCGCCGACTACACCCCGCAGAAGTACCTCGCGGGCACCGACGGCTGGAACCCGCTGTGACCCACCACCACACGACTTCACCCGAGAGGAGCACGCCGGTGCGACCGAGCCGCGCGCGCATACGCACAAAAGGACTGCTGCGCCGGCTTCTGCCCGCGCCGGTCGCACTGGCGCTGACCGTGCCGGCCCTGCTCGTCGGGGCCTCGGCGGGACCCGCGGCAGCGGCCACCCCGGCGGCCGGGGGGACGTACACGCTGGCGGTGACCAAGAGCGGCAAGTGCCTGGACGTCGTCGACGGGAGCACCGCCAACAAGGCACTCCTCCAGCAGTGGAACTGCCACGCCGACCAGACCAACCAGCAGTGGACCGTCATCGACCGCGGCTCCTCCACCTTCGAGCTCAAGTCCGTCGGCAGCGGCAAGTGCCTCGACGTCCCCGACCACAGCACCACCAGCGGCATCCAGCTCCAGCAGTACACCTGCGTCGGCAGCGCCAACCAGCTCTGGCGCTTCACCGCCTCCGGCACCGGCACCTACCAGGTCGTCAACGTCGGCAGCGGCCTGTGCGTGAGCGACCTCAACGCCGCCACCACCAACGGCAACCCCGTCATCCAGGAGACCTGCACCCACAACACCAACAAACAGTGGGCGTTCACGCCGGTCAGTGACCGCACCTGGCCGTCCACGGCAGACGGCTTCGCCGCCACCGCAGGCGGTACCACCGGCGGCGCCGCGGGCACCACGGTCACCGTCTCCACGTACGCGGACCTGGTGACGTACGCGTCCGCCACCGCTCCGTACGTCATCAAGGTGGCCGGGACCATCACCGTGCCCACCTACGGCTACGAGATCCCGGTGAAGTCCGACAAGACGATCGTGGGCGTCGGCACCACGGGCGAGATCGTCAACGGCGGCCTGAACCTGGGCACCGGAGTCCACAACGTGATCATCCGCAATCTGACCATCCGCGACACCCGGATGACCGACGACGACCCGGACGACAAGGTCTACGACTACGACGGCATCCAGATGGACACCGCCGACCACATCTGGATCGACCACAACCGGATCGAGCGGATGAACGACGGCCTCATCGACAGCCGCAAGGACACCAGCTACCTGACCGTGTCCTGGAACGAACTGGGCGAGGTCAACAAGGCCTTCGGCATCGGCTGGACCGACAACGTCACCGCCCGCATGACGATCCACCACAACTGGATCCACGACACCAACCAGCGCAACCCCAGCATCGACAACGTCGCGCTGGCGCACCTGTACAACAACTACCTGCAGAACATCACCTCGTACGGCAACCTCTCGCGCGGCGCCGCCAAGACCGTCATCGAGAACAGCTACTACGAGAACGTCAACAACCCCTACTCCTACGACACGACGGCCGCCTCACTGACCCAGACGGGCAGCGTGCTCGTCAACTGCACGGGCGATCAGAAGACCAACGGCACCACCTTCACGCCGAGCAGTTACTACTCCTACACGCTCGACCCGGCAGCGGACGTGCCCGCGCTGCTGCGGCAGTACAGCGGGCCTCAGCCGAACATCGGCACCTGAGCGACCACCGTGCGGTGCCGGCACACCCGGAAGCCCGGCACCGCACGGTCGCGTACGCCACTTGCCCACCCAAGCCCCCACCCGGCCCCCCACGGCGACCGCACGACCGAGGGCCGTGCCACCCCGCTCACACTCCTGGAGAAGGGTCACCCCCGTGCGTCGCACAGCAGCAGCGGCCCGCACCGGCCGCACACCGGCCGTCGGCCGGACACCGGCCACCGCCCTGTGCTGCCTGGGCCTGCTCGGCACCACGGTCACAACGGTCCCGGCCCTCGACGCCGCGGCCGCCCACGGCAGCACGACCGCCCCCTACCTCGACACCCGCTACTCCTTCGAGGAGCGCGCCGCGAACAAGGTGCTCGGCGTGCAGGACATGTCCACGGCGGACAACGCGACCGTCCTCCAGTGGTCCGACAACGGCACCGCCGGCCACAGATGGACCCTGCTCGACCAGGGAGACGGAACCTTCGAGATCCGCAACGCGCACAGCGGCAAGCTGCTCGGCATCGAGGACCACTCCAGGTCCCGGGGAATGGCCCCTCGCCCGCTCCCCAGGGCATGGGATGCTGATTTGGGGTATGTATCAGGCTATGGGAGTTCACCTCATCACAGGTGCCGGTTCGGGCATCGGCGCGGCGGTGGCGGCGCTGTTCGCGGCGCGGGGACAGGAGTTGTGGCTGCTGGCACGGGACGAGGCGCGGGCGGAGGAACTGCGCGCCCGGTTCCCGCGGAGCCGGACCCTGGTGGCCGACCTGTCCGCACCGGGTTCGCTGCGGGCCCGGCTGGAGGCGCAGGTGCTGCCCGAGCGGCTGGACTCGCTGCTGCATGTGGCCGGGGTGGTGGAGTCGGGCCGGGTGGAGGAGTTGAGCGCGGAGGTCTGGCAGGACACCCTCGCGGTGAACCTGATCGCCCCGGCGGAACTGACGGGACTGCTGCTGCCCGCGCTGCGCGAGGGCCGGGGACACGTCGTCTTCGTGAACTCGGGCGCGGGAGTGCACGCGCCGCCGCGCCTGAGCGCCTACGCGGCGTCCAAGTTCGGTCTGAAGGCGCTGGCCGAGTCCCTGAGGGCGGAGGAGTACGCGCACGGGATCCGGGTCACCACCGTGTATCCGGGGGAGACGGACACGCCCATGCAGGTCAGGCTGCACCGGCAGTTCGGTCTCCCCTACGCGCCGGAGGCCCATATGAGTCCGGCGTCCGTGGCGGCCGCCGTGGTCACGGCGCTGGATCTGCCGCGAGACGCGACGATGAGCGATCTGATGCTGCGCCCGGGCTGCTGAACCCGTCCCCGGTGCGGTCGGCCCCGGCCGCACCGGTTCCCCAGTGGCCCACCAGATCGGCGTAGAGCGGGACTTCGGCCAGGAGTGTGTCGTGGGTGCCGGCGCGCGCGCCGGCCCCGTCCAGGAGGAGGACCCGGTCCGCGCGGCGGGCCAGGGACATGCGGTGGGCGATGGTGACGACGGTGCCGGGCCGGCGCCGGAACGCCTCCTCGACCTGCCGCTCGGCCGCCGCGTCGAGGTGCCGGGTGGCCTCGTCGAGGACGACCAGCCGGGCGTCGGAGAGATAGGCGCGCGCCAGGGCGACGAGGGCGCGTTCCCCGGAGGAGAGCGCGGCCGGGTCGACCGGGCCGTCGGCTCCTCCGAGCCGCTCCACCAGGGTGTCCATCCCGAGTTCCGCCACGGCGTCGGCGAGGACGTGGTCGGGGGTGTCGGGCGCGTGGTAGCAGAGGTTCTCCCGCAGGGTGCCGTCGAACACGTAGGGGTTCTGCGGCACCAGGACCCGGGCGCGGGTCAGGTCGTGCCGGGCGACGTGGTCGAGGGGCGCGCCGCCGAGGACGGCCTGTCCGCGGTCGGGCGGCAGCATGCCGGCGAGCACTTCGGCCAGGGTGGACTTCCCGATGCCGGAGGGGCCGACGACCACCAGGTGGTCGCCGTCGGCGAGGGAGAGATCGATCCCGTCGAGGACCGGTTCGGCCTCCGGGCCGTAGGCGAAGACGATCCCCGACAGCGCGGCCGACCCGTCCGCGGGCCGCAGGGCGGGGCGGGGGGCGGGGGGCGGTTCCGGGCGACGGGCGGCCTCGGCGAGCCGCTCGGCCGCCACGGCCAGCCGCAGCCAGGAGGCGCCGAGTCCCTGGACCAGCAGGCGGATCGCGGGTTCCAGGGTGGCCAGGACGTAGGCGAGCACCCCCACGATCTCGCCGGGGGTCATGCCGCGGGCGTGCAGACCCGGCGCGGCGAGGACGACGAGCAGGAGGGGGCTGTGCGCGCCGAGCGCCACGATCAGCCGCCGCACCGCGGACACGGAGGCGAGGGCCCGTGAGGTGCGCAGCTGGTCCCGGACGGCGTCGAGGGCCTCGCGTTGCGCGTGCTCGTGGGCCCCGCAGGCGACGATGTCGCGCAGGGCGGTGACGGTCGCGACCGTACGGCCCGCCAGCGCCTCCTCGGCGTCGAAGGCCTCGCGCTGTCTGCGGACGGTCGCGGGGGCGAGGACGGCGAAGAGGCCGAGCGCCACCAGGAGAGGGGCGGCGACGAGGGGGGCGGCGGCGGGGGCGAGGACGGCGGTGCCCGCGACGACGGCGGCCACCGTCAGGACGAACTGCCACAGCAGCATCAGCTGCCCGGCGAGCGCGTCCCGGACGGCCTCCACCTGCCGGGTGAGCCGGGCGACGGCGACGGCCGCGCAGTCGTCCCGGGCGGTGCCCGGCGCGACCGCGCGGTGCAGGGTGCCCGTGACGACGTCGCGCAGCAGCCGGTCCCGCAGCGGTTCGACGATCTCGGCGAGCCAGGGGTAGGTCTGCCGGCCCGCCCAGGCGCCGCCGAGGGTGCTCAGGGCGAACAGGCCCAGTCCGAGCGCCGCCGTGCGGGGCCGGTCGAGCAGGAAGCCCTGGTCGACGGCGAGGGCGAGGGCCTTGCCGGAGACGAGGGCGGGCGTGGCGGAGAGCAGGGTCCACCAGGTCAGCCGGAGTGCGGCGGCACGGTTGTGGGCGAGGGCGTCGCGGCTCAGGCGCAGGGCGGTGCCGTGGGCCGCGGTGAGGGACCGGGCGGCCGGGCGCGGGTCCGGGCGGGGTGGGCCGGTGGTGCGGTCCGCCATGGGCGTGCGTCCTTTCGTCGTCGGTGCTGCGCGTCGGTCCTGCGCGTCGTCGGTGCGCTTCGGTCCTGCGCGTAGTCGGTGCGCGTCGGTCCTCCGCGTCGTCGGTGCGCGTCAGTCCTCGGCGTCCTCGGTGCCGTTCGTCAGTCCTCCGCGTCCTCCGCGTCCTCCGCGTCCTCGGTGCCGCGGAACATGCTGCGGTAGGCGGGTACGTCCCACAGTGCGTGGTGGGGGGCGAGGGCTCTGACGCGTCCTTCGTGCAGCCAGGCCACGAGGTCCGCGCGGGCGGCCGTGGCCGTCCGCCGTGTCACGACCAGGCGTGTGCGGTCTTTGTGGGAGTCGTCCAGGGCGCGCAGGACCGCGGCCTCGGTGGCGGAGTCCAGGCTGGAGGTGGCATCGTCGAGGACGAGGAGCCGGCTGTCGCGGGCCAGGGCGCGCGCGAGTCCCAGGCGTTGCCGCTGGCCTCCCGAGAGGGGCGCGTCGTCGAGGGGGGTGTGGTAGCCGGCCGGCAGGCGGCGTACGAAGGCGTCGGCCTGCGCGGCGCGCGCTGCCGCACGGACCCGGTCCTCGGGGAGCGGATCGGCGGCGGCGCGCAGGGCGTCGAGGACCGTGGGGCCGGTGAGGTGCGGGTCGCAGAAGGCGTAGGAGACGGCGGCGCGCAGGTCGGTGGGGCTGATCTCGTCCAGGGGCACGCCGTCGAGCAGCACGGTGCCCCGGTCGGGGTTCAGGAGTCCGCCCGCCACCGCCGCCAGGAGGGACGTGCCCGCGCCGGAGCGTCCCACGAGGGCGACGCAGCCGCGTGCGGGCAGGACGAGATCCAGTTCGTCGAGGACGGTGCCGCCGGGGGTGCGCACGGTGATCCCGCGCAGTTCGACGCGTCCGGGTCCCGGTGGCAGGCCGCGCAGGCCCGGCGGCTGCCGGGGCACGGCGAGCACCTCCTGGACGCGCCCCCGTCCGGCCCGGGCGCGGGCGAGGTCCAGGAGGCTCTGGGCGGTGCCGAAGCCGCCGAGGCCCAGCGTGGCGTAGCCGAGCGCGGCGACGAGGTCGCCGGGCCCGAGCGCGCCGGTGGAGAGTTCGTAGCCGGCGACGGCGATCACGGTGATCTGCGTCGCGGGCGCGAGCAGGCCGGTGGACCAGGCGACGCGGCGCTGACTGTCCCACAGGGCGCGTCCGTGCCGGGAGAGTTCCGGGACCGGCCGCAGGACCCGCTCGATCTCGCGCTCCACCGTTCCGGCGGCCGCGATGGTGCGGTGGCCGGCCAGCGCGTCCAGCAGCCGGGCGGCGACGGCGGCCTGCGCGCTCTGGTAGCCCTCGCCCCGGCTCACGGTGTGCCGCAGCTGGCGGCGCAGCAGCAGCCAGCCCGCGGGTGCCGTGACCAGGAAGGCGGCGGCCAGTTCCGGGGCGAGCAGCCCCAGCGCGAGCACCGAGCCGGCGGCCATGGCGAGTTGGGCGACGGCGTAGACGGCGGCCTGGACGCCCAGTCCGGCCTCGGCGGCGCTGGCGGTGAGGCGGGCCACCAGGTCGCCGGTCGCCGTCCGCCGGGCGGGATAGGGGCCGGCGGCCATGATGTGCCGCACCAGAGCGGCGCGCAGCCGTGCCGTCGCCTCGGCGGTGGCGCGCGGGCCCGCGTACTGCGCGAGTGTCTCGCCGGCCGTGAGCAGCCCGACGGTGGCGGCGAGCGGTACGAGGCCCTGGCCGGCGCCACCGGACAGGGCGTGGTCGACGGCCGCGGCGAGGACGGAGGGCAGAGCCAGGGCGGCGACCGAACTCGTCGCCACGGACAGGGCGAGGAGGGCGGGCCACCCCCACGGCGGGGCGCCGTCCCGTGGGCCGCTCCGCGGCGGTCGGCCCCCGCGTGCGGCCGTGCGGGAGGCCGTACGATCGGAAGTCCCGCTCCGCTGCGGCTGCTGTCGGTGGTCCTGTCCCATACGGGGGCTCCTGCGGGCGATGGACGGGCGGTCGGCGGGGCGGCACGAGAACGCCGGCCCGGGCTGTCCCTCAGCCCGGGCCGGCTCTGTTCACCAGGTCATCCGAACGCGGGGCGGACGGACGGCCCGGGCGGTGCGACTACAGGCACAGCAGCGTGCTGACGGTGCTGTTGGTGCAGTTGACCACGGAGAGGGAGCTGAGCACCGACAGGTACTCGAGGGTCTCCTCGGGGGTTTCCAGGGACTGCAGGCTGAGGATGGACATGGTGCTCTCCTGTCACTGTGCTGGGTGCTTTCCGGCGATCGCCGGAAACTCTGGGCCGCGACGGTGTGCGTCGCGGGGAGGGGTGCCGCTTCGTACCGCGGTGGTCAGGGCGTCCGCGGGACGGCGAGGGGCGCGGGAGCCGCGACCCGCCGGCCGGTCCAGAAGGGCAGCGCCGGGGTGTCGGCGAGAGCCGACCCGAGGGCGAGCAGGATGCCCGCGGATCCGGTGGCGAGGTCCATCGACAGGCGCAGGAGCTGCTCGCCGGGGAAGGCCGCGTGCCCCTGATGGGGGACGAGGTGCCAGACGAGGCGCCGGATGTGCCGTCGGATCACCGCTTGGTGGGCCGTGGTGCCGTCCTGGAGCAGATGGAGCAGCAGGATCAGTCCCGCCCGCCCGTTGAACAGGCCGGGCTGGACGATGAACTCGGGCTCCGCGGCGCCGCGCATCTGTTGCAGGCCGCGTTGTCGCTCCGGGTCGGGGCGGTGGCGCAGCGCGGTGTGCAGGACGGCGGCGATGCCCGCGCTGCCCGACTCCAGGTACGGCAGCACCCGGCTGCCGTCGTCGACCTGGAGGGTTCCGTCGTCGCCCAGGACGCAGCGGGCGAGGTCGAGGCCGAGGGCCTGGTCGGCCAGGTCGAGCAGGCCCGTGTCGCCGGTGCTGTCGTACAGGCTGAGGAAGAGCAGGGCCGCCCCGGAGGGGCCGTGCAGGAGGCCGGGACGCCGACCGGGTGCCGGGCCGCCGGAGTCGGTCTTCAGGGGTGCGGCGAGACGTTCGGCGATCCCGACGGCGGAGGCGTGCAGGGAGGCGTCGGAGGTGGTGCCGGCGAAGTGCAGCAGCGTCAGTCCGATGCCGGGCAGTCCTCCGGCGAGATCGCTGCCCTGGCCGTCGAGCGGGTCCTCCAGGAGCCGGTCGAGGAGGTTGTGCGCCTGCCGGGCGTGGCCGAGCCGGTCCAGGGCGAAGGCCACGCCGTGGGCACCGGTGTAGAGGCCGGGTCGGCAGGGTTCGCGTGCGACGGCCTCCAGGAGCCATTCGACGTGGTCGGGGTCGACGGGGGCGCCCACGGTGTGCAGGGCCCACAGCACGCCCGCCGCGCCGTAGGCGAGGCCGAGTCCGTCATGGGTGAACTGGCTGGGGTCCCCGGGGAAGAGGCGGTCGGCGCGCTCCGGGGTGGCGCTGGCGGTGATCGCCGCGGCCATGGAGTCGCGCAGCGCCGGCCAGTCCTCGCGGTCGCCGCTGAACAGCGCCGCCGGGCCGTCGGGTTCGCGGGATGCGGGGGGCGGTGCGGAGGTCCGGCCGTGGTCCGGCCGGGCGGGCAGTCCGAATCGTCTGGAGGCGGCCCGGGTCAGCTGGTCCCGTTTCCCCGGGTCCAGCGACGTCAGCTGGAGCAGCGGCATGAAGATCCACAGCCGGAGGGCGTCGAGCGCGTACTCGTCGATCGCGTAGCCCTCGAGGTCGGCGGGGGGCGCGAAGCCGGCGGCGCCGAGCCCGGGTCTGACGAAGGCGTCGGCCGGTGAGGCGAGTTCGAAGTCCACGAAGCAGACCCGTCCGTCCGGGCGGACGATCAGGTTGCGCGGGTGGAGGTCGCCGAAGACGACTCCGCGGGCGTGGATGGCGTGCAGCCCTTCCTCGATTCTCGCGAGGACGGCCAGCGCCTCCTCCCGGTAGCGCTCGATCGTCGCGGGGTCGGGGTCGGGGTGGACCAGAGGGTAGCGCCGCCCGAACCATCTGTTCAGGGGCTCACCGGGCACGTACTCCTGCACCAGGAAGTGGTGTTCCCAGGCGGTGAGGTAGCCGAGGGCGGCCGGTACGGCGGGTACGCCCTCCAGGCGCCGCAGGATGTCGTGCTCTCTGCCGAGCCGCGACACGGCGTCGTCCCCGCGCTGGTCGAGGCCGGCGTCCGGGCGGGCCTCCTTGAGGACCACCTGGTCGCCGCCGGCGGCGGGCCGCGCGACGTAGATGCCCCCGCCGTTGGAGAAGTGCAGGGCGCGTTCCACCGTGTACGGGAAGTCGGCCGTGCTCGTCGTGGCCCGGTCGGCGAGGGCCTGCGCCAGGACGGCCGGTACGGGAGCCCAGTCGGGCACCTCGAACACGGCGCGCCGCACGTCCGGGCGGAGCCGACCCGACGGTTCGCGCAGGGCCAGGACGAGTTCACCGGTCTCCGACCGGCAGAACTGCTCGGTGAAGCCGCCGTAGCGCAGGTACAACGGCCCGTTGCGCCAGCGCAGGTCGCTGAGGATGTACGGCCCCCGCAGGCCGGCGAGCGCTTCGTCGAGGTCGGTGAGACATCGCTCCAGCTCGGATTCGTCGACCGGGTACAGGGTCATGAACTTGCCGCTGGACCCACGGGAGGCGTACTTGGCGTTCTGCGTCCGCACCAGGGCCGGGCTGCGCAGGAACTTGTAGGCCACGCGCTGCCGGACGCAGTACGCGCCGACGACGGACAGGATGTGCTCCGCGTTGTCCGGGCAGGCGGAGACGTGGATCTTCCAGCCCTGGTCGGGCAGTTCGACGTCGGTGGGCCGGCGGCCCACCCACACCTCCCTCGCGGAGCCCGACCAGCCGGGGGGCAGGGGCTCGCCGACTGCCGCGAACTCCTGAAGGGTCGCCCATCGGACCGGCGAGTCGTAGAACATCTTGTCGGCGTACGAATACGCTTCGTAGCGCATGTCCATAACGCTCCCCCATCACAGCGACAAGGTTTTCCCGGACGGATGCAGTGGGCGCGGTTTTCCCGTTCCACTTCCTTGCGGAGTGATAGGTTGACCACCTTTTGCCCTGCGGTGTGAAGGTAAGGTACCTCCGGCTCCGGTTGGCAGAGCGCATCAAGCGCGCACATCGGGGCGCGCGAAGCCCGGACGCCTTTTCGCTCTGCCTTTTCCTTGCACCGCGCATATGCGTTCGATCCCCCGGGCCTGGGCGGGTCCCCGTCGAGGACGCCGTTCCCATGGCTCGGGGGATCGACCGGAAAGGCAGAACTCCGTCCACTCGGCACCGGGGGCGGTGAAGTGCGGGCCGACGTTCGCCGACCCGATTACCTCGCACTCATCGCCCGGTCCCGGAGCGCGGACGTCCTCAGCGCTCCCGCACCGTTCCCACGGCCCGGAGGGTGCGTACGGCCGCGCGCTTCAGCGCGGGCTGATCACGCATCAACCGGTGCAGGAACCTCTTCGGTTCGCGGCGCAGCCAGTGCAGTGCCGCGCCCGGACCGGGTGTGCGCAGGGCTCCTTCGTGGACCATGAGGTCGCCTGTTTTGAAGGAGTTCTTGTACGGGGCGTCGCCCCTGCCGAAATCGACCAGGTGGATACCGGACGCGGCGGCGGCCTCGATCAGGCGCAGGTAGAGGATGCGGCCGGGCGAGAACGTGGCGGCGGTGCGGTCGTAGGAAGGGAACCAGCAGGAGAGGACCGTGCGGGAGCGGAGGCCGAAGTGGGCGGCTACGGGTTTGTCGGCCGCGTAGAGCACCGACAGGATGCCGGAGCAGTCGGGTGAGGTGGCGCCGGCGAGCAGGTGCACCAGTTCGGTGATCCACGCCTGGGCGAACGGATCCCGGCGTCCCGTCCTGCGGTAGTGGGCGGACTTCCACGCGATGAGGGTCCGCAGGGCCGCGGGATCGCGCTCGTCGTGGACGAAGCGCAGCGGACCGAGGCGTCGGCTCATGCGGCGTTCCTGGGCCCGCGTCGCCTTCAGGAAGCCTCGCGAGTGGGTGCGCAGGTGGTTCTCGTACTGCTCGAAGCCGTGGGTGAGGTCGACGACGGGTGAGGCGAACTGGCCTGTCGCGTAGGGCAGGAAGATTCCCTGGCCGCTTTCGAGGTGGTTGAAGTCCCATGCGTTCAGGGAGCAGGCGCGCATGAGGTGCTGCGGGTCCAGCCGTACGCCGTCGGGGTGCAGGATGGCGCCCTGGCAGTCCGAGACGCCCAGGCCGACCGCACGGCCGTGGCCCCATCGCCCTCGTTGGTAGGGGAAGTAGCCGACGGGTTCGAGCTTCCGGCGCAGGATCGCCACCCGGGTGTCGGGCCGTACGCGGCCGACGGCGCGGGTGAACTGCGCGGTCATGAAGGGGTTGGCGGAGACCGCGGTCGTGGTCCGCAGCTCGTTCCACAGGTCGAGGTCCCCGGGGGTCAGGTCGTCGGGGTGCACGACGTCGATACGCGGTGTGTTCATGGGAGCTCCTGGTTTCGCGGGGACGTCGGTCGACGACACGCGTGCGGTACCTGGGGGTGGCGCGGCCTGCGGAGGGGGCCGGGGAGTGTCGTGCGGATCACCCCGGACCAGGCGCCGTCGCCGACACGGCGGAGCCCGCGGCCGGCAGCACTCCTGTGCCGGCCGTGCCGCCCGCGGGCGGATGGCCGGACTCGAGGAGAGGCGGTGGGTGCGCGGTCATACCCGTCCATGGTCGACGAGTCGCGCGGCACGCACCTCGAAACAGAGAAACTGCGGTATATGAACGTTCGGTCGGGTGGTCACATCTGCGGGTGAAGGGGCCGCGACGGCGCGCTCACCGTCTCCCGGGTGCGGGTGGCAGCACACCCGCGACGCGCCCGCGACGCCGCTGCCGCGAACGGCCGGAAGGGCGCCCCCCGCCCCGCCCCCGACGGCATGGACGTCCGCCGCTCACACGGCGGCCGCTCTCAGGCCGGTCTCCAGATCGGCGATGAGGTCGTCGACTCCTTCGAGGCCCACGGACAGCCGCACCAGACCCGGGGTCACCCCGGCGGCCGCCTGCCGGCCGGCGTCGAGCTGGGCGTGGGTGGTGGACGCGGGATGGATGACCAGGCTGCGTGCGTCGCCGATGTTCGCGAGATGACTGAACAGCCGTACCCCCTCGACGAAGCGGCGGCCGGCTTCCAGTCCGTCCACGAGTTCGAAGGCGAGGACCGCTCCGGCGCCGCGCGGCAGGTACCGCTTGGCCTGGCTGCCCCAGGGGCTGGACGGCAGGCCCGCGTAGTGGACCCGTCCGACCTGCGGCTGTGCCTCCAGCCAGGCGGCCAGGGTCCGGGCGTTGGAGACGTGCCGCTCGATGCGCAGGCTGAGCGTCTCCAGCCCCTGAAGGAGGAGGAAGCTGTTGAAGGGGGAGACGGCCGGCCCCAGATCCCGGACCAGCCGGGTGCGCAGACGCAGCGCGTAGGCCAGACCGAGGTCGGAGAACCGGTCCCAGAAGGACAGCCCGCCGTACGTCGGATCGGGGTGGGTCAGGCCCGGCCACCGGTCGGGGTCCGCGCCGAAGTCGAAACGGCCGCTGTCGACGACGACCCCGCCGATGCCGGTGCCGTGCCCGGACAGGAACTTGGTGGTGGAGTGCACGACGATGTCGGCGCCGTGCTCGAAGGGGCGCAGCAGGTAGGGCGTCGGCACGGTGTTGTCGACGACGAGCGGCACGCCGACCTCGTGGGCGATCCGGGCGACCGCCTCGATGTCGAGGACGTTGCCCCGCGGGTTGCCGATGCTCTCGCCGAACATCGCCTTGGTGTCCGGGCGTACGGCCGAGTACCAGGCGGCCAGATCGTCCGGGTCGTCGACGAAGGTGACCGCGATGCCGAAGTCGGCGAAGGTGTGCTCCAGGAGCGTGCGGGTGCCTCCGTAGAGGGCGGGCGAGGCGACGACATGGTCTCCGGCGCGCGCCAGGTTCAGCAGGGCGAGGGCCGTCGCGGCCTGTCCGCTGGCCACGGCGACGGCGGCGGAACCGCCCTCCAGGGCCGCGATGCGCTCCTCGGCCACGGCGGTGGTCGGATTGGACAGCCGGGTGTACGCGTGCGTGGTGAGGTCGGCGAGTTCGAAGGCCGCGGCGGCGTGCGCGGTGTCGCGGTAGACGTAACCGGCCGTCTGGTGGATCGGCACGGCACGCGCGCCGGTGGCAGGATCGGGTACGGCGCCCGCGTGGACCTGACGCGTCTCGAACTCCCAGCCCTTCGGATCGCCGGTCATCGGCTGCCTCCGCGCTTCGCCAGGACGTCGGGCCACCAGCGTTCGGCGACCCGTGGGTGCGAGCGGAGCCAGCCGGCCACGGCGTTCTCCCCGAAGGCGGCCAGGAGGGGGTTGTCCGGGTCGTCGGTGACCCCGCGGCTGCGGGCGGCGAGCTCCGGCGGCAGCCGGAGGGGCTCGACGACCGCGTCGAGACGCGGACCGAGGAAGAAGGGGACGGAGTAGCGGTCGACGCCCGGCCGCGGGCTCACCACCCTGTGCCGAGTGGCCTTCAGATACCCCTGCGTGGCGATCTCCAGCATCTCGCCGATGTTGAACACGAAGGCGTCCGGTACGGGCACGGCGTCGATCCAGCCGCCGTCCTCGCGCTGGACCTGGAGCCCGCCGACCTCGTCCTGCTGCAACAGGGCGAGGTAGCCGTAGTCCTTGTGCGCGCCCACTCCCTGGTCGGCGTCCTCGGCGGGGCGCGGCGGATAGTGCACGATCTTGACGTGTACGGCGGCCTCGTCGTCGAACCACTGGTCGAAGTAGCCCTCGTCCTGTCCGAGCGCGGCCGCCAGGGCCCGCAGCACCTCCCGGCTCACGCGCAACGCCTCCGCCTGCCAGCGCAGCACGATGCCGCGCAACTCCGGCAGTGCGGAGGGCCATTGGTTCGGGCCGACGAGGCGGAGGTAGTCGGGATCGCCCGGTGCGACGTCCAGGGCCGCCCGCTCCGGACCGATGTCGATCTGCTCGCGCCAGTCGGCGCTGCCGGCCGTGTACTCGGTCCCGACGCGCGTGTACCCGCGGAACTGCGCGGAGTTGACGTTCTCGATCTCCAGCCGCCGCTCCTCCGGCAGAGCGAAGAAGGCACGGGCCGCGTGCAGCACCTCGTCCCGTACGGACGCGGGGACGCCGTGTCCGGTGACGTAGAAGAACCCCACGTCGTGGGCGGCGGCGCGGAGTCCGGCCAGGAAGGCGTCCCGGTCGGTGCCGGGATCCCGGAAGCGGGAGATGTCGACGACGGGGAGGGCGGTGGGCTGTGCCATGGGATTCCTTCGCGGCGGCAGCGGACTTCGACGCGGCGCCGGGTGTGGCAACGTCCCTACGGGGACGGCCGGTTGACGAGGAGCTGAGGGGTGCGCCGAGGGCGGGTCGGGAAGAAGGGAGGGTCGAGATCGCGGGCCGTTGCGCGGCGGTCAACGACAGATCTGATCGAACTGGTCGGCGCGGCGGCTCACCCAGAACGGGTCGAGCAGCACCGTGTGTGCCTGGCCAGTGGTCTCCATGGCCGGATCAAAGCACACGTTCGCGGGTGCGTCCACCGAGTGTCCCGGCGGTTGGGACGGCTACCTGGGACGACGGCCGGGCGGACAGCCCGGCGGACGGCCTTTACAGACAGCCGGGGGAGGCGCGCGGGGAAGCGGTTCGGGCAGACGCCCGGGAAGGCGGCCGGGGGAGGCGCGAGGGGCGCCGTCCCGCTCTCCGTCGTGCTGGTGCACCGTCACCATCTGTGGTTATCTGACTCCATGACCGTGCTTGTGACCCGCCGCCACGTGGACTACGTGCGTGTCACCACCACGTGTTGTTCCGCCGTGAGCTGACGCCGCGCTCCGGCCTTCGATCCCCCCTCCTCACCACCGCACCGCACTGACGTCCGCCCTGCCTTCTTCCGGTCGGACGGCGGCCCGCGGTGTCTTCACCGCACCCCGCACCACCCGTACGAGGGAGAACCATGAGCCAGCCCATCGACTCCGTCACCGCCGGCCACACCCCCGAGGACGAACCGGCCGGGCCCGACACCTCGGCCTGGTCGTTCGAGACCAAGCAGATCCACGCCGGCGCCGCGCCGGATCCGACGACCGGGGCGCGGGCGGTGCCGATCTACCAGACCACCTCGTACGTCTTCCGTGACACCCAGCACGCCGCCGACCTGTTCTCGCTCGCCGAGCCGGGCAACATCTACACCCGTATCCACAATCCGACCCAGGACGTCTTCGAGCAGCGGATCGCCGCGCTCGAGGGCGGGGTCGCCGCGGTGGCCCTGGCCTCCGGGCAGGCCGCGGAGACCCTCGCCCTGCTGACCCTGGCGGGCGCGGGCGACCACATCGTCTCCAGCACGTCCCTGTACGGCGGCACGTACAACCTGTTCCGCCACACCCTGCCCCGCTTCGGCGTCGAGGTGTCCTTCGTCGACGACCCGGACGACGTAGACGCCTGGCGAGCGGCGATCCGGCCGAACACGAAGGCCCTGTTCGCCGAGACGCTCGGCAATCCGCGCGGCAACGTGCTCGACGTGCGGGCGGTGGCGGACGTCGCGCACGGGGCCGGCGTCCCGCTGATCGTGGACAACACCGTGCCGACCCCGTACCTCCTGCGGCCCCTCGAGCACGGCGCCGACATCGTCGTGCACTCGGCCACCAAGTTCCTCGGGGGGCACGGCACCACCATCGCCGGTGTCGTCGTGGACGGCGGCACCTTCGACTTCGGCGCGCACGCCGAGCGCTTCCCCGACTTCAGCGAGCCGGACCCGAGCTATCACGGCCTGCGGTACTGGCCCGCCCTCGGCCCCGGCGCCTTCGCCGTCAAGCTGCGGGTGCAGCTGCTCCGCGACATCGGACCCGCGCTCTCCCCGCACGCGGCCTTCCTGCTGCTCCAGGGCGTGGAGACGCTCAGCCTGCGCATCGAGCGGCACTCCGCCAACGCCCAGGCCCTGGCCGAATGGCTGGAGCAGCGCGACGAGGTCGCCGCCGTCCACTACCCGGGACTCGAGTCCAACCAGTGGTACGCGGCCGGGCAGCGCTACCTTCCGCGCGGCGCCGGGGCCGTGCTGTCGTTCGAGCTGCGGGACGGGGTCGAGGCGGGCAAGCGGTTCGTCGACGGCGTCGAGCTCTTCAGCCATCTCGCCAACATCGGCGACGTACGCAGTCTGATCATCCATCCGGCGTCCACCACCCACAGCCAGCTGGACGAGGAGCAGCTGGCGGCGACCGGCACCTCGCCCGGTCTGGTCCGCCTGTCGGTCGGCATCGAGAACCTCGCCGACCTCAAGGCGGACCTGGAGGCCGGATTCCGCGCGGCGAAGGGCGCGTCCTGAACGCCGTAGCAGCCGCTGAGGTTCCCCTTCCGCCGGTCTCCGGGGCCTGGCGGGAGGGGGACCCTCCGGGCCGCCGCCGATGGTACGTGCGGGAGAGGCCGCTGCCGTTGGAGGCGGGGGGCGAACTGCCCGGTGTGCGGCTCGCGTTCGAGACCTGGGGGCGGCCGGCCCCGCGCGGCTCCAATGCCGTACTGGTGCTCCACGCGCTCACCGGCGACAGCCATGTCGCCGGACCGGCGGGACCCGGTCACCCCACGCCCGGCTGGTGGGACGGGCTCATCGGGGCGGGGCTGGCACTGGACACGGACCGCTGGTTCGTCGTCGCGCCCAACGTGCTGGGCGGCTGCCAGGGCAGTACCGGACCGTCCTCGACGCGTCCCGACGGACGGCACTGGGGCGGCGCCTTCCCCCGTCTGACACAACGCGACCAGGTGGCCGCGGAAGCCGGCCTGGCCGACGCGCTCGGCATCGACCGCTGGGCCCTGGTGATCGGCGGCTCCATGGGCGGAATGCGGGCCATGGAGTGGGCCGTCGCCCACCCGGAGCGCGTGGGGGCGCTCCTCCTGCTCGCCACCACGGCGGCGGCGAGCGCGGAGCAGATCGCCTGGGCCGGCATCCAGCTCCACGCCATTCGCGGTGACCCCCACTGGAACGGGGGCGACTACTACGACACCGGCCGGGGTCCGGACGCGGGACTGGGCCTGGCCCGCCGCCTCGCCCACGTCACCTACCGCAGCGAGCCGGAGTTGCAGGTCCGCTTCGGCCGCGCGCCGCAGGGTGCGGAGGATCCCTGGAACGGCGGCAGGTACCGGGTCGAGTCCTATCTCGACCACCAGGCCGCCAAGCTGGTGCGCCGCTTCGACGCGGGGAGCTATGCCGTGCTGGCGGACGCCATGAACACGCACGACGTCGGTCGCGGTCGTGGCGGTACGCGCGCCGCCCTGCGCCGCGTGACCGCCAGGACGCTCGTCGCCGGAGTGAGCTCCGACCGCCTGTACCCCCTCACCCAGCAGGCGGAACTGGCCGCCGGGATCCGCACGGCGGACGACCTGCGGGTGATCGAATCCCCCTACGGTCACGACGGTTTCCTCATCGAGGCGGAGCAGGTCGCCGCGCTCGTACGCGAACTCGTCGGTTGACGGCGGCCGACGTCCCGCCGGGGCCGTGGGCCTGCGGGCCTGCTCTCACCCCGTCAGGACCGGCAGCGTGCGGTCGGCCGTCCACTCCTCCAGTGAGCCGTCGTAGACGCGTACGTCGTCGACCCCGGCCAGGGTGAGGCCCATCGCGGCGAGGGTGGCGGAGATGCCGCCACCGCAGTAGACGACGACGGGGCGCGTCGCGTCGGCGGGCAGTCCGGCGGCGTAGGCGGTCAGCAGCCGGTCGGCGACGACGTCGCCGTGCTCGGTCAGGACGCCCCGTGCGGGCAGGCTGACGCTGCGCGGGATACGGCCGCGCCGGGTGTAGCGGGTCGGGGCCGTGCCCTCGAAGTGCTCTCGGCCCAGAGCGCAGACCAGCGTGCCCGGTCGGCGGCCGAGGCTGATGTCGTGGACGAGCCGACGGTCGGCCCACAGGTCGCGCCCGCGCGCGGGCCAGGCGTCCGGTGCGTGGGGTCCCGCCATGACGGGGCGGGCCGCGGTGGCGTCACCGCTCTCCACGGGCAGCCCCAGCCGCCTCCAGCGGGCCAGGCCCCCGTCCAGGACGCGGGCGGCCACGCCGGCGTTGCGCAGCGTCCACCACAGCCGGGTCGCCCACTGCATGCTGCCCGAGTCGTAGACGATCAGTTCCGTGGCGGGGCCGGCGCCCAGCGAGGCCAGTTCCCGGTGGACCGCCGCCGGGCCGGGATCGGCGAAGTGGAAGGGCGCCGCCGGGTCGGTGAAACGGGTGAGCAGATCGACGTGGAGAGAGCCGGGCAGGCGGGCCTCGCGCCAGGACGACCTGCCCGACTCGGCCCGGTAGTCCCCGTCGTGGCGGGCCGGGGCCAGCAGCACGGTGGCGTCGACGATCAGCCGGTGGCCACCCGGTGGCGCGGCCTCCGCCAGTTCCTCGGGAGTGACCAGTACCCCGGTCCTGTCCGTTCCGCGCTCCTCGTCCACCGCGCCATGACTCCTCACCGGGTTCTCCTGCGTTCTCCTGCGGCGCCCGGCCGCATCGGCCCGGCGCGCGGCCCACACCGGCCGGGTGGGCACCGTGATGCTAGCCCGGCCTGCATCCGCGTGTCGACACGCGTATACGCTGGTGTACAGCAGGCGGTTCGGTGGTCTAGTCTGCGGACGTCGCCGAGGCGCGGATCCTCGGTCCGGAGCAAGAGGGAGTCATGGGCACAGTGCGCAAGGCGGTCGGTCCGCCCCCGCCGGACCCCGAGCGGGACCAGCCGGAGCAGCACGGCTCCGAGCACTACTGGCGGCTGCGGCAGGACATCCTCAACGGCCGCTTCCCCAAGGACGCCCCGCTCCTGGAGACCGCCTTGAGTTCCGAGTACGGGATCTCCCGCACGCCCGTCCGGGAGGCACTCGGCCTCCTGGAACACGACGGTCTGCTGGAGCGCGCTCCCCGCGGCTACCGCATCCGCTCGGGGACCTCCGAGGACGTCGTGGAGATCTACGAGGCACGTATCGCCCTGGAGTCGGAGGCCGCCGCCTCGGCCGCGCTGCGCCGTACCGACCTGGACCTGGCGCGCCTGCGCCACCAGCACGAACTGATCTGCGATCCCGAGAACGAGCACGTCGCCCGGGCCGCCAACTTCCGTTTCCACGAGGTCCTCTGGCAGGCCGGCCACAACGCGACCATCGCCGAGCTGCTGGTGAAGCTCACCGCCAGGCTGCGGATCTACGACAGCGGTCCACCCTCCGCCTTCGGCGACCCCGACGTGCTGCGCGAGGAGCACGAGCGGATCCTGCGGGCCCTCGAGGACCACGCGCCCGACGAGGCGCGCGCCGCGACACGGGCCCACCTCAAGCGCAGTCTCGACCAACGCATCCGCGTCCTGGTCAGTGGCGGGGACACGGGCCCCGGCCGCTGACCCGCACCCGCTCCTCCCCTCCCCCGCACTCCCCCGGCCGAGCGGCCGCCACCGCTCCGGCCGCCACCTCACCGGCCGGCCCCAGCCCCAGCCCCAGCCCCAGCCCCAGCCCCAGCCCCAGCAGCATGCTCCGGAGCTCAGCACCGGACGAGAACCGGGACCTTCCCGGCGAGACCTGACGAGAGGAGACCATCGTGGCCGGCCGCCCGCCCCGTCTCCTCGTGCCGCGACGGCACAGCGACCCGCGCCCGCACACCGGCTGTCGCTGTCGCTGTCGTTGTCGTTGTTGTCGCGGTTGTCGCGGTTTTCGCGGTTGTCGCGGTTGTCGCGTCCACACCGCCTCTCGCCGTCCTCCCCCGTCACTCCCGTCCGCCGGCCCCGCCCCCGCGGCGTCGGCCACCGCACCAGGAGCAGCACCGCATGAGCAGCACCGACCGGCGCATCCGCCTCAACGCCCTCCGCCAGTCCACCGTCGGACACACCGCCGCGGGACTGTGGCGCCACCCCGACAGCCAGGCCCACCGCTACCGCGACCTGGACCACTGGACGGAGACCGCCCGCATCCTCGAACGCGGGCGTTTCGACGCGCTGTTCGTCGCCGACGCCCTCGGCCCGCTGGAGGTCTACCAGGGGCGGGTCGACGCGGCCCTGCGCGACGGCATCAACACCCCCACCGACGACCCGCTGCTCCTGGTCAGCGCCCTGGCGGCGGCCACCCGGCACCTCGGGTTCGCGGTCACCGTCTCCGCCACCTACGAACTGCCCTACGCGTTCGCCCGCAAGATGACCACCCTCGATCACCTCTCCGGCGGCCGGATCGGCTGGAACGTCGTCACCTCGGCGCTGGACAGCGCGGCGCGCAACCTCGGCCTGACCGAGCAGATACCGCACGACGAGCGGTACGTGCGGGCCGAGGAGTTCATGGAGGTCGTCTACAAGCTGTGGGAGGGCAGCTGGGAGGACGGCGCCGTGGTGCGTGACGCCAGGACGGGAGTCTTCGCCGATCCCGCGCGCGTCCACCCCGTCGCCCACCGGGGCACCTACTTCGACGTGCCGGGCATCGCGCTGTCCGAGCCGTCGGTGCAGCGCACCCCGGCGCTCTACCAGGCGGGTACCTCACCCGCGGGGCAGGCCTTCGCCGCCCGGCACGCCGAGGGCGTCTTCCTGTCGGCGTACCGCCCCGAGATGGCCCGCGGCCTCGTCGACTCCATCCGGGCCAAGGCCGCCGAGGAGGGCCGCGATCCCTCGGACCTGAAGTTCTTCGCGGGTGTCACCGTGATCACCGCGCCCACCGACGCCGAGGCCCGCGCGAAGTACGAGGACTACCGCGGGTACGCCTCGCTGGAGGGGAGCCTCGCCCGCTACAGCGCCCTCCTGCACATCGACCTCTCGCGGCTCGACCCCGACGTCCCGCTGGAGTACGTGGACACCGAGGGCATCCGCGGCATGGTCGAGGTCTTCACCCGGCTCGACCCCACCCGCACCTGGACGCCCCGGGAGATCGCCGACTTCGTGGGGGTCGGCGGCGGGGGGCCGGTCGTCGTGGGCTCCCCGTCGACCGTCGCCGACGAACTCGAGCGGTGGATCGACGCGGCCGGCGTCGACGGCTTCAACATCGCCGACCCGGTCACCCCCGTCACCCTGCGGGACTTCGTCGACCTCGTCGTGCCCGAACTCCAGCGCCGGGGACGGGTGTGGACCGAGTACGAGGGCGGCACGCTGCGCGAGTACCTCGGCCGGCCCGGGCACCCCCGGCTGCCCGCGGACCACCCCGGCGCCGCCCACCGCCGTCCCTGATCCCGCCCCCCGGGGAACGCGCGCCGGCGCCAGGTACGCCCCGGGCCGCGCACCCCGCTCTCCGTCACACCGTCCGCCCCCTCGGAGCCACCCGTGTCCCAGATCCGCGTCATGCTCGACTACTTCCACCCCTGGCCCAACGCGGCCGGCTTCTACACCGCCCGCGACCGCGGCTGGTACCGCGATGCCGGCCTCGACGTGGAGCTGGTCGTGCAGGACCCCGGAGTCGGCGACACACTGGAGTACCTCACCCGCCGTCGCGTCGACTTCGGTGTGTTCCCGCCCAACCGCCTGCTGGCCCGCCGTGCCCGCGGGGAACGCCTGATCGGTGTCGCCGCGGTCAACCACCGCGGGCTGGAGGCCGTCCAGACCGTCACCGGCAAGGGCATCACCCGTCCCCGCGACCTCGCCGGCCGGCGCATCGCCTTCAACCCGACCCCGCGCGGCCGGGCCATGATCCGCCACCTGATAGCCGCCGACGGCGGTGACCCGGACTCCTTCGTCACCGTCGACGCGGGTTTCCGGGAACTGACGGTGGACGACATAGAAGCCGGCCACGCGGACGCCACCTTCGGCAACTACTGGTCCTGGGACGCCCTGCGCGGCGACCTGCCCGACGCCCGCCGGATCACCTGGCCGGTCGACGAGATCGGCGCCCCCCGCTACCACAGTTACCTCCTCGGCGCCCACGAGGAACTCGTCGACGCCAACCCCGTCCTGGTCGGCGCGTTCCTCGCGGCGACCGCCCGCGGGTACCGCGCCGCCGCCGAGGACCAGGCACGCACCCTCGCCCTCCTCGAACGCGTCATCCCCTACTTCCCGCAGCCCCTGATCGCCCGCTCCCTCGCGCTCGTCGCCCCCACGTGGACCGACCCGCAGGGCCACTGGGGCGTCGTGGACGCCGACCGCACCGGACCCTACGCACGGTGGCTCGCGGCCCACGGCGCCATCCCCTCCGCCGAGGGCTGGCAGGCGTCGTACACCAACCGGCTCCTGACGCTCGCCCCGGCGGTCGCCGCGTGAGGACCGGCCCGACCCGGCGGGTACCGGTCGACCTCAAGCGCACGTCCAGCGCGCTCTGTCGCACGGCCGCCGCACCGCACCCCGCACCCCCTACCGCCCCGCCCGCACGAAGAGAGCCCCCGCCATGATCCGCCGTTCCCCGCTCCGCCGCACCGTCCTGCCCGCCGCGGCCGCCGCCCTCCTGCTCGCGGTGACCGCCTGCTCCGCCGGCAGCGAGGCGACCGCCTCCGACCCGTCCGCCACCACGGTCACCCTGGCCCTGGACTGGACGCCGAACACGAACCACACCGGCATCTACGTCGCCGAGGAACTGGGCTACTTCGCCGACGCGGGCATCGACCTGAAGATCCTCCCCTACGGCTCCACCGACCCCAACACCCTGATCGCCTCCCACAAGGCGGACTTCGGCATCTCCTACCAGGAGGGCATCACCGTCGCCCGAGCCGCCGGCCAGGACATCACGTCGGTGTACGCGGTCACCCAGAAGACCAACGTCACCATCGCGGTCTCCGCGGACCGCGACGACATCCGCACCCCCAAGGACCTCGACGGCAAGACGTACGCCGGCTTCGGCGCCGCCTACGAGAAACCCCTCCTCCAGAAGGTCATCCGCAACGCGGGCGGCAAGGGCGAGTTCACCTCGGTCGCGCTCAACACCTCCGCCTACGCGGCCCTCTACGCGGGCAAGGCCGACTTCGCCATGCCGATGCCCACCTGGGAAGGGCTGGAGGCCGACCTCACCGGCAAGCCGCTGAAGAACTTCGCCCTCTCCGACTACGGCTTCCCGGAGATCTACTCCACGCTGATCGCGTCCTCCGACGCCTATCTGAAGAAGAACACCGGCACCGCGAAGAAGGTCGTCGCCGCCCTGTACAAGGGCTATGCCTACGCCGCCGCCCACCCCGAGAAGGCCGCCGACCTGCTGATCAAGGCCAACAAGAGCGAGCTGACCAACACCGAGCTGGTGCACGAGAGCGCCCAGCTGCTCGCCGACGACTACTACCGGGCCGCCGACGGCACCCTCGGCGGCCAGTCCGCCGAGCGCTGGCAGGACTTCGCCGACTTCGAGTTCCAGGCGGGCCTGCTCACCGACGCGAACGGCAAGAAGCTGACCGAGGCGCCCGACGCCTCCGCCTTCTTCACCGACGACTACCTGCCGGAGCAGTGATGGACGCCCCCACGGCCCCGTCCGCCCCGTCCGCCCCGTCCGCCTCCTCCACCGGCTCCAGCAGTCCCACCGGCCCCACCGGCCGCGCGGGCGCATCCGCCGCCGGCCCCGCGGCAGCGCCCGCCCCCGCCGCGCCGCGGGCCGCGAACCCCCTGCGTGGCCGAGCCGCAGCCGTCCTCGCCACCGTGTGGCCACCCCTGCTGGTCCTCGCCGTCCTCGTCGGCGGCTGGCAGACCTACACCACCGTCACGGCCATGGACCCCACGGTGCTGCCCAGCCCCGGCCGGGTCCTCGCCCAGGGCTGGGAGAACCGGGCGGACCTGTGGGCCAACACCGTGCCCACGCTCCAGGAGACCGCCGCCGGCTTCGCCCTGTCGTTCGTGCTGGCCTGGGCGGTGGCGGTGCTGCTGGACTTCTCCACCGCCGCCCGCCGCGGCCTCTACCCGCTGCTGGTCGCCTCCCAGACCGTCCCGATCGTCGCCGTCGCCCCCCTGCTGATCATCTGGTTCGGCTTCGGACTGCTGCCGAAGATGCTCGTCGTCACCCTGGCCACCTTCTTCCCCCTGGCGGCCAACCTCGCCGCCGGCTTCGCGTCCGCCGACCGCGAGGCGATGCGCCTGCTGCGCTCGCTGGGCGCCGGCCGTCTGCGCACCTTCCGGCTGCTGCGGGTCCCCAGCGCCATGCCGTACTTCTTCGCCGGACTGCGGGTCAGCATCACCTACGCGGTCGTCGGCGCGGTCTTCGCGGAGTACGCGGGCGCCGAGAGCGGGCTCGGCATCTACATGCAGGCCCAGAAGAGCGCCTTCCGCACCGACCTGGTGCTGGCGGCGGTCACGGTGACCGCCGCGCTCAGCATCGCCCTGTTCGCGGCGACCTACCTGCTCGAACGCCTGCTGCTGCCGTGGCAGCGCATTCTCCGGAACGAGGATCCGTCATGAGCGCCGAACACCCCGCGACCCCTCACCGCGGCGGACTGGAGGTGCGCGGCGTCGGCAAGTCCTTCGGCGCCCTGGAGGTGCTGCGCGACCTGCACCTCACCGTCCGCCCCGGTGAGTTCGCCGCCGTCATCGGCCCCAGCGGCAGCGGCAAGTCGACCCTGTTCAACCTCGTCTCCGGCCTGGAGCGGCCCACCGGCGGCACGGTCCTCGTCGACGGCGAACCGACCGGCCCCCGCTCCCGCCAGGTCGCCCACATGCCCCAGAAGGACCTCCTCTTCCCCTGGCGGACCGTCCTGGACAACACCGCGCTCGGCCTGGAGGCGGAGGGCGTGCGCCGCAAGGAGGCCCGGCGGCGGGCCGGCGAGCTCTTCGAGGCGTTCGGCCTGGACGGCTTCCAGCGGTCCTACCCCGCCCAGCTCAGCGGCGGCATGCGGCAACGCGCGGCGCTGCTGCGCACGGTCGTGCTGGACCGGCCGGTGCTGCTGCTCGACGAACCGTTCGGCGCGCTGGACTCGTTGACCCGCACCGACATGCAGTCGTGGCTCGCCCGGATGTGGCAGCGCTACCGCTGGACGGTCGTGCTGGTCACCCACGACATCCGGGAGGCGGTCCTGCTCGCGGACACCGTGCACGTCCTCTCCCCGCGCCCCGCGACCGTCGTCGAACGCATCGCGATCCCGCACGGCGGGCCCCGCGGACACGCCGGAATCCCCGAGCCCGCCCTGGCGGCCGCGGAACAGCGCGTCCTCGCCGCCCTCCAAGGCCGCACGGCGCCCGACGGCGCGGCCCCCGACGGCGACGCCGCCCCTCACACCCCCGAGTACGAGGAGTCCTCCGCGTGAGCACCCTGCTGGCCCACGGCCTGGGCCACGAGGCCGTGCGCCCCGACTGGGAGCCGCTGACCGAACGGGAGGTCACCGACGTCCTGGGGCGTCCCGCCCGGCTGCTGTGGCGCAGCCCCCGGCCGCTGTCCGCCGCCGCGCTCGTGGACGCCGGACGCACCCTGTTCGTCAAGCGCCACCACGTGAGCGTGCGCACCCCGGAGGGCCTCGCCGAGGAGCACGCCTTCCTGCGCCACCTGCGGGACAACGGGGCTCCGGTGGTGGACGTCCTGTCCGCCACCGGCCGCGGCGAGTGGGTGTACGAGGTGCACACCGCCGGCACCGGCACCGACCTGTACCGGGACGCCCTGTCCTGGTCGCCGTTCGCGTCCGCCGGGCACGCGCGGCAGGCCGGGGCGGCACTGGCCCGGCTGCACCTGGCCGCCGCCGGCTTCGACGCGCCGCGCCGCCGGGTGCAGCCCCTGGTGAGCTCCTTCACCGTGTTCGCCGACCACGACCCGGTGACGGCCCTGCACCGCTACGTCGACGCCCGCCCCGCCCTCGCCGACGCCCTCACCGGCCGGCCCTGGCGCGACGACCTGGAGCGCCTGCACCTGCCGTACCACCGTGAACTGGCGCCCCACCTGGACGCGCTGGAGCCGTTGTGGACGCACAACGACTGGCACGCCTCCAACCTCCTGTGGGACACCACGCGCTCCCCCGCGACCGTGTCGACCGTCCTCGACCTGGGCCTCAGCGACCGCACCACCGCCGTCCACGACCTGGCCGTGGCGCTCGAACGCAACATCGTGCAGTGGCTGGACCTGCCGACCGGGGAGGTCCGGGTCCACCTCACGCACCTGGACGCGCTGCTCGACGGCTACACCGCCGTGCGTCCCCTGACGTCCGCCGAACGCGCCGCGCTGCCGGCCCTGCTCCCCCTCGTCAACGCGGAGTACGCGCTCTCGGAGATGGACTACTTCCGGGGCGTGACCCGATCGGAGACCAACACCTCCCTGGCGTACGCCTACTTCACCGACCACACCGCGTGGTTCGGCGGCCCCGCGGGCCGGCGTCTCCTCGACCGGCTGCGCGACCGACTGGACCGGGACGGCTGAACGCGGGCGCCGCCGCGGCGGCGCCCGCGTCTCGCTCGTCACCGGGGGCGCGCTGTGCGCGGACGCGGCCCTCGTACGGGCCCTGGAACAGCGCCCGGTCACCGAACCGGACCCACCGGTGGCGCCTTCGGCCCGGAGGCGAGCGTCTTCGCGCTCCCGCTCCTGGTCCGCGCGGTGCCCACGGTGCTGTTCCTGCGGGCGGCCGGGCGCCGGGGCCGGACGACCGCTCGGCCCGCGCGGGTCGCGCCGAGCCGCTCCGCCGATGACGCGGACCGGGAGCAGCTCTCCTGACCCGAGGGCAACGGCTCGCACATCCGGGGCACGGCCGGGGGGCGGGAACAGGGCCCGCCCCGACGCGGATGGCGGGCGAGCCCTGTCCGCCTGACCGATGGTCCGGGCCGAGGGCGGCCCGGACCACGCGTGTGCGGGGGGCGGCCCGGGTGAACCGCGCACACCCCGTGTGCGGGGGGGGCGGGCCGGCGCCGCCACGGCAGCACGGAGCCGGCGTGTCCGCCGTCGACCCGCTGGGCTCCGCCGGTCGTCGCGGAGGCGGCGGGGAACGCGGACGAACGACCGGCGGGCGGCCTTGCCCCGGGCACGGAACCGGTCACCAGTGCGGTGCGTCCTTCGAGGGCCGGGTTCCTCGGTCTCACTACCCGGTGGTGCGGTCGGCCGCGCCGTCCGTGCCCCCGCGTGCCCGCACCGGCGCGCGTGGCGCGTCCCGCAGGTGGGAAGGCGCTACCCGACCCGGTCCGCACCCGACCCCGCTTGATCACCCACCCGCCGCGACGACGATACTGACTACTCCCCGTCGTCCCCGCTCTCCCGAATGGACCCATGCTCACCTCCCCGCCCGCCCCGCCCACGACTCCCTCCACCGTGTGGCTGGCCCGCGGCCGGCACACCGGGCCGACCGCGCCGGACGTCCTGCGCAAGAACCTGCGGTCGCTCAAGGACGACGCGACGATCCAGGACTTCCTGGAGCTCGCCGAGGAGGACACCACCGGCGGCGAGCTCGCCTTCGAGGCCCGGTGGCTGCTGCCCGACGACGTGACCGTGCGTGCCCGGCTGACGCTCGCGGAGTGGTCGGGGCGCGGGCAGGAGTGGACGCTCGTCGCGGAGGCGGAGCGGCCCTGGGACCTGCGCGGCCCGTCGCCCGCGGCCATGTTCTGGCCCTGGGCCGCGGACGCGGACGCGCCGTGGGGCCACGAGACGGTCACCGGGCAGCGGTACCTCGACATCAACCCGCTCCCGGCGGACGACAAGGAACTGCGGCGCACCCTGCGGGACGCCTGCCGGGACACCTGGACCGTTCACGTGGTCGTCCACGAGGCGATGACACCCGACGAGCGGGGCCGCCGGTCGCTGGTTCCGCTGCTGCCCGCGGGCCTGCACCACCGCGTGGTGGAGCACCGCGCCGCACCGCACCAGCTGCGCACGGTGAACTGGGCGCTGCGGGACTTCGGCGTGGAGCTGCCGCGCGGCGGGGCCCTGGTCCTGCCCGGATCGCCGGCCCCGGAGGCGTACGACGCGGGATCCTTCTCGGTGCGCAGCGTGTTCCTGGACGGTTCGCACCCCACCGAGCTGCTGGACGCGGTGACCCGGTTCGCCGTGCTGCCCAGGCCGCTGCCGGAGGGCGGCGAGGCGGCGCTCACCGCGCTGCGGGAGCAGTGGCGGCTGCTGACCGTGGAGGAGGAGCTGGCCCGCGAGCGCTCCCGGGTGGCGATGTACGAGGAGGCGCTGGAGGCGATGACCCAGTCCCGGGACCTCTACCGGGAGGCCGCCGAACAGGCCCACGAGGCGCTGGCCGCCTACCGTGAGGCGGCCGAGGCGGGCGAACGCCCGCAGCCGCAGCCGAAGCCCGGCGGCGGCTCCCCCTTCCAGCATCTGGGCCGGACCCTGGAGCGGCTGAGGGAGTCGGCGAAGGGCCTGCGGCCGACCCTGCCGGTCGGGGGCGGCTCCCGCGAGCCGCTCCAGGGTCCGCGGAAGGACGGCCCGGAGACGGGCCCGGGCAACACGGACACGGACGGACCGGAGATCGCCGGCGCGGAGATCGCCGGCGCGGAGACGGCCGACGCGGAGAGGGCCGACGCGGAGAGGGCCGGCTCCGGGCAGGGCGGCGGGGCGCGGCACGGCGGGACGCGGGACGGCGCGGGCGAGGGCTCCGGGGCGGCGGACGGCCGCTGACGGGGGCGCGCCTCGCGTGCCCCGGCAGAACGGCCGCGCGGGCCTCAGCAGAACAGCGGCAGCCGCTCGGCGTCCGCTCCCGGCGCCTTGCCGTTCCTCCGGGCTGAGCGGCGCCCGCCCGCCCGGCCGCCGCCCGCGCGTACCGCGCGTCGTCCCGGTCCAGGGGCACCGGCCGGCCGAGCGGACCGTCCAGCGTCCCCCGTACGGCGACCGGGCGTACGGCGGCCAGGCCGGCGCGGCCGGGGCGGGCCCTCCTTCCGTGCCGGTACGTGTGGCGCGGCGCGGACTGGATACGCGGTCCCCACGGCATGACGGATCTTTCCGGAAGGGATCCACCCCATGGGCAGCGAGCACGGATCCACGGGCGGCGGCACCGCGTCGCCTCCCCACCGCTCCGACACGCGGCTGCGGGTCAACGGCAAGCCGCACACCCTCTCCGTCGACCACCGGCGGGTCCTGCTGGACGTCCTGCGCGAGGACCTGGACCTCACCGGCGCCAAGAAGGGCTGCGACCACGGCCAGTGCGGCGCGTGCACGGTGCTCATCGACGGGCGGCGCGTCAACAGCTGCCTGCTGCTCGCGGTGTCCCTGGACGGCTGCGACGTGACGACCGTCGAGGGCCTGTCCGGCGACGGCGAGGCGCCGCACCCGCTCCAGCGGGCGTTCCTGGAGCGCGACGCGTTCCAGTGCGGGTACTGCACGCCGGGCCAGCTCTGTTCGGCGGTCGGCGCGATCGCCGAGGCGGAGGCGGGCCATCCCTCGCGCGTCACCGACGCCCGGGCGTCCTCGGGGCCGGTGGCGCTGAGCCGGGAGGAGATCCGTGAGCGGCTCAGCGGCAACATCTGCCGGTGCGGTGCCTACCCCCGGATCGTCGACGCGGTCGAGGACGTGGTCCGGTGAAGCCCTTCGCCTACGTGCGGGCCGGCAGCCTCGCCGAGGCCGCCGACGCCTACGCCTCCCACCCGGGCGCGCGCTACCTGGGCGGCGGCACCAACCTGGTCGACCTGATGAAGCTAGGTGTGGAGGAGCCCACCGCCCTCATCGACGTCACCCGGCTCCCGCTGGACCGGGTGACGGAGCTGCCGGACGGGTCGCTGCGGGTCGGGGCCCTGACGCGCAACAGCGACCTGGCGGCGCATCCGCTGGTCCGTGACCGCTACCCGGTCCTGTCGCAGGCGCTGCTCGCGGGGGCCTCGGGGCAGTTGCGCAACGCCGCCACCACCGGCGGCAACCTGCTCCAGCGCACGCGCTGCCCGTACTTCCAGGACGTCTCCAAGCCGTGCAACAAGCGCGCCCCGGGCAGCGGCTGCGGCGCCCGCGACGGCGTGCACCGCGACCACGCGGTGCTCGGGCACTCGGAGCGGTGCATCGCCACGCACCCGTCGGACATGGCCGTGGCCCTGGCCGCGCTGGACGCGCAGGTCGAGCTGTACGGCCTGGCGGGCGTGCGCCGGGTGCCCGCCGCGGAGTTCCACCGGCTGCCCGGCGAGCACCCGGAACGGGACACCGTCGTCCGGCCCGGGGAACTGGTCACGGGCGTGCTGCTGCCGGCTGCCGCGGCCGGGCTGCCGTCGGCGTACCGCAAGGCCCGCGACCGGGCCTCGTACGCCTTCGCGCTGGCCTCCGTCGCCGCGGTGCTGGAGGTGGCGGACGGTGTGGTCGCGCACGTCGGGCTCGCCTT
Organism: Streptomyces sp. NPDC059895; assembly: GCF_042731035.1. Lineage (NCBI taxonomy): Bacteria > Bacillati > Actinomycetota > Actinomycetes > Kitasatosporales > Streptomycetaceae > Streptomyces > Streptomyces sp. NPDC059895. Next base: position 146,611 of record NZ_JBHWKO010000016.1, read on the forward strand.
CGGGGCGCTGGCGCACCGGCCCTGGCGGGCCGGGCGGGCGGAGGAGGCGCTGCGCGGCGCGGCGCCGACCGCGGCCGCGTTCGAGCACGCCGTCGGCCTGGAACTGTCCGCCGCCCGGCCGCTGCGCGACAACGCCTACAAGGTGCCCCTCGCGCGCAACCTCGCCGTCGACGTCCTGGCACGGCTCGCGCGACCCCGGGAGGAGTCATGACGGCCGCCGCGGTGGGTGCGCCCGTGGAGCGGCGGGACGGACCGGAGAAGGTCACCGGCGCCGCCCGGTACGCCGCCGAGTTCCCCCTGCCGGGGCGGCTGTTCGCCCGCCCCGTGCCGGCCACGGTCGCGCGCGGGCGGGTGACGGGCGTCGACGTGTCGGAGGCGTCCGGGGTGCCCGGTGTCGTCTGCGTCCTCACCCACGAGAACGCGCCGCGCCTGGCCGCGCCGGACGACGCTACCCTCGCCCTGCTCCAGGGCCCCGAGGTCCCGCACCGGGGCTGGTTCGTCGCCCTCGTGGTGGCCGACGGACCGGAGGCGGCCCGGGCCGGCGCCGCCGCCGTCCGCGTCTCCTACGCCGAGGAGCCGCACGACGTCACGCTGTCCGCCACGCACCCGGCGGCCTACGTGCCCGAGGAGGCCAACGGCGGCTGTCCGGCCGTCCGGGAACACGGCGACCCGGAGGGCGCGTGGGCGGACGCGGCCGTACGGGTCGACGCCGGCTACCGGGTGCCGCCCCTGCACAACCACCCCATGGAGCCGCACGCCAGCACCGCGCACTGGGACGGCGAGCGGCTGACGGTGCACACCTCCAGCCAGGGCACCACGGTCGTCCGGGCCGTGCTCGCGGGGATGTTCGGGCTGGAGGAGGAGCAGGTCTCGGTCGTCGCCGAGTACGTCGGCGGCGGTTTCGGGTCCAAGGGCACGCCCCGGCCGGACGTGGTGCTCGCGGTGCTGGCCGCGCGGCACACCGGACGCCCGGTCACGGTGGTCCTGCCCCGCCGTTTCCTGCCCGCGGCCGTCGGGCACCGGGCGCCCACCCTGCACCGGATCCGCCTCGGCGCGGACGCCGACGGCCGGCTGGCGTCCCTCGTCCACGAGGTCACCACGCACACCTCCCGGGTGAGGGAGTTCGTGGAGCAGGCGGCGGTCCCCGCGCGGGTCATGTACGCCGTGCCGCACAGCCGTACGGTGCACCGGGTGGTGCCGCTGGACGTGCCCACGCCCTCCTGGATGCGGGCGCCCGGGGAGTGCCCGGGCATGTACGCCCTGGAGTCGGCCGTGGACGAACTCGCCGTCGCGCTGGGCATGGACCCCGTCGAGCTGCGGATCCGCAACGAGCCGCGGGCCGAGCCGGACACCGGCAGGCCGTTCAGCAGCCGGCACCTGGTGGAGTGCCTGCGCGAGGGCGCGCGCCGGTTCGGCTGGGAGGGGCGGGATCCGCGCCCGCGCTCCCGCCGCGAGGGCCCGCTGCTGATCGGCACGGGCGTGGCCGCCGCCACCTACCCGGTGCTGGTGCTGCCCTCGACCGCGGCGGCACGGGCCCTGCCCGACGGGAGCTTCGTCGTCGAGACCAACGCCACGGACATCGGCACGGGGGCCCGGACGGTCCTGGCGCAGATCGCCGCGGACGCGCTCGGTGTCCCGCCGGAGCGGGTCCGGGTCCGGGTGGGCAGCAGCGACCTGCCGGCGGCCTCGCTGGCCGGCGGCTCCTCGGGCACCGCCTCCTGGGGCTGGCCGGTCCACGAGGCCTGCACACGTCTCGCGGAGCGCCTGACCGGGTTCCCCGGCCCGGTGCCCGCACAGGGCCTGGTCGAGCACGCCGACACGGCGGGCCGGGCCGACGCCGACACCCCCTACGCGCGGCACGCGTTCGGGGCGCACTTCGCGGAGGTCGCCGTGGACACGGTGACGGGCGAGGTGCGGGTGCGGCGCCTGCTGGGCGTCTTCGCCGCGGGGCGCGTCCTGAACGCCAGGACCGCCCGTTCCCAGTTCGTCGGCGGCATGACCATGGGGCTGGGCATGGCCCTCAGCGAGGGCAGCACCATGGACGCCGCCTTCGGTGACTTCACCGAGTCCGACCTGGCGTCGTACCACGTGCCCGTGCACGCGGACGTGCCGGACATCGAGGCCCACTGGGTGGAGGAGGACGACCCGCACCTCAACCCCCTGGGCGGCAAGGGGATCGGCGAGATCGGCATCGTGGGGTCGCCGGCCGCCGTCGGCAACGCCGTGCACCACGCCACGGGGGTCCGGCTGCGCGAACTGCCCCTGACACCCGACCGGGTGCTGGCGGCACTGTCGGCGTCCGGCCACTGAGCGCGCCCGGCCGGCGGCCGGGTCACGTCGGACCGGCGCCCGCAAGTGCCCCCGTACGCCGGTCTCGCGCGACGCCCGCGCCCCGAGGCGCGACACGCCGGAAACCACGCCCCTGACCGGGTGCGGGGGGCCGCGTCGCGCCACCTGGGCGTGGCACTCGCGTGAAACGGCGCGATATTGCCGCCGGAAAGGGGGCATTCGGGAATCGAAAACGGGGAAATCGATGACCGGGGGAACCACCGCACGCCGCGCGGCGGACCGCCCACAGGGAGGGCCCGTGGATGCGACCACCACGCTCATCGCCGTCGCGGTGGTGCTGGCGGCGGCGCTGTTCGCCGCGGCCGCCGTCGTGCTGGTCCGGCTGGTCCGGGCCCGCAGAGGGCTGCGGCGGGCGGGTCTGCCGACCGGACCGCGCTGGGTCTTCTGGGGCGCCGTCGCGTACTTCGTCCTCCCGACCGATGTGATCCCCGACCCGGTGTACCTCGATGACATCGGTGTCCTGCTGCTCGCCCTGCGGTCCCTGCGCCGCACCCCCGACCGCGCCGGAATCGCCGACTGACCGCCCGGTAACGAGTTTTCGCCCCGCCCGAGGCTCATTCTCCCTGCTCAGCTCCGCGCGCCGCGCTCCACAGCCGCGTCGGACACGGAGAGTAAGGAAACCATTCACCCGTTCGATTCGTATAAGTGACTGAAGGTCCGGGTGACGGGCCGAAGGTCGCACCACACAGCGGGCCCGAGTGACGTCGCACAGCGGCACCGCTTGATCGAGGCAGTACCGACGAGGGAGAGACGATGCAACCGTTCGCGCTCGACTACGCACGCCCCGCGGCGGAGTTGGAGTTCGCCACTCCGTACGCCTACGACCCAGGACTGCAGTTGAACGTACTCCTCGACGGCCGGGTCGCCGCCCGTGACCACGCGCTGCTGAGGGAACTGGGGACGACGACCTCGACGGCGGGTTCCAAGACGCACTTCGACGACTGATCACGGGCCGACACGATGACCGTGCTCATCCTGACCTGTGAAGAGGACGTCACGGCGGACATGGTGGTCGTCCACCTGAACGCCGCGGGCGTCCCCGTCGTGCGGCTCGACCCCGCCGACCTCACCCACACCGTCGCGCTCTCCGCGGAGTACGTGCACGGCGGCTTCCGGGGCCATCTGTCGTCCGCGGGACGGCTGGTGAGCCTGGACGCGCTGCGGTCCGTCTGGGTCCGCCGGCCGGGTACGGCGGCGGCCCGGGCCCCCGAACCGTCCGCGTGGCTCACGGAGGAGGCCTCGCAGGCGCTGTACGGGATGCTCCGCGGCGGCGGGGCGCGCTGGATGAACCATCCGGACGCGGCCCGGCGGGCCCGGCACAAGCCCTGGCAGCTGAGACTGGCCCAGCGCAGCGGCCTGCCGGTGCCGGCCACGCTCATCACCACGTTCCCGCAGGCGGCACGGGACTTCGCGGAGCGCTACCCGGACCTGGTGGTCAAGCCCGTCTCCGGGGCGCATCCGCAGGACCCGCCCCGGGCGGTGCCCACCACCCGGGTGCCGCCGGGCACCGACTTCACCGCCGTCGCCTACGGTCCGACCCTGCTGCAACGGCGGGTGGCCAAGCGGGCGGACATCCGGCTGACGGCGGTCGGCGACCGGCTGCTGGCCGCCCGCAAGGAGACCCCGGCCGACGACGGCTCCGACGTGGTGGACGTGCGCTTCGCGCCGTCCGCCGCGCCGTGGCGCCCGGCGGAGGTCCCGCCGCGCCTGGCCGACGCCGTGCACACGTACCTGCGCGAGGCGGAACTGGCCTACGGCGCCTTCGACTTCGCGGAGGACGCCGACGGGACGTGGTGGTTCCTGGAGTGCAACCAGTCGGGGCAGTTCGGTTTCGTCGAGGTGGACACCGGCCAGCCGATCGCCCTCACCGTCGCGCGGTGGCTGGCCCGGTCCGAACCCGGACGGCACCCGCGGCCGGCGGACCGCCGCGGTCCGGCGGCCCACCGAGACCCCCTCCCCCTCATCCCTTCGCCCGGGCCGGAAGCCTGACCGAGCGCTTCCGGCCCGGGCCGGCACAAGGGCGCACCTCGCGCCCGGCTCCCGGTGGACCGGGCCGCTCAGACGGCCAGGGACAGCCCGCTCTCCCCGTCCCGCTCCTGGTCCCTTCCATGGCCCTTCCCCTGGTCCGGTTCCTGCCTCGGCACGCGGACCGCCGCAGGGCGCCCCACCGCGGCGACGAGCAGGGCGTCCGCCGCGGTGACCGCCTCCCGCACGTCGGACGTGCCCATGAGCACACACAGCGTGTAGGTGACGTCCTCCAACTCGCGGGCCGTCCGCGGGTCCTCCCGCTCCGCCTGAGCGATCTTCAGCGACGCGTAGCGGGTCAGCAACGTCCTGACGGCCTTAGGGTCCGGAACGATCACGAGCGCCCCTCTCTCCAGATGTAGTGCGCAGCGTGTGCCCGGACCGGGGCGATTCATGCGTGGGCGCGCCGGCTGTCACCCTGCGGGTGCATGTTTTCCGCCACTTGGCGCTGTCTTGGCATCAGGCGGCCTGCCCGCCGTGCAGTGCCGTGTAGGCGCCGCCGCGGTGCAGGAGTTCCTCGTGGGTGCCGGTCTCCAGGATCGCGCCGTCCCCCATCACGACGATGCGGTCGGCGCCGCGCACGGTGGACAGGCGGTGCGCCACCACAAACGTGGTGCGGCCGCGCAGCAGCCGGGCGAGGGCCTGCTGGACGAGCGCCTCGGAGCGGGTGTCGAGCGCGGAGGTGGCCTCGTCCAGGATCAGCACCTTGGGGTCCCTGATCAGGGCGCGGGCGATCGCCAGCCGCTGCTTCTGCCCGCCCGACAGCCGTGCCCCGCGCTCGCCGACGAGGGTGTCCAGACCCTCGGGCAGCCGGTCGACGAACTCCAGGGCATTGGCGTCCCGCAGCGCCGCGCGCACCGTCTCCTCGTCGGCCTCGTCCTCCATGCCGTAGGCGACGTTCTCCCTGATGGTGCCGTCGAAGAGGATCGACTCCTGCGGGACGACGGACACGAAGCGCCGGTAGGTGCGCAGGTCCAGCGTGTTCATGTCGGTGCCGTCCAGCAGCAGCCGGCCCGAGGTCGGCCGGATGAAGCCGATGACGAGGTTGAGGACGGTGGACTTGCCCGCGCCGGAGGCGCCGACCAGGGCGACGGTCTCGCCCGGTGCCACGGACAGCGTGAAGTCACGCACCGCCGGCCGGCCGCTGTCGTAGGCGTACCCGACGTGGTCGAAGGTCACCGCGCCGTGCAGGCGGGCCAGTTCGGCCTTGCCCTCGTTGTCCTCCAGTTCGGGCGCCTGGAGCACCTCACCGACCGAGCGGACCGACTCCAGTCCCTTGGTGATGACCGGGGCGAGGCCCGCGAGGGTGGTGGTGGAGTTGGTGAGGGTGGTCAGGAAGGCGCTGAGCATGACGACGTCGCCCGGGGTGACGCCCCACACCTCGTAGTACGAGATCAGCGCGGCGCCGGTCAGGACGAGCACCCCGACGACGTTGAGGACGACCCAGGCGATCGAGCCGAAGCGGCCGTTGACGAGGTCCAGGCGCATCCCGGAGGTCAGCAGGCGGTGCAGGGTGCCGTCCATGCGGCGCAGCGCCTTGCCCTCCAGGCCGTGGGCGCGGGTGACCGGGATCAGCCGGGTCATCTCCGTCACCCGGGAGGAGAGGGTCTCGACCTCGTGGCGGAAGTGCTCGTTGTGGGTGCGCAGCCGCGCCCTGAGACGGGCCACGACGAACGCGGCGGCGGGCACCACGATCAGGAAGACGGGCACGAACTCCGGGGTGCGCACGGCGATGATGACCAGACCGCCGGTGAGGACGGTGAGCGCGCCGAGTCCGTTCTCCGCGGTCTGCTGCACCATCTGCTCGACGGCCTCGACGTCCCGTACGACCTTGGCCTGGAGGACGCCGGCGCTGACCCGGGAGTGGTAGCCGATGGACAGCTGCTGCATGCGCGTGCACAGCGCGGAGCGCAGGGTGGTGCCCATGCGGCGGACGCTTCCGTAGAGGAGGCGGACGTAGAGCAGGTGCAGCGGGTAGTTGACGACCAGGATGAACATGATGACGCCGGTGCTCGTCCAGAGCCGGCCGATCGGCTGGTGCTGGACGACGGTGTCGATGATGGACGCGGTGATCAGGGGCAGCAGCCAGACGGGGCTGTGCTTGACGGTGAACACGACGACCGCGCCGGCCAGGCGGCGGCGGTCGGCGCGGAAGAGGTAGGCGAGTGTGCGGATCGGGTGTTCGTCCCGGTAGCGATGGTCGAGGGGTCTGTCGTGCGACGACGCCATCGGCGGTGGTCCTCCTCGGTGCCGAATGAAGGGGCCGTTGCGGGACGCTCTGGTCGCACCCCGCACGGCAAGCGCTTTCTTTCCCGGCGTGGCCGGGGATAACCCCCGTCCCGCGCCGTCCCGTCGGTCAGACGGCGTCCGGCGTGCCGATCAGCGTGGCCCCGGCGTCCGGGGCGGCGGGCAGGATGGCGAGGGAGCGCGCCTCGTCGGGGCGGCCCTCGGCCGGCTTGGGCATCGCGCCCGTTCCGACCGCGCTGACCTCGGCCTCACCGATACGGCGGGTGTGCATGGGCTCGTGACCTCTCTGCGACCGTCGCGGGAAGACGGTCGCGGGAACCGGACTCACGGGTTCCAGCCTGGCCCGGCCGTCGCCGGAGGTCCAACGCCAGAAAGCGATTCCATTCAGCAGCGCGGGCGCTGAATCGCGCCGGGTGCCACGAGACCCGGTGTCACGAGACCCGGTGTCACCCGTGTCACGCGTGTCATGAGCGGGATGTCAGGTACTCCTCCACACCCGGCGCGACGTGCGCGTCCTCGGCGTTCACCATCCCGCCGACCGCCTTCGCGTCGGGCTTGAGCACGTACGTCGACTGCGAGGCGGGCCGGGAGACGTCGGAGAAGTCCTGCGGGGTGCCCAGGCCGGTGTCTGCGTTCTTCTGCGACCGGTGCGCCTTGACCAGGTCCTCCCGGGTCAGGCTGCCGGCCGCGCAGGCCTTCTCGAGGTCGGCGCCCAGCAGACGGGCCGCGTTGTAGCCCGACAGGACGCCGGAGTCGACCTGCGAGCCGGGGTACTTCTTCGTGTAGGCGGCGACCATGCTCTTGACCCCGGCGAGGTCCGAGCTGACGGCCGGCGCGGCGCTGACCACGTTCAGCATGGCCGTCAGGGCCGGCGCGGCCGGGGTCTTCATCAGCTGCGGGGCGAAGCCGGGGGCGCTGCTCACCACGGGGACGCTGAGGCCCCGGGAGGCGGCGACGCCCACCAGGGAGGCCGTCTGCGCGGGCCCGGCGCTGATCAGGACCGCCTTCACCCCGGCCTTCTTCAGCGCCGAGACCTGGGCGGACAGGTCCGTGTCCGTCGCCTTGATCTTCTGGTCGACGATCTTCAGGCCGGCCTTCTGCGCGGCCCAGGTGGAGCCTTCGAGCGCGTTGGAGCCGTAGTCGCCCTCGAAGTAGACGTGGCCGATGCTGTCGCCCTTCTTCAGGCCCTTGGTACGGGTGAGGAAGTCGACCGCGGCGATCATGTCGAGGTCGTAGGTGGTGCCGAGGACCTGGATGGAGTCCTTGCCGAGCAGCGAGGCGGCCCATGCCTGCGGGAAGGTGAGCAGGTGGTCGCGTTCGACGTCGTCGAGGAGGGCCGCCACCACCGGTGAGCCGATGACCTGCGGCAGGGCGACGACGTCCGGGGCGATGTCGGCGTAGGCGGTGACCGCCTTCTGCACGTCGTAGCCGTGGTCCTTGACGACGATCTCGACCTTGCGGCCGCAGATGCCGCCGTCCGCGTTGGTCTCGTCGGCCCACATCTGCTGGGCCTGGACGATGCTCTTGCCGAGGGTGGCGTAGGGGCCGGTGAGGTCGGTGAGGGCGCCGAGCCTGATCGACTTCTCGGTCACACCGGGACCGGACGTGACGCCGTCGGCGCCGTCGGAGGTGCTGCCGCCGTCCGCCTTGGAGCTGCAGCCGGTGGCCGCGATCAGCAGCGCGGCGAGGGCCGCGGCGAGGGCGGTGCCGGGGGTGCGGTGTCTGTGGTGCTCGGTCTTCACGGGGTGGGCTCCTTGGCTCGTGCGGGTGAGGCGGGTGTGGCGGGCGGCCGGTGCGCGGGGGCGCGGTCCGGGGGCGGGGTGCGGCGCCGGCGGGCACGGAGGCGGCGGGTCAGGCCGTGCAGTCCGTCGGGCGCGTACAGCAGGATGAGGACGATGGCCGCGCCGTACAGGTAGCGGGCCGCCTCGGTCGGGCCGACCGCGCCCTCGCCGCCCGTGCCGGGGGCGGCGACCAGGGGCAGTTGGTCGGCGTAACGGGTCATCAGCAGGGGCAGGGCGGTGACGAAGACGGCGCCCGCGGTGGCACCGGCGACGGAGCCGAGCCCCCCGATGACGATCATGGCGAGGTAGTCGACGGAGAGGGGCAGGCCGAAGTAGTCGGGCACGACGCGGCGGAAGGACAGGGCGAGCAGGACCCCGGCGAGGCCGGCGTACATCGACGACACGACGAAGGCCGCCGAGCGGTAGCGGGCGACGTTCACGCCCATCACGGCCGCCGCGGTCTCGCTGTCCCGTACGGCCGCCAGGGCGCGTCCGGGACGGCCGCGCAGCAGTCCGCGCGCGGTGAACCAGGTGAGCGCGAACAGGGCGAGGCCGAGATACCACAGGCGTTCCTCCGCGCCGAACGGCACGCCGAGCACGAGGAGTTCGGGGTCGTCCGCGGTGAATCCGAAGTCGCCCAGGGTGAGCGGCGGGACGGACCGGCCGTTGAAGCCGCCGGTGACCGAGTCGGCGGTCAGCAGCACATGGTGGCCGAGGAAGACGAGCGCGAGGGTGGCGACGCCGAGGTAGACGCCGCGCACGCGCCCGGCGACGGGGCTGAACAGGCCGCCCGCCGCGCCGGCCAGCAGGACGGCGAGGACGGCGGCGAGCGCCGGGGGCAGCGCCGGGCCGGGCTCGCCGGCCAGCCAGGTGTAGCCGTAGGCGCCCACGGCGAGGAAGAAGGCGTGGCCGAGGGAGAGCTGGCCGGCGGTGCCGGAGAGCAGGCCGAGGCCGACGGCGCCGATGGCGGCGGCCATGGAGAACAGGCCGATGCGCAGCCAGAAGGCGTCCAGGTAGAAGGGCAGGGCGCACAGCAGCAGGGCGGGCAGCAGCAGGCGGGCCGCCCTGGGGAGCAGCTCAGACACGGACGGCTCCCTTCCCGCCGAACAGCCCGGTGGGCCGCACCAGCAGCACGACCACCATCACGGCGTACGGGGCGACGTCGCCGAACCCCTCGCCGAGGACGTGCAGTTCGGACTGGTAGCCGGCGGCGAGCGCCTCGGTCAGGCCGATGATCAGGCTGCCGGCGAGGGCGCCGGGCGGTGAGGCCATGCCGCCGAGGATGGCCGCCGGGAACGCCTTGAGGGCGATCTGGCCGGTGGTGCGTTCCAGGCCGGGCGCCGGGAAGGCGGCGAGGAACACGGCGGCCAGGGCGGCCAGGCCGCCGGCCAGGCACCAGGCGAGCATGCGCACCCGGCTGAGGCGTACGCCCATCAGGGCGGCCGCCTCCACGTCCTCGGCCGCAGCCCGCAGGGACAGCCCCCACGGCGTGAACCGGAACAGGGCGAAGACGCCGCCGATGACGACGGCGGAGACCACGATCGCGGCGAGCCGGCTGTCGGCGACGGTCACCGGGCCGAGCCCGGTCACCGCGTCCCCCCAGGGGTCGCCGAGGGTGAGCAGGTCGCCGCCGATGCGCCGGGCCAGGTCGGTCAGCAGGACGATGTCCACGCCGATGGTGACGATGGTCTGCACGTGGGCGGCCTTCGGGTCGGGGTCGCCGCGTTGCAGCAGCAGCCGGTCCAGGGCGCCGGCGACGGCCGCGGTCGCCAGGACGGCCACCGCGAGGGCGCCGGCGAAACCGAGGTCGTCGTGGAGGACGGCGACGAGGTAGCCGCCGAGCAGGAGCAGCGAGCCGTGGGCGAAGTTGAGGACGCCCGAGGCCTTGAAGATGACGACGAAGCCGAGCGCGACCAGGGCGTAGACGGCGCCCAGGGCGAGGCCGTTGAGGAGGGTGTCGAGGAAGGTGGTCATCGGGGGTCCTCCGCGGCGGTCGCCGCGCCCGCGGCGGCCTCCGTGTCGTCCTCGGGTGCGCCGGTGCCGAGGTAGGCGCGCAGGACCTCGGGGTGGCGGCGGACCTCGTCGGGGGTGCCGTGGGCGAGGGGACGGCCGAAGTCGAGGACGGTGACCTCGTCGGCGAGGCGCATGACCAGGCCCATGTCGTGCTCCACGAGCAGCACGGACAGCCCGAGCCGCTCGCGGACCGTCCGGACGACCTCCGCGGTGCGCTCGCGTTCGGCGCCGTTCATGCCGGCCACCGGCTCGTCCAGGAGCAGGACGCGGGGTTCCAGGCAGAGGGCGCGGGCCAGCTCGACGCGTTTGCGGTCGCCGTACGACAGCAGGGCCACGGGTGCGTCGAAGCGGTCGGCGAGGCCGGTGAGTTCGGCGATCTCGCGAGCCCGGTCGAGGTGCTCGCGCTGCTCGCGCACGGCGTGCGGCAGGCGCAGGGCGCTGGCGGCGAAGCCGGCCCGGGTCAGGGCGTGCCGGCCGAGCATCAGGTTGTCGGCGACGGTGCCCTCGGTGGTGACGATGTTCTGGAAGGTGCGGGCCACGCCCAGCGCGGCGATCCGGTGGGGGGCGAGCCCCGTCACGTCGGTGTCGCCGAGCAGGACCTGGCCGGCGGCCGGACGGTACAGGCCGGACAGGACGTTGAAGCAGGTCGACTTGCCGGCGCCGTTGGGCCCGATGAGGGCGTGCACGGACCCCGGTGCCACGGTGAACGAGACCCCGTCCAGAGCGGTGAGCCCGGCGAAGCGGACGGTGACGTCCCGGACGCGGAGCTCGGGTGGCGGCGCCGGGAGCCGGTCGCCGTGGGCGCCGAGCCGGTGGGCTGCCGTACCGCCGTGGGCCGGGCCCGTCGCACGGCGGGCGGAGCGGTCCGTCGCGCGGCCGGTGGAACGGTCCGTCGCGCGGCCGGTGGAGCGGATGTTCACGCGGCCCCCTGGTCGCCGGCCGTGTCGCCGAGGTACAGGCGGCGCACCTCGTCGGTCTGGGCCAGGTCGTCGGCACGGCCGGAGAGCCGGATCTCACCCACGTCGAGGACGTACGCGTGGTCGGCGAGGGAGAGCGCCATCCCGGCGTTCTGCTCGACCAGCAGGACGGCCGTGCCCTGCTCGTTGATCTCCCGGATCACCTCGGCGATCCGGAACACCATGCGCGGCGCGAGGCCGAGGGAGGGCTCGTCGAGCAGGAGCAGGCGCGGGGCGGCCATCAGGGCTCGGCCGATGGCGAGCATCTGCTGCTCGCCGCCGGAGAGCAGACCGGCGGCCTGGCGGCTGCGTTCCGCGAGCACGGGGAACAGGCCGTAGACCCGGTCGCGGGCCTCTCGGACCTGGTCGGGCCGGCGCCGGCCGAGGCCGAGGCCGCCGGTGCGCAGGTTCTCCTCGACGGTGAGACCGGCGAAGACGCGTCTGCCTTCGGGGACCTGGACGACGCCCGCCCGGACCGCGGCGACCGGGTCGCGTCCGTCGAGGTCGGTGTCGCCGTACCGGGCCCGGCCGGCGGTGACGGTGCCGCGGTGCAGGCGCAGGGTGCCCGAGAGGGCCCGCAGCAGCGTGGACTTGCCGGCGCCGTTCGCGCCGAGCAGGGCCACGACCGCGCCGTGCGGGACGCTCAGGGACACGGAGCGCAGGGCTGACAGGGCTCGCCCGTACGTCACGTCCAGGCCTTCGACGTGCAGCGCGGGCGGGTCCTGCGGGGGTGCTTCGGGCATCGCGGCTCCTCGGGTCCGTGCCACGGGGACACGGCACTTCGTGGGAAGGGGAGCTCACGACAGCACGGGGGCTACGCGCCGGTACAGGCGTGCGAGCGGTCTCGCTGCGCGGGCCCAGCGGCGACCCGGGAGGGTTGTGCGGGTGCCCAGGGGGCGCGGGCGGGTTTCCGGGAGTCGGGGAGGGCTGCGCGTCAGCCTTGGTGGGGGGTTCGGGTCGCCAGGGCCAGGCTGATCTCCACGACGTCGGCCGGGCGGGAGAGGCTGCGTCCGGTGAGTTGTTCGTAGCGGCGCAGGCGGTTGAGGACGGTGTTGCGGTGGCAGTAGAGCCGCTCCCCCGCCCGCTGCGCGGAGCCGTCGCAGGCCAGCCAGGTGGCCAGGGTGTCCAGCAGGACGGCCGCGTCGGCGGGCTCCAGGGCGCGCAGCGGGCCGAGGACGCGCTCCGCGAGCGCGGCGGCGAGGTCGGGTGAGGAGATCACCAGTGCGGCCGGGAGGTGCTCGGTGAGCCGGATGGTGCCGCCGGTATGCGGACACATCCGCAGGGCGGTGTCCGCGAGCCGTCGGGCGTCCCCGACGGCGGCCAGCCCCGACACGGCCGTACTGATGCCCACGCGCGCGGCCGAGGGCGGACCGCCGTCCCCGGCCGCCAGGCCCGGGCACGGGCGGCCGGGCGGGCCGGCGTGCGTACGGCCGGGGCCACCGCCGCTTCCACTGCCGCCGCCGCGGCCCTCGGCGGCGCCCTCGCCGACGGTAATGCCGTCGCGGTCGGCGTCGCCGTCGCCCAGCAGGACGATCCCGTAGTCGACGTCCACGCCCGTGTGCCAGTACACCCGCGCCTCCCGCCCTGCGGCGGCGCGGGCCGCCGCCGCCTCGGAGGGGGTGCCGCCGGCCACCGCCACGACCGTGTAGCGGCCGTGCTCGGGGAGGTCGAGCGCCTGGGCGGCCTCCGGGAGGTCGGCGATGCGGCTGGTCCCGTCGAGGAGGGCCGCGGCGAGCAGCCGCAGCCGGTTCTCGCGCCGCCACGCCAGCTGCCGTTCGACCTGCCGGTAGGCGTCCGCGACGAGGGTGCAGTGCTCGTCGACGAAGTTCCACACGTCGGCGGCGACGTGCACGAGGAGGCGTACGTCCTCGGGGGCGTTCCGGGAGGTCTCCTCCACCAGGCACTGCCAGACCAGCGAGCCGCCGAGCCGGAACGCGTGCAGCAGGGCGTCCAGCGGCAGTCCCTGTTCGGCGCGGGTGGCCCCGATCTTCCAGGAGCAGCGGCGCGCCGCGTCCCGGCTGCCGCGCGGGTCGAGCAGTGAGGACACGCTGTGCCGCAGTGAGCGGTGGGCCTCCTGCCAGGTGGCGGCGGCGTCGCTCTCCACGGCCGCGCGGTAGGCGGGTTCCTGCTCCTGGAGCGCGGCGACCAGCCGGTCGGTGAGGTCGGGCAGGTCGTCCAGCAGGGCCCGGGCGGCCCGGTGCAGGACGGTCAGGGCGTCGGCGTCGATCAGCGAGCGGACGCGTGGCGGGCGCGGCCGCAGGGCCGGTCCGGCCGGTGCGGGGCGCAACGCGGTCCGTGGCCGTAGGGCGTGGTGCATCCCGGTCCTCCCCCAGGTCGGTGTGCCGGTGGCCCCGCACGGCGGGGCTCCGTCCGGCTCCGGGGTGGGCCGTGGAGTCCGCGCGGGGCCGCCGTCTGGCTCGTCCTGCCCCGCAGGATGACATACCGTCCGGTCGGTCCCTAGGGGTGTGCACCGCTCTTTTCGGCCTGTTCGACCATCCTGGCCAGTTCGAGGCGGGAGCGGACGCCGAGCGCGGCGAAGACCTTCCTCAGGTGGTAGTCGACGGTGCGGGTGCTCACGGAGAGGGTCAGGGCCACCTCCCGGTTGGTGGCCCCCTCGGCGACGCACCGGGCGATGCGCAGTTGCTGCGGGGTCAGCAGGGACAGCCCGGCGCCGGCCCGTGCGCCGCCCGGCGAGGCGCCGTTGGCGCGCAGCTCGCCCCGGGTCTGTTCCGCCCAGGCGCGGGCGCCGCAGCGTTCGAAGCCGACCAGGGCGGCGCCGAGGCGGTCGCGCGCCTCGCCTAGCCGGCGCCGGCGGCGCAGCCACTTGCCGTGCAGGAGCTCGGTGCGGGCCCGTTCGAAGTCGCCGCCGGCCGCCTCGTGGAGGTCGAGGGCGTGCCGGTAGAGCGCGTCGGCCCGGTCCGGCGGGGCCAGCAGGGCGCGGCAGCGCAGCAGCAGGGCGGGGGCCTGCGGGTCGGCGCCGAATTCGGCCCACAGCGCGAAGTCCTCGACGGCGGCCCGGGCGCCGTCGGGCTGTCCGGCGGACGCGGCCGCCTCCACGAAGCAGGGCACGGCGAGCATCCACACCGCGAAGTGCCCGCGCCGGGGGCCCGGCCGCACCAGCGGTCCGAGCCGGTCGGCGGCTTCCCGGGGGCGCCCGCGGGCCAGGTCGGCCCGGGCCGCCGCCCACTCCGCGAGGGTCGTGGCCTGGGCGAGGCCGTGGCGCCGGGCGGTGGTCAGCGCCGCGGCCACGTGCCCGGCGACCAGGTCGGTCTCCCCCTCGATGGAGGCGGCCAGGGCCAGTACGGCGTGGTGGTGGGCGGCGGTGTTGCGCTGCCGGGCCGCCTGCGCGGCGCGCAGTCCCTCCTCGGCGTGGGTGCGGGCGAGGGCGTGCCGTCCGGCGCGCAGTTCGACGTAGGCGAGGTACTCCCGGGCCCGCAGGACCGCCGGGACGGTGCCGAGTGTGCGGGCGGCGGCCAGCGCCCGGGTGCCCGCCCGGCGCCCGGCGTCCAGCTCGCCGAGCATCAGCGCCGCCCCCGCCGCGCGCAGGGCGTCCTCCGGCTCGTCGCCGCCTTCCGCCCGCTCCAGCACGCGCCGCAGCGGCTCGGCCGCCGCCGGGAAGTCGCCCTCCAGCAGGGCGAGCAGGCCGCGCCGGTAGTCGTGAGCGAGTGCCACGCCCCTCTCGGCGGCCGTGCGCCTCACTTCCGGGGCGGTGCCTCCGGCGACGGTGGCACCTGCGGCGACGCCGCCGTCCCGCGAGGACGACGCGGTGCTCGTCCCGGCAGCGCTCCTCGCTCCCGCCACGGTGTCCGCCGGGGGCGAACCGCTCCGCCCTACGGTGCCGGTCGTCACGGGGGCGCTCCTCTCCCCCACCGTGGCCGTCTTCCCGGGAGTCGCCCCCCTGGCCACGGCCAGGCCTGCCCGCACGGCCGCCGCCCGTTCCACGGCCGCACTGTCCCGCACGGGCTCCCCGTTCCGCAACGGCGCGTCGACCGCCGCCACGGCACTCTCCTCGCTCTCCGCGCTCTCCGCGCTGTCGTCGCTGTCGTCGTTCTCCTCGTTCGCCTCGCTCTCCTCGGCGGCCGCATTGGCCGCATTGGTCGCATTGGTCTCGGCGGCCGCAGTGACCTCGGGGGCGGCACTGGCCTCACAGGCCTCGGTGGCCGCACTCCGCTCCACTGCCGCACTCGGTTCCACTGGCGCACTCCGCTTCACGGCCGCAAGCCCCTCCGAGGCCGCGCCCGTCCCGTCGGCCACACCCGTCACCTCGGCCGCACCCGTTCCGGCCAGCTCCGTCCCCGCGGACACATCCGTCCCCGCAGCCGTGTTGGTCCCCGTAGCCACATCCGTCCCCGCGGACACATCCGTCCCCGCAGCCGCGCCCGTCCCCGCGGCCACACCCGTCCCCGCAGCCGCGTCCGCCCCCGCGACCGCGTCCGTCCCCGCGACCGCGTCCTCGCTCCGGCCCAGCGCCCGCAGGCACCCGGCGGGATCGCCCGCCGCCCAGGCCGCGTCCGAGGCGCCGAGGGCCGCCCTCGCCGCCTGTTCGGGGGCTCGCCCGGCCAGCAGGGAGGTGGCGAGCAGCAGGGAGGCGCCGGCCTCGTCGACCGGTCCGTCGTGCAGCAGCGTCGTCCCGCGCAGCAGCTCGGCACGGCCTCGTACGAGAGCGGGCGCACCGCCGGTCCGGGCGGCGTCGAGCAGCCGTGCCCCCTGGTGCCGACGTCCGGCGAGCAGGGCCTGTTCGGCGGCGGCCAGGTACCACTCGGCGCGTTGTGCGATGTCGTCGGTGAGTTCGGCGGCGCGGGTGTACGCGGCGCACCGCAGCCCGCGGGGGGCGGAGCCGGCCGGGTCGGCCGCCGCGGCCGCCAGTTCGGCCGCCGTACCGGCTCCGGCCCACGCGCGGTGCAGCAGCGTGCGCAGCGCCGGGTCCGCGCCCTCCCACGCCCGGGCCAGCGCGCGGTGCACGGCCCGGCGCCGCTCGGCCGGCGCTCCCTCGTACACCGTCCTGCGCAGCAGTTCGCTGCGGAACCGCACCTCGCCGTCGTTCTCCGTGAGCAGGTCCGGCAGCGGGTGGCCGGGCGAGGCCGGGGGCCCGCCGTCGCGGAGGTGCTCCACCGCGCGCAGGAGGAGCCCGACATCGACGGCGGGGTGCTCCGGGGCGACGGCGCCGGCGGGGCTCCCTCCGGCGGTCGCCGCCTGCTCCACGCCCCCCGCGTACCCCGCGCCGCCGGCGTCGCGTACGGCGGCCGCCACCGTCAGCAGCACGTCCCGCTGCTCCGGCGTCGCCCCGGACAGCAGACCACCGGCCAGACCGGTCAGTACGTCGCCGTCGGCCAACGGCAGCGGCAGTCGGCGTTCGCCCCGCAACTGGGCGGGCGAGAGCCGCCGGACGACGGCGAGCAGCAGCGCCGGGTTGCCCTCGGCCGCGTCGACGACCTCGTCCCGGACGCCCGCGTCGACCGTCCCGCCCGTCGCCTCGTCCACCAGGGCGGCCGCCGCCTCCGGGGACAGCGGGTCCAGGCGCAGCGGTGGCAGCCCGGCGAACTCGGGGTCGGGCGGGCGGTGTCCGGGGATGCTGAGGAGCAGGCTCACGTCCGCCGTACCGGTAAGGCGTGCGGCGGCGTGGCCCAGGGCCGCGCGGGAGGTGGCGTCCCACAGGTGGGCGTCGTCGACGCACACCAGGAGCGGGGTCCCGGTGGCACGCAGCACGTCGAGCAGCGCCCCGCCCGACGCCCCCGTGGGCACTCGCCCGGTGACCTCGCCGAGGGCGCGCAGCAGGGTGCGCAGACCGCTGCCGGGTACGGCCGCGAGCGCCGGATCGGCCCGGACCCGCACCACCGCTCCCCCGCCGGCACCGAGCGCGCCACCCACGACACCTTCTGCGACTTCGGCGGTCCCGGCGAATCCAGGGAATCCAGCGGCTCCGGCGGCTCCGGCGGCTCCGGAGGAGAACGCGTGCGCCACGGAATCGAGGAACCACGTGCGGCCGCAACCGGGTTCGCCTGTCACGGCCCGTACACACCCGCCCTGAACGGTCAGCTGTCCGGTCATTCCCGTGACGTTACGCACGCGTAACGAGAGACGGAAGGCATGCGTCCGCGCCGCGGGGAAAGCGGCTGCTGCGGGTGAGCTGGGCGTTCACGGGTGACGGACCGGATGCGGCTTGTGCCGCCGCCCAACGCCGGCCCGCCCCGGCGGTGCGCGGGCACAACGACAGCGGCGGTCGCGCGGGATGCGCGGCCGCCGCTCGTCCGGTGCCGGGAAGGACCGGCGTCACGAGGTGTGCGGGCAGTTGCCCCGGTACTCCTCGATCGTGAGGCTCGCCTGGGGCAGCGGGCACAGGAACTGCTCGTAGCGGGTGTCGTTGTCGATGAACCGCTTCAGCCACGAGATGCTGTACTTCGCGATCGTCGTGTTCGACGTGTTCGGGGTGAAGTGGGTGGCGCTGTTCAGCTCCAGGTAGGCGCGGTCCAGCGAGGACGGCAGGGACGTGTAGAACGGCTCGGCGTGGCTGGCCACCGGGGCGATCGTGTCGCCGTCGGCCCCGACGATCAGGGTGGGGGTGGTGACCTCCGGCCAGGTCTTGTCGAGGTTCCAGGGGGTCAGCGGGATCGCGGCCTGGAGGGAGGGGCGGGTCTTGGCGGCTTCGAGGCTGCCGCCGCCGCCCATCGAGTGGCCCATCACACCGAGCCGGGAGCTGTCGATACGGGTGCGGACGGAGCTGCGCTGGGTGAGGTAGTCCAGGGCGGCGAGCAACTGGTCCCCGCGCGAGTCCGGCTGGTCGGCCGTGGTGTTCGTGTCGATGGTGAAGACGACGAAGCCCTGCGAGGCCAGCCGCGGTCCCAGCCAGGCGATGGACGACTGGTAGGCGGTGAAGCCCGGGGAGATGGCGATGGCTCCGAAGGTGCCGTCCGCGGTGCTGGTCGGGTAGTAGATGGTGCCTCCGCCGAAGCCGGTGACGGCCAGTGAGGAGACGGAGGTCTCCGAGACGGCGTACGAGCCCCGCAGGGCCTCGATGCTCGAGGTGGTGGGCGCCGGTCCCCGCTCGTAGGGGTTGTCCGCGGCCTGCGCCCCGGGGCTGCTGAGGGTGGTGAGTCCGACGACCGCGGCGATCGCCGCCGCCAGGCCGGCGATCCGGCCGGACCTGCGGTGGGGGGAACCGGTGGGCCTGCGGTGGGCGGCTCCGGTACGGGCTGTCTGCTGCACGACGAGTCGTCCTCTCTGTCGCGACGGGGCCCGCCCTGTCGGGCGGGCCCTGGGCGGGCTGGAGGTGCCACTGTCGGAGCAGCGCGGTGGCGGGGGGACCGGCAATCTCACCGGTCTTGCGGGCGACGGGGGCGCGGGCCGGGCTCGTCACCACGAGGGTTCCGGTTCTCTTTGTGCGGGCCGGCCGAAGACGGACGGTGCGGGAAGGGGCGAACCTGGAGTCGACCGCCCGTTCCCGCCGCAGCGAAGGAGACCAGGACGTGTCGTTCCACAACAGGGAGAGCACCGAGGACGGCGCCGCGCGTGTGGCGCCCGTCCTGCGCCGGGCCGTGGCCGAAGGGCTGATCGGCGAGGACCGGCCGCTGGCCGGCTTCGTCGACGTCCAGGGTGTGCGCGACAGCGTCGCCGGGCTGCGCGAGGCGTTCGCGGGGGTCCCGGAGGTGCTGCACACCTTCGCGGCCAAGGCGTGCGCCCTGGTGCCGGTGCTGCGGCTGCTCGCCGACGCCGGGATGGGCTGCGAGGTGGCGAGCCCGGGAGAGCTGCGGCTGGCGCTCGACGCCGGTTTCCCCCCGGCGCGGATCGTGCTGGACTCCCCCGCCAAGACCCGCGCGGAACTCCGCGAGGCCCTCTCCCTGGGGGTCGCGGTGAACGCCGACAACCTCGCCGAACTCGAACGCGTCGACGCCCTGCGCCCGGCGGACTGCGCGTCCGTCGTCGGGCTGCGGGTCAATCCGCAGGTCGGCAGCGGGACGATCGGGGCGATGAGCACCGCGACGGAGCACTCCAAGTTCGGTGTGGCGCTGCGCGATCCGGGGGCCCGCGCCCGGGTCGTCGAGGCCTTCGCGCGGCGGCCGTGGCTGACCCGGCTGCACGCCCACGTCGGCTCGCAGGGATGCCCCCTGCCCCTGATCGCCGAGGGCCTCGCCGCCCTGCACCACCTCGCCGGGGAGATCGACGCCCGGGCCGGCCGCCGGCAGGTGACCAGCCTCGACCTCGGCGGCGGACTCCCGGTGAACTTCGCCGACGACACCGTCACCCCCACCTACGCCGAGTACGTGGCCGCGCTCACCGCGGCCGAACCGGCCCTGCTGGACGGCCGCTACCGGCTCGTCACCGAGTTCGGCCGCTCCCTGCTCGCCAAGAACGGCTTCCTCGTGGCGCGCGTGGAGTACGTCAAGGACGCGGGCGGCCGCAGGATCGCCCTCACCCACGCCGGCGGGCAGGTCGCCACCCGCACGGTCCTCATGCCGGGCGCCTGGCCGCTGCGGGTGTCCGCCCACGGTCCGGACGGGAGCCCGAAGCGGACGTCTTCGCTGCCGCAGGACGTCGCCGGGCCGCTCTGCTTCGCCGGGGACGTCGTGGCGCACGAGCGCGCGTTGCCCGAACTCGCCGAGGGCGACCTGGTCGTGCTGCACGACACCGGCGCCTACTACTTCTCGGCACCATGGGCGTACAACAGCCTGCCCCGGCCGGGGGTGTACGGCTGTCTGGCACGGGACGGCCACGTCACGTTCGCCACGGTCCGTCCGCCGCAGACGCTGCGGGAGATCTCCGTGGAGAGCGGACTGGAACAGGCGGACGCACTGCTGACCGGCTTCCCGGCGCCCGCCCTGCCCTGACGCCACGGCCGCCCTCGCACCCCCCGCGCCCGGCACAGGCATCAGAGGACCGATTCGGAGCACCCGGGTGGTGTCGCCCCGACGAGGAGGACACCGTGCTGTGGGTCGCCGTTCTGCTGCTGCCGCTGATGTCCGTGCTGCTGGTGGTCATGGACCGCGTCGAGGACCGTCTGTCCGGCCCTGCCCCGGCCGGGCCACGGCATGCCGCCCGCAGGCGGCACCTGCGCCTGGTCCGGAACCCCGCCGGGAGCGGGGAACCGGCGACGGACGACGGACACCCGGAGCCCCGGGCGGCCTGACCGCCCCGGGACTGCCGCGAGCGCCGCCCGTGTGCGAGGCTCACCCGCGGACGGCGCCGCTCGGGCGCCGGCCGTCACCTCCTCCGGCAGCTGGGAGAGTCGGCGACATGCGCATCGGTCTGCTCGGCACGGGCCCCTGGGCGCAGCTGGTGCACGCCCCCGCCCTGAGCGCACACCAGGGTCTCGACCTCGTCGGTGTGTGGGGCCGCCGCCCCGCCGCCGCCGAGGAACTGGCCGAGCGCCACGGCACCCGGCCCTACGACGACGTCGACGCCCTGCTCGCGGACGTGGAAGCGGTCGCCGTCGCGCTGCCGCCGGACGTCCAGGCGGACCTCGCGGTGCGCGCCGCCGGCGCCGGCCGGCACCTGCTGCTGGACAAGCCCGTCGCCGCGACGGTGCCGGGGGCGCGGGCGGTGGCGCGGGCCGTACGGGAGGCGGGGGTCGCCTCGGTCGTCTTCTTCACCACCCGCTTCCTGCCCGAACCCGAGGCCTGGATCGCCCAACAGGCGTCGGCGGGAGGGTGGTTCACAGGGCACGCACAGTGGCTGGGGGCGGTGTTCACGGGGGAGAGTCCGTTCGCCACGCCGTGGCGGAGGGAGAAGGGCGCCCTGTGGGACGTGGGGCCGCACGCGCTGTCCGTGCTGCTGCCGGTCCTGGGGGACGTGCGGCGGGTGTCCGCCGCGGGGCGGGGGCCCGGGGACACCGTGCACCTGGTCCTGGACCATGCGGGCGGGGCGTCCAGCACGCTGACGCTCAGTCTGACGGCTCCGCCCTCGGCGGCGGGCTCGGCCGTGGAGCTGCGGGGGGAGGCCGGGGTGGTGCGGCTCCCGCCGAGCGCCTCGGACGCCGTCTCGGCCCTCGGCCGGGCCGCGGACGCGCTGGGCGCCGCGGCCCGGGACGGCCGTCCGCACGCGTGCGACGCGGCGTTCGGTCTGCGGGTCACCGAGATACTCGCCGAGGCGGAGGCCCGGTCGGCCGGTGACCTCGGCTGAGGCCGGGGTGGCCGCGGCCCGGTCAGGCGTGCCGGTGCGAGCGCCGGTTGCCGGTGACGGCCCGGTAGAGGATGAGCAGGATGAGCGAGCCGACGATCGCGGCGACCCAGGTGGACAGGTCGAAGAACCCGTCGATCGAGTCCACGCCGAAGATCACCTTGCCGAGCCAGCCGCCGAGCAGACCGCCGGCCACGCCGATGAGCATCGTGATGATGATGCCGCCCGGGTCCTTGCCGGGCAGCAGCAGCTTGGCGATGGCACCGGCGAGCAGGCCTATCAGAATCCACGCGATGATGCCCACGGTTCCTCCCTTTTCCTTTGGAAAACGTGTACGTCTCCCGAATGCGCGGACACGGGATCCGCAAACCTGCCGGAGGCCACGAGTCGTTCCCCAACGGCCGGGAACCGCAAGGGAGGCGGGCAGAAACCGGCCCTGGCGAAGTGGGCGGCCATGGGGACGCTGCCCCGGTCCGTGGCGCCGGCACGGCCTGGGCGCCGTGTGCGGCGAGGCAGCCCGGCCCCCGAGGGTGCGCGGTGCCGTGCGGAGCGGAGGTTGCGTCGCGGCCGGTGCGGTACTCGTGGCGTGAGGGAGCCTCCCGGTTCCGGGCCGGTGCCCCGGTGCGTCGGCGTCTCCGGATGCGGGGTGCGCTCCCTCGGTGAATGGTGTTAGTGGACCCGGTGACCGCAGCGGGTCCGAAGCAGCCCTCCGGACCGAGGAGCACAGATCATGTCGACCTCACAGCCCGACGCCTCCCGGCCGTCCTCCGACCGCACCACCCCGGACAACCTGCTGCACAGCCGCACCGGCACCGAGGTGTCGCCGGAGGACATGGTGCTGGCGGCGGGCAGGGACCTCACCCCGCGCAACCTCGAGTGGGCGCGGCGCAAGCTCGACGAGGAGGGTCCCGCCGCCATCGAGAAGCTGCTGCCCTGACCGTGCGGCGGACCGTCCCCGGTCCGCCCTTCCGCGGGGAGCCCCCGGGCTGTCAGACTCCGGAGGGTGCCCGACTTCGACATGCTCGTCCTCGGAACAGGTCCCGGCGGTCAGAAGGCCGCCATCGCCGCCGCCAAACTCGGCCGCCGTGTGGCCGTCGTCGACCGCCCCGACATGCTCGGCGGGGTCTCCCTGCACACCGGAACCATCCCCTCCAAGACCCTGCGCGAGGCGGTGCTCTACCTCACCGGCCTCACCCAGCGCGACCTCTACGGGCAGAGCTACCGCCTGAAGGAGGACATCACCGTCGCCGACCTGACCGCGCGGACCCAGCATGTGCTGGGGCGTGAGGTCGACGTCGTCCGCAGCCAGTTGACCCGCAACCACGTCACCCTGTTCACCGGCACCGGCCGGTTCGTCGACGATCGCACGGTGGCCCTGGGCGAGCCCGGCGGCCAGGAGCGGCTGGTCACCGCCGAGCACATCGTGATCGCCACCGGGACGCGGCCCGCGCGGCCGCGGAGCGTGGAGTTCGACGGGCGCACCATCCTCGACTCCGACAACGTCCTCACCATCGAACGCGTCCCGCGATCCCTGGTGATCGTCGGCGCGGGCGTGATCGGCATGGAGTACGCGTCCATGTTCGCCGCCCTGGGCAGCAAGGTCACCGTGGTCGAGAAGCGGGCCGGCATGCTCGACATGTGCGACGTCGAGATCGTCGAGTCGCTCAGGTACCACCTGCGGGACCTGGCGGTGACCTTCCGGTTCGGGGAGACCGTCGCCGCCGTCGAGCGGCACCCGCGGGGCGCGCTGACCGTGCTGGAGAGCGGCAAGAAGATCCCCTCGGACGTGGTGATGTACTCGGCGGGCCGCCAGGGCCTGACCGACGGGCTGGACCTGGAGCGGGCGGGGCTCGCGGCGGACGCCCGCGGCCGGATCGCCGTGGACGAGCACTACCGCACACGGGTGCCGCACATCTACGCCGTCGGAGACGTCATCGGGTTCCCGGCGCTCGCCGCGACGGCGATGGAGCAGGGCCGCGCGGCGGCCTACCACGCGTGCGGCGAGCCCGTCGGACGGATGCACCGGCTCCAGCCGATCGGCATCTACACGATCCCGGAGATCAGCTTCGTGGGGCGGACGGAGGACCAGCTCACCGAGGAGCGAGTGCCGTTCGAGGTGGGCGTCGCCCGCTACCGGGAGCTGGCCCGCGGCCAGATCATCGGTGACGCGCACGGCATGCTGAAGCTGCTCGTCTCGCCCGCGGACCGCACGCTGCTCGGTGTGCACTGCTTCGGCTCCGGCGCGACCGAACTGATCCACATCGGGCAGTCCGTGATGGGCCTCGGCGGCACCGTCGACTACCTCGTGGACGCCGTGTTCAACTACCCGACGCTCGCCGAGTCCTACAAGGTCGCGGCCCTCGACGCCACGAACCGGCTCCGTCAGCTGGAGCGCATCGGGGAGTGAGCGGGACGACGCCGTCCCGCAGGCGCGGTGAGCCGGTGCCCCGAAGGGCCGCGGGACCGGCCGATCGGTGGAACCGGTGACCGGTGGCCCCGGGGAGGGGACCGCGCGCGGCGGCCCCCTGTCAGGGCAGCTCGTCGTCGTCCACCACGTGGACGGCGGCCTCCTCCGCGCCCGCGGCCCCCGCGTCGATGCCGGCGTCCTCGGCGATCTCCTCCTTGGTGGCGTCGGGGTGCGCGCCCTCGTCGGGGGCGACCAGACGGCCGGCGCGCTCCCCGCCCGCCTCCGGGTCGACCGGCTCGCCCTCACCGCCGGGCAGGTCGCCGATCCCGTCCCCGGCGGGCCCGGCCACGTCCGGGACCTCCTGCGCGAGACGCTGGTCGAGGGTCTCGCCCTCGTGCTGCTCGGCGGCGGTGGTGCCGTACTTGGTGACGCCGAGCGGCTTCTCCGGCGGGGAGTAGCCCTCGTCCAGGGTGTCGTCGTAGGTGCGTTCGTCGACGGCGTCCTGGAGATCGAGGGGGGCGGCGTCCTCCTGCTCCTCGTTGGTGCCGGTGGGCTGGTAGACGTCGTCGCCCCTCGTCTCGGGCTCCGTACCCATGGGTCCTCCCTGTGCTGGTGCGTCACGCTGTCCCCGTCCGCGTATCCCGCCACGGGCGCCCCAACCCCGGCACCCGCCGCGGAGCCGTGCCGAACAGCGGGGACCGGGCCGCCGCCGCTCCTGCCGGCGTCAGGGGCGCGGGGGACGAGCGGCCTCCGAGATCACGGCGGCGCGGTCACCCCGTGACGTCGGCGTCGGCGTCGGCGTTCGGTCCGTCCGGCCGGCTGCGTCGCTGGGCGACCGTCTCGCGGCTCAGCTCCTCCGTCTCCGGCTCGGACAGCCGCTCGAAGCCGTCCTCGGTGATGACCGAGACGACGGGGAAGATCCGCCGGTTGAGGTCGGGGCCGCCGGTCGCGGAGTCGTCGTCCGCCGCGTCGTACAGCGCCTGGAGGGCGGCGAGGACCGCCTCGCGCCGGCCCATGTCCCTGCGGTAGAGCTTCTTCAACGCGCCCCGTGCGTACGGCGATCCGGAGCCCTCGGCGTGGAAGTCCCGCTTCTCGTACAGGCCGCCGGCGACGTCGAAGCCGAAGATGCGGCCGCGCCGCCCCTCGGGCGCGGCGGGGTCGTAGCCGGTGAGGAGGGGGACCACGGCGAGGCCCTGCATGGCCTGGCCGAGGTTCTGCCGGATCATTCCGGCCAGGCGGCGCGCCTTCGCGCCGAGGGTCATCGCGGTGCCCTCGATCTTCTCGAAGTGCGCCAGCTCGACCTGGTAGAGCTTCACCAGGTCCAGCGCCAGGCCCACGGTGCCGGCGAAGGCGACGGCGGTGTGGTCGTCGGCGGGGTACACCTTCTCCAGGTCGCGCTGGGCGATGAGGTTGCCCATGGTGGCCCTGCGGTCGCCGGCGAGCAGCACGCCGTCGCGGAAGGCGAGGGCGAGCACGGTGGTGCCGTGCGGCACCCGGTCCGGCGCGGCCCGTACGCCGTCGGGGAGGATCCGGCGCGTGCTCAGCAGCTCCGGGCGGTGCGCCGCCAGGAAGTCGACGAAGGACGAGGTCCCCGGGGTGAAGAACTCCTCCCCCAGCCGCCCGCCGTGGTCGTTCCCCGCCATGGCACTCCCCCTCGTCCGCCGGACCGGCCACCGGTCTCCTACCAGGAGTCGGCGGCCGGGAAACCCGGGACCGGGTCACAGCGCCCCGCGGCGGGCCAGGACACCGAGCACCAGCAGACCGGGCGGCAGCGGCAGCCACACGGTCAGGAGCCGGTAGCCGAGCACCGCGGAGGCGGCCGCGGAGGCGGGCGTGCCGGCGGCCGCCGGCGCGAAGGCGAGCGCCGCGTCCAGGGAGCCGAGTCCGCCCGGTGTGGGCAGCAGGGCGGCCGCGCTGCTCGCGGCGAGGTAGAGCAGCGCGACCCGCGCCGCGGGCAGGGGCAGCGCGACGGCCCGGGTGACGGCGATCAGGACGCACGCGTGGAGCGCGGCGAACGCCGCCGAACCGCCCCACAGGGCGGCCGCCCGCCGCGGCCGCGCGTGCACGGCCCGGATGTCGGCCGTCACCTGGGCCACGATCCGCCGGCACCGCGGCCGCAGGAGGCCTGCCGTGAGGGCGCACGCGCCGAGGGCCGCGCAGGCGCCGACCGCTGCGCCGTTCCGGTGGTGCGGGATCCGCGGCAGGCCCGGGCAGGCGGCGGCGAGGCCGGCGACGAGGGCGCCGCGCGCCACCCCGCCGGCCGTGGCCTTGGCCCCCACGGCGGTCGCCGCGCGGCCGGCGGGCAGTCCGCACCGCATGAGGAAGCGCAGGGTGACGGCGCCGGCGCCGAGCCCGGCGGGCAGGACCTGGTTGGCCGCGGAGGCGGCGAACTGCGCGGCCACCAGCCGCCCCGGCGGCAGCGGCCGGAGCACGGCGCCCTGCTGGGCGAGGGCCGCGCACGGCCAGGTGGCGCAGGCGGCGGCCGCCGCGGCCAGCAGCCAGCCCTGGTCGGCGACCGCGAGCCGCAGGACACCGGTCTCCAGGACGGGCCAGTGGCGGCTCGCCAGCCAGCCGGCGGCTGCGAGGACGGCGAGGGTGAGGGCGGTCTGCCGGCGGGCGCCCTTGCGGACCGCCGCGACGGGGACCTGCCCGGACGTCATGCGGGTCCGTTCGGGCGGGGTGGGGGCGCGAGGCGCAGGTCGAGACCGGCGGAGGGGTGGCGCGCCCAGTCGCGGGCGTACGGGGGCGGCGGGCCGCCGGGGCGGGAGAGGGCGGCGGTCGGGATCCGGCGGGCGGTGCTCAGGATGCCCGCCTCGGTCGAGTTGGCGTTGTGCCCGCGCGGGTTGGCCGAGGAGCAGCCGGTGTAGAAGGCGACGGGGACGGCCTCGGCCCCGGTGAGCAGACAGGGCGGGCGGACGCCCAGCCGGTGCAGGTCGGTGGCGGTGCGGCTCCAGTCGCGGCGGTCGGCGGCGGTGCGGTCCACGGTGCGGTGCAGGACGGCGTACTGCACCGCCAGGTGCCCGGCCAGGCCCACCGCGACGACGGCGGCGGCGGCCGGGCGCCACCGGCCGTCGGCTCTGGTGACCAGGTGGAACAGGGCGTCGGCGACCGGAAGGGCCAGCAGGAGGTAGGTGGGGAGCAGGAAGCGCGGTGCCGCGTAGCCGATCAGGAACAGGTAGGGCAGGGCGGCGGTCGTGGCGCAGGCGAGCGGCAGCAGGGTGGGGGCGGTGCGCCGGGCCCGGGCCGCGACCGCGAGAGCGACGGCGGCGAGGACCGGCAGGACGCACCACCACGCCATGACGGCCGGGTGCGGCAGGGCGCCGGTGCAGGGGCGGCACAGGGTCCGGCCGACCAGGCCGCGCAGCTGGTCGTCCACCGCGTTGTTCCAGCCGAGCCCGCCCTGGATGCGGGAGCCCTCGGACAGCCGCTCGGCGAGCCCGCCGAAGGCGAGGTGGGCCTCGATCACCCACTGTCCGACGCCCGTCGCGAGCCCCGCCAGGAGGACGAGCCCGAGGCGCACCCCGCGGCCCGCCACCGCCAGGGCGAGCAGCGGCAGAGCGATCCACACGGCGTCGGTGGGCCGCATCCACGCCATGAGCGCGGCACCGGCCGCCACGCCCCACAGCGCGGCCCGGTCCCGGTGGTCCGCGCGGACCCGCAGACAGCAGCCGGCGCAGGCGAGGGCGCCCAGGGCGACCCAGAGGTTGGGCATGGCGGCCGGGCCGTAGAACAGCGTCACCCACAGGGAGGCGAAGAGGGCGCCGGCGGCGGCGAGCACGCGGGCCGGGAAGAAGCCGCGCCAGACGCGCAGGGCCAGCAGGAGGCCGAGGCCGGACAGCAGCGCGAGGTAGACGCGGAGCAGTCCGGTGGAGGTCGACCAGGACGTGATCGGCGCGACCAGCAGGGAGACGCCCCGGGCGCGCGGGGCGCTGAAGAACGCCGGGGGCGCCTGGGCGCTGTTCTGGCTGACGTACACCGTCTCGTCCCAGCCGAGGCCCAGGGTGGGCCGGACGAGGAGCAGCTGGGCCACCGTGAAGGCGGCGGCCACGGCGGCGAGCGGCCACGCGCCGCGCGTGTGCCAGGAGCTGCCGGGCCCGGCCGCCGGGGTGCCCCGTCGCGCGCCGACGAGCATGGCGTTCGTGCCGTGGGCCATCGTCCACCCCTTGGGTCCGGAGCCGGAGAACCGGAGAAACCGCAGAACCGTGCAGAACACGGTCAAAGTAACCCGAGGGGGACGGACCCGCAGGACGGGGTTGGGCCGGCCGGCTGACGCCGGCCGGCCGTCAGCGGGCGTTGGGGCGGCGGTGCGGGGGCTGCTCGGGCGCCGGGCGCTCCGGCGCCGGCGGGATGTCGCGCACGGCCGGACCGTCCCCGTTGAGGTGCACCGGGGTGCCGTGGTGGCCGATCGTCAGGGGCGGACCGGACAGCAGGGTGTAGGTGGCCTTGTCCGGGCCGACCTCCACGTGCAGGCGGCGGCCGAGGATCTGGAGGGAGAAGGCGAGGCGGCCGAACCTCTCCGGCAGGCGGGGGGCGAAGCCGAGGCGGTCGCCGTCGCGGCGCAGCCCGCCGAACCCGGCGACCAGTGCCGTCCAGGTGCCGGCGAGGGAGGCGATGTGCAGGCCGTCGCGGGTGTTGTGCTCCAGGTCCGCCAGGTCCATCAGGGCGGCCTCGACGGTGTAGTCGTAGGCCAGGCCGAGATGGCCGGCCCGGGCGGCGACGACGGCCTGGCAGCACGCCGACAGGGAGGAGTCGCGCACGGTCAGCGGCTCGTAGTAGGCGAAGTTGCGGGCGATCTGCTCCTCGTCGAAGAAGCCGCCGCAGGTGTACATCGCCAGTACCAGGTCCGCCTGTTTGACCACCTGCTTGCGGTACAGGTCGAAGTAGGGGAAGTGCAGCATCAGGGGGTACTGGTCGGGGCGGGTGCCGGCGAAGTCCCAGCGCTGGTAGCGGGTGAAGCCCGCGTGCTGTTCGTGCACGCCGAGTTCGTCGTTGTAGGGGACGGCCACCGCCTGCGCGGCGTCCCGCCAGGACGCGCTCTCCTCCGGGTCGACGCCGAGGGCGGCGGCCCGCTCGGGGTGGCGTTCGACGATGTCGGCGGCGGCGAGCAGGTTCTGCCGGGCCATGAGGTTGGTGTACAGGTTGTCGTCGGCGACGGCGCTGTACTCGTCGGGGCCGGTGACGCCGTCGATGTGGAAGACGCCGTGCGCGTCGTGGTGGCCGAGCGAGCGCCACAGGCGGGCCGTCTCCACCAGCAGTTCGACGCCCGTGTCCCGTTCGAAGAGGGTGTCGCCGGTCGCCGCGACGTAGCGGACCACGGCGTCGGCGATGTCGGCGTTGACGTGGAAGGCGGCCGTGCCGGCCGGCCAGTAGGCCGAGCCCTCGGAGCCCTCGATGGTGCGCCAGGGGAACGCGGCGCCGCGCAGGCCGAGTTGGGCGGCGCGCTCGCGGGCGGCGGGCAGGGTGTTCTGCCGCCAGCGCAGCGCTTCGGAGACGGCCTCGGGCGCGGTGTAGGTGAGCAGGGGCAGCACGAAGGTCTCGGTGTCCCAGAAGGCGTGGCCGTCGTAGCCGGAGCCGGTCAGTCCCTTGGCCGGTATGGCGCGCTGCTCGGCGCGGGCGCCGGCCTGGAGGACGTGGAAGAGGGCGAAGCGGACGGCCTGCTGGATCTCCTCGTCGCCGTCGACCTCGACGTCGGCGCGCGCCCAGAAGTCGTCGAGGTAGGCCCGCTGGTCGTCGAGGAGGCCCTGCCAGCCGCTGTGTCCGGCCGCCGCGAGCGCCGCCTCCACCTGGTCGCTCATCGCGGGCCGGGACCGGGCGCCGGACCAGCCGTGCGCGACGAGCTTCTCCACCCTTAGCTTCTCGCCCGGCTCCAGCACGGAGGTGACGGTCAGCCGGGCCACGTCGACGTTGCTCTCGCTGTCGGTGGTGGTGCGTTCGGGGCCGGTGACGGTGTGGTCGGCGGCGACGGCGACGCGCAGGCCGCTGCGCCTGGTCCGGTGCACCAGGCGCAGGCGGTGGCCCGAGGTGGTGTCCTCCTCCGGTTCCAGGGGCGACTTCAGGGCGCGGGCCGCGCGCGGGTCGCCGTTCGGCTCCGGGATGCTCTCGTTGGCGACGAGTTCGGACTGGATGACGACCCGGGAGCGGCTGCCGACGGCCTCCACCTCGTAGGCGACGGCGGCGACGGCCCGCTGGGTGAGGGAGACCAGCCGCGTCGAGCGGACCCGGACCGTGGTGCCGGCCGGCGAGGTCCACTCGCAGGTGCGCTCCAGCACGCCCCGGCGCAGGTCCAGGACGCGCTCGTGGGAGACGAGGCGCCCGTAGCGCAGGTCGAACGGCTCGTCGTCGACGAGCAGCCTGAGGACCTTGCCGTTGGTGACGTTGATGACGGTCTGGCCGGACTCCGGGTAGCCGTAGCCGGCTTCCGCGTAGGGCAGCGGGTGCAGCTCGTACACGCCGTTGAGGTAGGAGCCGGGCAGGCCGTGGGGTTCGCCCTCGTCGAGGTTGCCGCGCCAGCCGACGTGCCCGTTGGACAGGGCGAACACCGACTCGCTCTGGGCGAGGACGTCGAGGTCGAGGTGCGTCTCGCGCACGCACCAGGGGTCGACGGCGTAGGACCGGTCGGTGATCACTCCTGGCCCCCCGGTCCGGCCAGGTCGGCCAGGTCCTTCACGACGACGTCGGCGCCGTGCGCGTACAGGGCGTCGGCCTGGCCCACCCGGTCGACGCCGACGACGTATCCGAAGTGGCCGGAGCGGCCCGCGTCCATGCCGGCCAGCGCGTCCTCGAAGACGGCGGCGCGGGACGGCTCGACGCCCAGGTCGCGGGCGGCGGCCAGAAAGGTGTCGGGGTGCGGCTTGCCCGGCAGTCCGCGCTCGGCGGCGACCACGCCGTCGACGCGCACCTCGAAGAGGCCCTCGGCGCCGATCGAGCGCAGCACGTCCCGGGTGTTGGCGCTGGAGGAGACGATCGCGGTGCGCAGGCCCGCCGCGCGGACGGCCTCCAGGTAGCGCAGGGTGCCGTCGTAGGCCTCGACGCCCTGGGTGCGGATCTTCTCCAGCAGCAGTTCGTTCTTGCGGTTGCCGAGGCCGTGGACGGTCGCGGCGTCCGGCGGGTCGCCGGGCCCGCCCTCGGGCAGGTGGATGCCGCGGGAGGCGAGGAAGGTGCGCACGCCGTCGGCGCGCGGGCGCCCGTCGACGTACTCGCCGTAGTCGCCGGCGCTGTCGAACGGCCGGAAGTCCGCGCCCTCCCGTTCGCGCAGGAACGCGTCGAACGTCTCCTTCCAGGCCGCCGCGTGCACCACCGCCGTCCTGGTGACGACCCCGTCGAGGTCGAAGAGGCAGGCCTGGATGGTGTCCGGGAGTCCGAGCGTCGTCGTCATACAGGACCGGTTCCCCCGCACGGGGGTGCCCAACGGTGTGGCGCGCGCCACACCTGCGGTGACGGGGTGTCAGTCGTGCGGGAACGAGTGGTGCTCGTGCGCGATCACCCACCGGCCGCGCCGCTTGCGCAGACCGAACGTCAGCCGCAGCCGCAGGGCGGGCCGCGCGGCCAGCTCCTCGGGCGTGCCGCAGCGCAGCAGGGCGTGGGCCCAGGCCACCTCGGGCCCGGCGGTGACGTCGAGGGTGTCGATCTCGAACAGCGCGCCCTGCGCCTGCCAGGCGAAGAACGGCGGCCAGAGCGCCCGGTAGGCGGGCAGGCCGCGCAGGCCGTCGTGGGGCGGGGTCACGTGGTAGAGGAGGAGGTCCTCGGCGTGGTCGGCGAGGACGGCCTCCAGGTCGCCGCGGTGCACGGCGTCGGCCCAGCGGGTGATCAGGGTGCGGATGCGCGTCTCGTCCTCGGACACCTGCTCCTCCTCTCCGCGTCCAGGTCCCCTTCCGGGCTGCGACACTTCTGTTCCGTGCTCACCTTCGACGATCTGCTCCTGCGTGCGCGTTCCCTGGTTCCGGGTGGTCGACGCGCCCTCCTCGGCATCGCCGGCGGCCCCGGCGCCGGCAAGACGACCCTCGCCGAGCATCTGGTGCGGGAGCTGAACGGCACCGGGGAGCCGTGGGTGGCGCACGTCCCGATGGACGGTTTCCACCTCGCCGACGTCGAGCTGGACCGGCTCGGCCGCCGCGGCCGCAAGGGCGCGCCCGACACCTTCGACGCGGCCGGGTACGCGGCCCTGCTGCGCCGGTTGCGCGAGGAGGCGGAGGGCGACGACATCGTGTACGCGCCCGGCTTCGAACGGGTCCTGGAGCAGCCGCTCGCGGGCGCGGTCCCGGTGCCGCCGACGGCCCGGCTCGTGGTCACGGAGGGCAACTACCTGCTGCTGGACACGGGCGCGTGGGCGCGGGTGCGGTCCGCGCTGGACGAGGTGTGGTTCTGCGAGACGGACGAGGAGGAACGCGTCCGCCGGCTGGTCGCCCGGCACGAGGAGTTCGGCAAGGCGCCCGAGGAGGCGGTGGCCTGGGTGCGGGGCACCGACCAGCGCAACGCCGACCTCGTCGCGGCGACCCGGGAGCGGGCCGACCTGGTGGTGCGGGACGTCGTGGGGCGGCCGCACGGGGCCGGAGATCACCGTGCCGGTGCCGGACCGGGCGGAGTCGGAGCGGACACCGGCGGCTGAGCGGGGGGACCTGCCGCACGCGGCCGCATGTCCCCGGCGTCCGACCGGGCGCGCGCCTCAGGCCCCGCGCAGTGTCAGCCGCGGCTCGCCGTGCGCGTCCTCGTCGCCGAGTACGGCGGTGAAGGCGGCCGTCCGTACGGTCAGCCCCTCCCCGCCGTGCTCGACGGACACCGTGAGCGGCTCCCGCGAGCCGTACCGCACGGCGAAGACGTGCAGGTCGTCGGGGGCGTCCGGGACCGGGCCGGCCTCCAGGGCCGTGGAGCTGACCAGGTGCTTCCAGCCCTCGTCGGGGTCGCCGTAGCCGCGCGGGTCGGCGGCGAGGGCGAAGGCGGCCTGCTCCTGCGTGAGGTCGGCGCGGGCGTCGAAGTGGTCCGGGCCCGTCGTGTCGGGGTGCGTCAGGCGCAGCGCGCCGGCCGAGACGACCGCCCCCCGGGCCGTGCGCCGCACCCGGTCGCCGTCGTCCTCGGCGTACGGCATCCCGGCCAGCAGGTACGGCGTGCCGTCGAGGCGTTCCACGGCCACCGTCGTCCACAGGGCCGCGCCGTCGGTGACGTACAGGGAGCGCACATGGCGCAGGACGTGGTCGCGGCCGACCACGGGCTGGGTGACCAGCTTGGCGGCCAGGCCGTCGGCGCGTACGTCGCGGACGCGGACCTCGCCCATGGGACGGCACAGCAGGAAGCCGTCGGTGACCGGGCCGAAGCCGTGCCGGCGGCCGACGGCGGCGGGCAGGTAGTAGGTGCCGCCCGCCTCGACCAGCGACGGGGTCATCCGGTCGTCGAAGGCCGCGGAGACCGTGCCGGCGCGCAGTTGGTGGCGGGTGGGCGCGGCGGACGGGGTGCGCTGCCAGCGGGTGGTGTCCTGGATCTGCCAGACCAGCATCCACGCGAAGTGGCCGTCGACGCCGCCGTCCGCCTTGACCGCGTGCCGTCCCCAGCGGGTGTCGCCGCGGTAGCGGCCCAGGTCGGAGCCGATGCGGCGGCTGAAGTAGCGCAGGCCGAGGACGGATTCGAAGCCGGAGTGCTGTTCGCTGTAGCGGGGGCCGCCCTGGTCGAAGCCGCCGCCCGTCAGCCGGGCGTCGAGGTAGCGGGCGAGCGCGTCGCCGTCCTCGGCGAAGACGTCCTCGCCGCTGACCCGGTGGGCCTGGGCGAGGAAGGAGAGGGAGATCGGGCCGTAGTTGTTGTCGTAGGCGCCGCCGTGCTCGGGGGGCAGCAGGGCGCCCCGGTCGCGGACCCGGTGCGCCCGGATCTCGTCGCGGTAGAGGGCCATCGCCCGCGCGCGGACCGGTTCGCCCCGCCCGGGCGGGAGGTGGCGCGCGAGCATCAGGCCGCCCACCACGCAGCCGATGGCCTGGTTCCCCGCGTGCTGCGGGTTGAAGAACGTCGCCTCGGTCAGCCGGCGCCAGTAGCCGTGCGCCACCTCCAGCAGTTCCGCGCGCGGGTCGTCGTCGACCAGGCCGTCGGCCGCGTCGAGGACGTTCACCGCCTGGAGCAGCGCCCACACCGTGCTGGGCCAGTCGCCGATGGGGTGGGCGCCGGCCGCCAGGGTGTAACGGGCGTACGGCAGGCCGGACGCGCGCACCCTGAGGTTGGGGTAGCCGGGGTTGTCGTCCCGGTAGACCCGTTCGCGCAGGTGGAAGGCGAGGCTGCGGCGGACCGCCTCGGGCAGCCGCGGGTCCTGGGTGCGCTGCCAGGCCAGGGCCAGCAGGGAGGTGATGCCGAGGGAGGTGTCGCCGATGTCGTCGACGCAGTCGGGGTGTTCGAGGCTGCCCTCGGGCGTGAGCCGGGCGAGGGCCTGCTCGGTGACGTCGGCGAGGACGGCGTCGTACGCCTCGGGGGTGTCGGGCAGGTCGTGCAGCGGGCCGCGCTGGTGGGGGAGGTGCATGTCGCGGATCAGCCCTTCATACCGGAGGTCGCCAGGCCTTCGACCAGCCTCTTCTGGAAGACGAGGAAGCAGATGAGCGTGGGCAGGAGCGCGAGTGTCGACATGGCGAACATCGCGCCGTAGGAGGAGCCGCTGGTCTTGTCCAGGAACAGGGTCAGGCCGAGGGGGACCGTGAAGCGGTCGTTGCGCTGGAGGTAGACGAGCTGGCTGAGGAAGTCGTCGTAGGTCCAGATGAAGGAGAAGATCGTGGTGGTGATCAGGGCCGGGCGCATCAGCGGCAGGATGATCTTCCAGTAGATCTGCAGGGGGTTGGCGCCGTCCATCATGGCCGCCTGGTCCAGCTCGCGCGGGATGGAGCGGATGAACTGGACCATCAGGAAGACGAAGAAGGCGTCCGTGGCCAGGAACTTCGGCACGATCAGCGGCAGGAACGTGTTGATCCAGGTCAGGTTGTAGAAGATCGTGTACTGGGGGATGAGGGTGGCCTGCATCGGCAGCATCAGCGTGCCGAGCATGACGCCGAACCAGATCCTCTTGCCGCGGAACTCGAAGCGGGCGAAGGCGTAGGCGGCCAGCGAGCAGGAGATGACGTTGCCGACGACCGCGCCGATCGACACGATCAGCGAGTTGGTGATGTACAGGGAGAAGGAGTTGCCGGAGCCGCTCCAGCCCTCGGAGTAGTTCTCGGGGCGCAGTCCGTTCGGGATGAGCCCCGGGTGGGTGAAGATCTCGGTGTCGGGCTTGACGGAGCTGCTGAGCATCCACAGCAGCGGGTACAGCATGACGACCGCGACGCCGATGAGCAGCGTGTGGACGAGGATGCGGCGGGGGCCGGTGAGCGAGCGCAGCCTGCGCAGCGGCGAGGCGTTCGGGGTGAGGGCGGACATGGGACGGAAGGACTCCTCGCTCAGTCGTCGTAGTGGACCCAGTAGCGGCCGGCGACGAAGTTGACCGCCGTGAAGCCCGCGATGACCAGGAACAGCACCCAGGCGAGCGCCGAGGCGTACCCCATCTGGAGGTCGGTGAAGCCCTTCTTGTACAGGTAGAGGGAGTACAGCATCGTCGAGTTGAGCGGTCCGCCGGAGCCGTTGCTGACCACGAAGGCGGGGGTGAACGTCTTGAACGCGTCGATGATCTGGAGGACGACGTTGAAGAAGACGATCGGCGTCAGCAGGGGCAGGGTGATCCGGAAGAAGCGGGTGAAGGGGCCGACGCCGTCGAGGGCGGCCGCCTCGTACACGTCCTTGGGCAGCTGCTTCAGGCCGGCGAGGAAGATGACCATCGGGGTGCCGAACTGCCAGACGGCGAGCAGGACGAGCGTGTAGAGCGCCGTGTCGGGGCTGGAGATCCAGTCCTGGCCCTGGATGCCGAACCAGCCGAGGACGTCGTTGAACAGGCCGTCGCCGCCGAAGACCTGCTGCCACACGATCGCCACGGCCACCGCGCCGCCGAGCAGCGAGGGCAGGTAGAAGGCGGCCCGGTAGAGGCCGATGCCCTTGAGGTCGCGGTTGAGCAGCATCGCCACGGCGAGCGCGAGGCCCAGTTTGAGCGGGACGGAGACCACGACGTACAGCAGTGTGGCGTGCACCGAGTCCCAGAAGACCGGGTCGTCGGTGAACATCCGGTCGTAGTTCTCGGCGCCGACCCATTCGGGGGCGGTGAGCAGGTCGAACTCGGTGAACGACAGGTACAGCGAGTCGAGCATCGGATAGATCGTCAGCCCGAACAGGCCGACGAACCAGGGGGCCAGGAAGACGTACGGCCACCATCCGCCGCCCCGCCGTCTGGCGAGGCGGCGGCGCATGCGCTCGCGCTCCCGCTGGTCGGACGGGGTCGCCGGAGCCGGCGGCTCCTTCACGACCTCGTCGGTCATGGCGGTGGTCATCCTCATCTCCGTGGCCCTCTCCCATTGTTCGTGCGTGCCGTGCCTGCCCGGGCCTACGCGGACAGGATCCCTGCGGCCTGGTCGAAGAACGCGCCGAGCTGCGCCTTGACGGTCTTCTTGCCGAAGGCGACGGCGAGGTTCGACTGGAACAGCAGGTCCCAGATCTGGTCGGCGCCCTGCGGCGGGGGCACCGGGGCGGGCAGCGCGTCGGTGGCGCGGGCGACGCGCTGGGAGATGTGGTCGGCGTTCGCCATGTTGAGCTTGTCGGTTGCGGTGAGGCCGGAGGCGATCAGGGTGCGGGCCTTCTCCGTGGGCGGGATGCCGCGCAGCAGCTGCATGTCCTTGATCGCCGTCTCGTCCTGCGCGAAGAACGACATGATTTTGACGGAGTCGGCGACCCGCTTGCTCGTCCCGGTCGCGCTCAGCAGCACACCGCCGTTGACGAAGTTGCCCTCGCGGGCGCCGGAGAAGTCGCCCTGCGGGGTGGGCAGGAAGTCCAGCTGGGCGTCGGTGATGGAGCCGCCCGCGCCGTAGACGCCGGAGTCGAAGGTGAACAGGGCCTTGCCGATGACGACCGCGTTCTTGGTGAGGTCGTTGTGGGCGGCGGAGGTGATCGCGGCCGGCGGGGAGGCGTGGAGCTTGCGCATCCCGGCCCAGAACTCCCACCACTCCTGGAGGGTGTCGGCGGTGAAGCCGAGCTTCGTGCCGTCGTCGGAGAAGAAGGTCTGGCCCTTCTCGCGGGCGAAGATCTCGAAGCACTGGAGGGTGGAGCCGCCGCCGTCGTCGACGCCGTACGTCTTGCCGCCGCTCTTCCTGTACACGTCCTGGGCGACCTTCCGCAGGTCGGCCCAGGTCCACTCGCGGTCCGGCAGTTCCAGGCCCAGGGCCTCCAGGCCGGTGCGGTTGACGGTGAGCTGGTTGACGCCGATGCCGGAGGGGACGCCGTAGAGCTTGCCGTCGACGGTGCCGGCGGCGAGCAGTGTCTGGGAGAAGCCGGTCAGGTCCAGGGTCTTGCCGACGTGGGCGTCGAGCGGGGCGAGCACCCCCTTGCGGGCGTACTGGGCGACCAGGGCGGTGTCCATCTGGAGCAGGTCGGGGGCGCTGCCGCCGGCGACGTTGGTGTTGAACTTGTCGAAGTAGCCGTCGTACCCGGAGTAGGTCTCCTGGATCTCGATCTTCGGGTTCCGCTTCTGGAAGGAGGCCAGCGCCTTCTTGTACGCCGCGTGGCGCTCGTCGCTGCCCCACCAGATCATCGTCAGCTCGTCGCTGGTGGTGCCGGCGCCGGTACCGCCGGCGCAGGCGCTCAGCGCGCCGGCGGCGGCGAGTCCGCTCGCGGTGCGGAGAAGGGTTCTGCGCGAGAAGTGGTGACCCACCGGGTCCTCCCTGAAGGGTGCGTGACGGATTTCCCGGCCGGCCGGCGGCGGCTCGGGCACGTTCTCGGAAGGGCGCCTTCCGGGGGTGCGGCCTCGCCCGGCCGCGCCGTCCTCACGGGTGGGGATCCCCGGCCGTCGACGGCCGTCGTCACGCGAGCACGCCCTCGCGTGGCTGCCGTACCCCGGGTACGGGCGGGACGCTCACCCCAAGCCGGTGTCCCGACCGGCTTAGAAAGCGCTTGTCCGGACATTGGCAGACCGAGTCGGAAGCCGTCAATCCTCCGTCCTCGCCGCCCGGGTCACGTTTTGGACTCCCCGGGCCACCGCGAGCCGCGCCGCGCCGACGACGGTGCCGAGCTCCCCCACCGTGCTGCTGACCACCTCGGTCGGCCAGCTCAGCCGGTCCAGCTCGGCCCGCACCCCGGGCAGCAGCCGCGGGTCGGCGCCGGTGCTGCCGCCCAGCACGATCAGCCCCGGGTCCAGTACGGCGGTCACGGCGGCGGCGATCCGGCCCACGTCCACGGCGTGCCGGTCGACGACCGCGCGGGCCGCGGGCCGCCCCTGCCGGGCCTGCGCGAACAGCTGCTCGGCGGTACGCGGGCACGGCCCGTCGCCGTCCCGCCAGGCCTCGGCGGCCCGTCGCACCAGGGAGCGCTCACCGATGTACTCCTCCAGGGCCTCGCGGCGGGGCTCGCCGCCGTCGCCCCAGGGGTAGGGCAGCCGGGCCAGCTCTCCGGCGGCGCCGTTCGCCCCGCGCAGCACCCGCCCTCCGACGACGATGCCGAGGCCGACGCCCACGCCGATCCGCAGGTAGCCGAAGGTGTGCCGGCCGCGGGCCGCGCCCTCGTGCAGTTCCGCGAGCGCGGCGCAGTTGACGTTGTTCTCGAGGTGGACGGGAACGCCGGGCGGCAGCGCCACGGCCACGGCGTCGAAGACGGGACCGGCCTTGGCGGTCGCGGGGCGCATCGCGGTGCCGTCCTCGCCCCGCGCGGTGACGTCGCCGACGGCGACGACGATGGTCCGCAGCGGGGCGCCGCCGGGCAGCGCGCCGAGCGCCTCGCGTACGACGTCGGCGGCGTCCGCCCGGGAGCCGGTGGCCTCGGCGAGCGGGGTGCCGTCCAGGGCGCAGCCGCGTACCCGGGTGAGAGCGGGGCCGAGGTCGACGGCGAGCACCGCCCCGGCGGCCGGCCCCAGCCGGTAGACGGCCGCCGAGCGGCCCGTGCCGCTGGAGGCGGTGCCGGAGTGGGCGGCGAGCCGGGCACCCTCCAGTTCCGCGACGGCGGAGGACACCGTCGGCTTGGACAGGCCCGCCAGGCTCGCGAGCCGCGGCCGGGTCGCGCTGCCCGCCCCGGCCAGCACGGCGAACACCGCACGCGCGCTCTCGGTCAGGCGGGGGGCTCTTGCCACGTCGTGTTCCACAGTTCCCCCACTCAGGTCAGGGGCCGCGCTCCCGGGTCGACGGCCCGTGCGGGATGCGGCGCCGGGATGCTCCGGCGCCACACCGTCGCGCTGCCTCGGGGACCGGTCGGACGGCCGGCCGTGTGACGCCTCTTGACGCACTGTACTTCGTTAGTTAACTTCCTAACGAACTGCACGGTACTCGCCTGCCGTACTCCGTCCGAGGCCCGTCCCGGGGCTTCCCTGACTTCTCGACTCGACTCCCGGTCCTCCAGACGCGGTTCGCCCACCACCGCTGTTAGCCCACCGCCGCGGTTCGCCCACCACCGCGGCTCGGCGCGACGCCCGCGCGGGGCGGCCGCCGCACGGCCGCCCGTGCAGGCCGGCCTCCCGGCCATGGCCTCACGACTCCCGCGCACGGGAGAGATCGCGGACCTCCGGCGCGACCCGCCGTTCCCGCGGCCGTTCCCGCGGCCGTTCCCGCGGCCGTTCCCGCGGCCGTTCCCGCGGCCGTTCCCGCGGCCGTTCCCGCGGCCGTTCCCGCGGCCGTCCTCCGGCGGGAGCGGTCGTGCCGGTGCGGCGCGACCGTCGCTCGGCGCCGCACCGCCGACGCCCGCGCAGGCGGCAGGGGGCCGTCCGCCCGACCGGCGACGGGCTCACCTCACCGCCACGGCCCCGACCCTGGCCCTGGCCCTGGCCCTGGCCCTGGCCCCGGCCCGCCCATCGTGGCTCCCACCGGCTATGCAGGCGCTTCCTGTGAACCCGCGCCCCCCGTTCACCCGCGGGACATGCCACGGTCGCCCCCCTCTCCCCGACGGGACACGGCCTGGCCGTAGATCTTCGCTCGGACGCACCACGCGGCCCGGCTCACCGACCGCCGGAACCGCCGGACCCGCACCGGTCCGCGCGTCCCCTCCGCTCCTGGCCCCACGGCCGCAGAACCGAAGAGAGGCACATCCATGCCGTCCCCCGCCGGGCACCGCACGCACTCGGCCGTGAACAGGAGGGGCTTCCTGAGGGCCTCCCTGGGAGGTTCCGCCGCGCTGGTCGCCGCCCCGACGCTCGTCTCCTGGTCGGCCGCCGCCGACGCGAAGGCCGCCACGGCACCCCTCGCGTTCGTCGACGACTACCGGACGAACGTCCTGACGAACCTCACGCCCGAGACCAACGCCGTCGTGCGGATCCTCGGCGGCATGGCCGAGGTCTGGAAGACGGGCTCCGCCTGGAACACCGGCACCGCGCTGCGCCCCGAGGTGCTGCGGGCCAACATGCGCTACTGCGCCCGCGTCACCGCCGCGCGGACCGAGGCGCAGGCGAAGGAGGCGTTCGTCCACGACCGCCAGCACCAGAGCTACGCGATGATCGCCGCCCTGGGCCCGCTCGCCGAGCTCTACAAGGCGGGCGCCAAGGCGGTCACCTCGATCACCAGCGCCCCGGACACCACGCCCGCGACCACGATCAGCGACGCCGTGCCCGCCGACGCCCCGGCCGGTTCCGCGATCGGTGCGGGCTCGTACACCTCGGACCTCGGGCAGGTCGCCCGGCTGGTCGACACGGTGCGCGGGCCGTACGCTTCCGGCAACCCCGGCAAGTACGCCTTCCAGTATCCGCGCCCGTGGCGGATGAACGAGGACAGCGAGGTCGTCGACACCGGCCGCACGGACGCGCTCGGCTACCCGGTGTACGACTCGAAGGTGGTCGTCGTCCCCCAGTTGCTGCGCCAGCGCAGCACCTCCCCCGTCGACGACGGTGGCTTCCCCAGCGGCCACACCAACGCCTTCCACCTGGCCGCCCTGGCGTTCGCGTACGCGGTGCCGGAGCGGTTCCAGGAGCTGGTGACGCGCGCGTTCGAGCTGAGCCACACCCGGATCGTGTCGGGCATGCACTCCACCGTCGACGTCGTCGGCGGGCGCGTCATGGCCACCGCCCTCGCCGCGGCGGCGCTGGCCGACCCGGCCAACGACGAGCTCAAGCAGGCGGCGCGGGCGCAGGCCCTGGCGTACTTCACCGGGCGGACGGGCAGCACGCCCGACACCCTGTTCGCATACGCCCACTCCGGCGCGGACGACGCGTACGCCGACCGGGGCGCCAACGCCCGCGCCGTCGAGCCGCGTCTGACCTACGTCCTCACCCGGGAGGGCCGTGACGAGCCGCTGACCGTGCCCAAGGGCGCGGAGGTGCTGCTGGAGACGCGGCTGCCGTACCTGGACGCCGCCCAGCGCCGCGAGGTGCTGCGCACGACCGCGCTGCCCTCGGGCTACGTGCTGCTCGACGGCTTCGAGCAGTGGGGGCGGCTCGACCTGTTCGCGGCGGCCGACGGTTACGGCTCGTTCGCCTCGGACGTCACGGTCACGCTGGACGCGTCCGCGGGCGGTTTCCACGCGGCCGACGGCTGGCGCAACGACATCGGCGGCCGCGGCTCGCTGACGAAGCGGGGCACCGGCACGCTCACCCTGTCCGGCCGGAACCGGTACACGGGCGGCACGGTCGTGGAGGACGGCGTGCTGGTCTCCGCCGCCGCCCACGCGCTGGGCCACGGTGACGTGCGGGTGCTCGGCGGGACGGTGCGGATCGACGAACCGGCCGAGGTGCGCGGGCTGTTCGCGCAGGAGGCCGGCACGCTGGAGGCGACCCTGCGCGCGGGCCGGCACCAGGCGGTCCTCA
This sequence comes from Streptomyces sp. NPDC059895, assembly GCF_042731035.1. Classification (NCBI taxonomy): domain Bacteria; kingdom Bacillati; phylum Actinomycetota; class Actinomycetes; order Kitasatosporales; family Streptomycetaceae; genus Streptomyces; species Streptomyces sp. NPDC059895. Next base: position 188,308 of record NZ_JBHWKO010000016.1, read on the forward strand.
CGGTGACCCGGCGGGTCGTGCTCGGTGAGGGCGCCGTGCTGTCGCTCCGCCTCGACACCGAGCGGACCCCGGCCGCCGGCAGCACCGTGCGCGTCATCGACGCCCCGGCGCTGCGCGGCCGCTTCGACCGCGTCGAGCTGGACTCCGACACACTGCGCGCCGTGCCCGTGTACACGGCGGACGGTCTGTCGGTACGGCTCCTGAGGCGGTGACGCCCCGCCGGCCGGGAGCCGCCCACGGGCTCCCGGCCGGCCGCGCCCGCCCGGCCCGCCCGCCCGGCCCGCCCGCCACGGCCCGCCCGCCACGGCCCGCCTCGCCTGCGGCGGCACCCACCCCACCGCCTCACTCCTCCCACCCACCGGCTCGCACCTCCCGCTCCCCCCGGGCCCCCCCCCCCCCCCCCCCCCCCGCCCCCCCCCCCCCCCCCCCCCCCCCCCCCCC